>JBOHHE010000308.1:0-4118 GCA_050700355.1 Pseudonocardiaceae bacterium
ACCCACTACAACAAAGACTGTCAGCCATTCAACTGGACCAAGCCCGCCGAAGTCATCATCAGCAAGGCAACCAGCAAACGCCGGACCACCTTCATAAAAAAAGGAACTTCAATTACGCGATACTAGACTCTCGTCACCTTGTCAACCGACTAAAACGTATGCACAAGCTACTCAACAGATGGCATACCGTCTCGGTTGTACGCGACTGGAACGCCCACTACAACCAGTACCTCTGGCAGACGAGATCGACGACACCATGACAGCACCCAAACCCGACGTAGAACTACACCACTACACGGGCCAAGAATTTAGTACGATCCGAAACATTGCTATCGATCTCTATCGTGAGGCGTTCGGACACGAAATCGATAAACCGTTTTGGTCGATGGAACGCTACACTCAACGAATCGAACGCCACGCTACCATGTCAGGTTTCAGTGCTGTTGTCGCCTATGCCAACGAGGAACCCATAGGCTTTGCCTACGGAATCACCCTGCCAACTACCACACGCTGGTGGGCAACTATCCAACCACCACTGACCGATCCCATGTTCACCCGTGAAGACGGACACCGCACGTTCGCGCTCTTCGAGGTCATCGTTAAACCCCAGCATCAACGCCAAGGCATCGGCCGATGTATCCACGACGAACTACTTGCTAAACGTAGTGAACAACGCATCACCATCGCCACCCATCATGGCAACACCCAAGCCCGGAACGCCTACACCAGATGGGGCTACCACCATATCGGCACCCGACAACCAGCACCCCCAGCCCCACTACTCGATGTCTACATGCGTATACTATAACCAAAAGAATATAGGGCGTCAGTCGCTTCGGTGTTCCATGTCTGCTGTGGTTCCTGTGCCCGTTGCGTTTGCTCATGCAGTTCGGACTCGACGGCGAGGAAACGGTGGAACTGGTCGGTGATGTCGCGGCGGACGGTCACAACGTAGGCGCTGGTCATCGCTTTATTTCCGTCCAGTTCCGTCGTAATGCCGAGCCCATCTGTGGCTGCTACCACACATTACGCTCTTACGGTTAGCATCACCCGAATGAGTTTAAAAGATCTAGGCCAGACCGCTTCGCCAATTCGCGCAGCTCGCGAGATATCGCGTTGCGTCGTGATCGCTGGATCAGTTCGGCGATCGTCTCTCTCACGTAGAGGTTGCGACGCACTCGAACCGGCATCAGCTCCTCGACTATACAGATCGCCGCCAGCGCCCTGTCCTGAGCTCCTCGCAGCTTTGCCAGGGCGCGACCCATGTTGACGTGGTAAGCAGCTTGACGGGTGGCGTACGGGTGGGCTCGAGGTTCCAGCGTTCGACCAAGGGCGGCAGCGGCAGCCGCGTCGCCCGCTTCCAGGTGCAGGTTCATGCCTTGTATCCCGATCTGGAGAGGGCCGAAGGCGAAGCCCAGAGGACTCAGACCAATCTCCCCGACGACTGCGGCCAGATCACTGGCCTCGGCCATTGCGGCTGCTGCGTTCCCCAGATCATCAACCATGGTTGCCGCATATCCCTGTTGTTGAAGCAGAGCTCCAGCCAGTCCCGGTGCGCTGCCGGTCGGAAGCGACACCGAGTTCAGCTCGTCTTGCGCAAGATCGGGCATGCCGCTGGCCAGCAAGGTGTGAGCCGTCCCGAACGCAGCAACGGCGAGGGTGGTCGGCTCGTCCCTGCGATGCGCTAGCTGTCGCGCGATGTTGGCGGCCTTGCGTCGCAGATCGGCATGCGCCGACGCATCTCTCAGCCACATACAAGTGAGGTCCACATGTACCAGCACGGCGAGGTCGAGCAGCTCAGCTACGTTCCGGCCGTCGTTCAGCGTGGTGTGCAGATCTCTGATCAAGCTGGGCAGTAGCTCTCCGACCTTCCGGAAGTCCGCCGCATACCGAGTCCGCTGAGCAGCCCTCACGCGGTCATGTAGGACTTCTACCGGGACTATGAGACCGGCTGGCCGATCTAGCTCGACTGCGGTCAGCGCCCGACGCACCGCCTCCACAGCGCTGTCGGTCTTGCCATTGCCGGGTGTAGGGATGGGCAAGCTGGTCAGATCGGTCACGGGAACACCCAGAGCGTTCGCGATCTTGAGGATCAAGGAGAACCGATCTAAGGGGCGTATCCCTCGTTCAAGCTGAGAAAGGTAAGGGCCGCTGATCCCGGCAAGCCCACCGATCACGTCCAGCGACTTGCCCTGTGACTCCCTGACACGCCGCACACGCTGACCGATCAGCCCTGGTTCGGCCCTCACTTCGCTCACGAGATCGACTCCTTCCCCAGCCAGTCCCAGGACGGCCCACTGACCAGAGAGTGGTCAACCTGCCGTTGGGCAAACCTGAGTCTAAATGATCTTCAGTCGTGAGTTGATCATGCTCAACCGCATCCTACCCCGACCTGCGACGTAACACCTGCTACCAGGTTCGCTGCCCAGCTCACGCACTGGATCGACTATCACCTCGCAAAACGCCACCGATGCTGCTCATCCGAAAGCTGGATGATCATTCCTCATCACCTTCGTCGCGACGTCCGTCTCATGTCACGCTGATTGTTGCCACCCCGCTTGCGATGTCCAGGCCGCACCGGTTGAACCCGCGGCTCTCCCCGTTCCAGCATCGATAGGTACGGCGCTGATGCCTGCGAGCCCAGCAGTCACCGGTCAGACCTAGCCCGCGCCGACGACGGATCATGCGCAACCGCACGCCGATCGCCAGCACTTCGTCGTCAACGTCTACAACGGACATCTCATCAGCTCCCTACCGATGCCTCGGGAAGCTACCCCGGGGCATCGCACTCAATGAGAGGTGCGACCGCCAGGCTATGTGCCAGTGAGCCCAATCGGGTTCTCACCCCCGTCGGGCTCACTGGACCGCGCTAAGCGGGCACTGAGCTACGGCATCGCGGTTCAGCGAAATGGTTATCCCTCATCGTCAAGCCGGTCGATGCGGTGACGAACACGGGCTGCTTCTTCCCCGCGCCCCAGGCCATCGAGTACGTCGGCAAGGGCGGCAAGGGCGCCACGTAAGTCGTCGGTGAACGCTTGCGGTAACCGCTGAACCATTCCTTCATAGATGGCCACCGACTCTTCGGCGGCGGTCAGTGCCTCCGCCAGTTCTACCTGACCAGCAGCTCGCACCCACGCGAAGCCCCACAAAGCGCGAGCCAGGTCAGGCGCGATGACCTCCGGATTCACTCCCGCCAACCGGCGACGAATCTCCACCGCCTCCGCCGTCGCGGCCAACGCCTCCTCCCACCGCCCCAGAGCAGCCAGCATCCCGCCGAGCTTGCTCAGTCCCGTAGCGAGGTCGGGTTCGAAGGCCACCGGATTCACCCCCGCCAACCGGCGATAGACTTCCACCGCCCATGTCACTGCCCCCAGCGCCTCCTTCCGCCGACCAGTATCCGACAGGCGGTTGCCGATATTGGTCAGCGCCACGGCCAGCTCGGGCTCGAAGACCGCCGGATTCACTCTCGCCAACCGGCGACGAATCTTTACCATCTCCACCGCCGCCCCCAACACCTCGTCCCTCCGCCCTAACGCCGACAGGTCGTCGCTGAGGCTACTCAGCGCCGTGGCCAGGTCAGGCTCGAACGCCGCCTGATTCACCCCCGCCAACCGGCGGTAAACTTCCACCGCCTCCACCATCGCCCCCACCGCATCCTCCCGCCGCCCCAAACCCGACAGAGCGATGCCGAGATTAGTCAGCGCCGAAGCCAGATTGGACTCGAACGCCGCCTGATTCATCCCCACCAACCGGCGACACACCGCCACAGCCTCTACGGTCGCCGCCAGCGCCTCCTCCCGCCGTCCGAGACCCGAGAGCATCGCGCCGAGATTGGACAGCACCTTGGCCAGGTCAGGCTCAAAGGCCGCCTGATTCACCCCCGCCAACCGGCGATACATCTCCACCGCCTCCACCATCGCCCCCACCGCATCCTCCCGCCGCCGCAAATCAGCTAGTCGGCAGCCGAGGTTGGTCAGTGCCATGGCCAGGTCAGGCTCGAAGGCCACCGGATTCACGCTCGCCAAGCGGCGACGGATCTTCACAGCCTCGCCGGTTACGCCCAGCGCCTCCTCCCACTTTCCCTGCCTCGACAGGTCACCGCCGAGGTTGCTCAGCGC
>JBOHHE010000309.1:0-4304 GCA_050700355.1 Pseudonocardiaceae bacterium
ACATCGAGCCCGCCGAGATGACGACCGCCATCAACCCCATTCTGGACGGACTCACGACGACCGGGCTTATCTCGCGCTGGCACCAGACCCGCTACGAACCGGAGACCGCCGCGTTCGGCGGCCGAAGGGGGATGGACATCGCCCACGACCTCTTCTTCTCCGACAGCACCAACATCCTGGCCTACCTGCGCCGACCGGAGCCCACCATAGGCCGTCGGGAGCTGTCCGTGCTGCTATGCAACACCCTGTTCCGCGCCGCCGGACAGGAGTGGTTCGAGTGCGGCGACATCTGGCACCGCGTGGCAGGACTACGCCCGATCTCCACCGACAAGCCCACCGACCAGCTCACCGACCTGGCACAAAGCCTGCACACACTCATGACCTATGATGCAGGCCCCACCGGCGCGCTGTTCGGCACGGACGGCCCACTGGCCTTCGCTGCGTCCTGGGCCGCAGCGTTCCACCATGCCGGACAAGCACTCGCCGCAGCGGCCCACGAAGGAACACTGGAACGGGGAACACGCGCGGTCCTCGCTCACCACGTCATCTTCCACTGGAACCGGATCGGCCTGCCCTCCACGACACAAAGCATCCTCGCCCACGCAGCCAAAACCGCCATCCTCAGTTGACCGGAATGACAGCAATGGACGAAAGACAACGTGATCAGTGAGGGCATAAGGTCTCTGGTCGCCGGGTTGGATGCGGCTGGGGCTCTGCCGGCTTGCCGTACGCCAGTCCGGACCGCGCAGTCTCGCCGATGAGGCATTGGCGACCCTCCGATGGTTCACCCAACGCGGCGCACCACCCCTGGAAGCGTGGCTGTAGGAAGTCGGACCCGACCGGCAGAGCGTCACACTCCCCGGCACGTCACCGTTCGCCTGCCCGGCGAGCTGATCCCACCGACCACCGCTGCCCAGAGCACGCCGTCGCGACTGCTTACGGATCCTTCTGCCGTCCGTCATGGCGGGCATCGGGGGTCATCAGCGCCACGATGCGCTCCAGGTCCTCGACGGATCCGAACTCGACGACGATCCGACCCTTCCGGCGGCCGAGTTCCACCTTGACCCTGGTCTCGAAGGTGTCGGAAAGATTCTCGGCGAGCTCCTGCAGCCCGGGTGCCTGCATCGGTCGGCGGGTCACCGTCTTCGGGGAGGACCGGGTGGGCTCGGTGCGGGCCAAGGTGACCGCTTCCTCGGTGGCCCGCACCGAGAGGCCCTCGGCGACGATGCGGGCGGCCAGATCCTCCTGGGCAGCCGGCTCGTCCAGCCCCAGCAGGGCCCGGGCATGTCCGGCGGAGAGTACTCCGGCGGCGACCCGGCGCTGCACCGCAACCGGCAATCTGAGTAGTCGGATGGTGTTGGTGATGACCGGCCGGCTGCGGCCGATCCGGGTCGCAAGCTGCTCGTGGGTCACCCCGAACTCCTGGAGTAGCTGCTGGTACGCAGCAGCCTCCTCCAGGGGATTGAGCTGTACCCGGTGGATGTTCTCCAGCAACGCGTTGCGGAGCATCTCATCATCGGCCGTGCTCCGGACGATCGCCGGAATGCGGTCCAAGCCCGCCTGTTGCGCCGCCCGCCAGCGTCGCTCACCCATGACGAGTTCGTAGGATCCGGTGGCCAGTTCCCGGACCACGATGGGTTGCATGAGGCCGAACTCGCGGATCGAGTGCTCCAGCTCGGCCAGCGTCTCGCCGTCGAAGACCTGCCGTGGTTGTCGAGGATTGGGCACGATGGCACCGGTGGCCACCTCTCGATACACGGCTCCCGCGACGCCGTCGCTGGGGCTTTGCGGCTCATCACGCTGGTCGCTGCGGCGTTCGACCGTCCCAGGTGCACTCGAGGCTGGGCCACTGGGGATCAATGCGGCCAGGCCCCGACCGAGGCCACCCTTACGCTGATGCGTCCCGCTGTCGGGGGGCATCAGCGGAACACCTCGCCACCCGGATCGTGGGAGCGCTGCACAATCTCGCGGGCGGCGTCCAGGTAGCACATCGCCCCCCGCGAGCCCGGATCGTAGACCAGCACGGTCTGCCCGAAACCCGGCGCCTCGGAGACTTTCACGCTGCGCGGGATGACCGTGCGCAGCACCTGATCACCAAAGTGGTTGCGGACTTCCGCAGTGACCTGATCAGCCAGTTTGGTGCGTCCGTCGTACATCGTCAGCAGGATCGTGGAGACGGTCAGCCCGCGATTGAGATGCGACCGCACCAACTCGATGTTGTGCAGCAGCTGCCCGAGCCCCTCCAGCGCGTAGTACTCGCACTGGATAGGGATCAGTACCTCCGGAGCGGCGACGAGAGCGTTCACCGTCAATAACCCCAGGGAGGGAGGGCAGTCGATGAAGACGTAGTCGACGTCCAGTCGCTCGAGTTCGGCGTCCGGCAAGGCCTCCTTGAGCCGGGACTCCCTGGCTACCATGGTCACCAACTCGATCTCCGAACCGGCGAGGTCGATAGTGGCGGGGATACACAGCAGGTTGGGCGACTGCGGACTCACCGCGAGAGCGTCCGCCAGACCGATCTCACCGAGCAGCACCTCGTACACCGAAGGCGTGCCGGACCGATGGTCCACGCCCAGCGCGGTCGAGGCGTTTCCCTGTGGGTCAAGGTCGAGCACCAGTACGCGCAACCCGTGCAGCGCCATCGCCGCCGCCAGGTTCACCGTGCTCGTGGTCTTACCGACGCCGCCCTTCTGATTGGCCACCGCCAGCACCCGGCGCCGGTCGGGCCGGGGCCACGGGTCGGTCGGGTGCTTGACCCGCGTGGCCCGCGCTGCCTCGTCCGCTATCGGAGTCCATCCGCCATCCGAAAAGGACGCAGCCGGCGCACCGTGCGGATATGACAGCCGCCCCACTGCGCGGGAGATCGCCTCAGGGGGCGTCGCCGACTGCGTTGTGCCGGTAGCCGAACGCAGGGAAGTGGTTCCACGTGAAACAGAGTCACGTGGAACAGAGTCACGTGGAACAGGGCGCGGAGCTGGATCGGGTGTACCCACCCAGTCCGGGGCAGCTACCTCCGACGTCCCGCCGTGCCACTCGGGGATCACGCTCATCAATCCTTTCTCCTCCGTGTCCCCGCACTCCGGGTGACACGCTTGGCACCTCGCCGCACCACCACCACCGTGGTCGGTGGCTGCACGAACGCCGCTCCACACTGCACGATCTCCACGCCTTCCCCTCCGGCAGCCTGCACTGCGCGCAGGTCTCGCGCCACTTCCTCGCCCGCACTGGCACCCTTGACCGCCAACAACCGACCACCGGAGACCAACAGCGGAAGGCACCAGCCTGCCAAGCGTCCCAGGGGCGCTACAGCGCGGGCCGTCAACACCTCCCATTGACCGAGTTCGGCCCGCATACCAGAGTCCTCCACCCGACCGCGGTGCACTTGAATCGGTAGCGCGAGTTCCGCCACGACCTCCTGAAGCCAGTCCACCCGCCTCGCCATCGGCTCCAGAAGTACGACGGACAGATCGGGCCGGGCCAGCACGAGCGGAATCCCCGGCAGTCCCGCCCCGGAGCCTACGTCCAAAATCGCAGCACCGTCCGGAACGAGCTCCCCGAGGACAGCGGAATTCAGCATGTGCCGCTCCCACAACCGATCCGCCTCACGTGGGCCGATCAGCCCTCGAGTGACGCCAGATCCAGCGAGTCGCGCGACGTACTGCTCCGCAGCCGGGTACCGATCTCCGAAAACCGCCTGGGCCGCCGCCAGATCCATCCCGCGTCTCCGTTTCACGTGGAACATCGGTTACCGGCAGAGTCAACGGGCAGCCGACAACCGATCGCACCGGCAGCCCGACGGCCGCCGTCAGGGATCGGTACTCAGCGGACGACCAGCACACCGCGGCCCCGCAGACCGCTTCAAGGGTCACGGGGCCGCAGGCACGAACTGGCACCCACGCGACGCCCGCCGCCGCAGGAGACAGGATCCCCGGCGGTCAGACGCCGCGGTAGGTCAGGGAGAACGGAACACCACGACCCGGCGTCGCGGCTCCTCTCCCTCACTCTCGCTGTACACCCCGCCGACGGATGCCACCGCGTCATGCACGATCTTGCGCTCGAACGGTGTCATCGGATGCAGCCGGGTCGATTCCCCACCGTCGCGTACCCGTTGCGCAGTCGAGCGGCCGAGTTCGCTGAGTTCAGCACGCCGGGCGGCCCGCCACTGAGCGATATCGAGCATCAGCCGGCTACGGCTACCGGTCTGTTGCTGCACCGCCAGCCGGGTCAACTCCTGTAGCGCCTCAAGCACCGCACCGCGAGACCCGACCAGCTTCTCCAGGTCCTCCCCACCGTCGATGCTGGCC
>JBOHHE010000310.1:0-1722 GCA_050700355.1 Pseudonocardiaceae bacterium
TTACCCACAGTGTTGAGCATTCCGGTGCCGATTGCGGCGGTCAGGAGCAGATACATGACCTTATCGTTGGCGGTGGTGGCCTTGCGGACCGCCACCACGGTAAACCGCCGGTAGAGCAGGATCGCCAGCCCGACGACCGTAACCAGGCCGGACAACGTACCGAAAGAAACCGACACCAAGTGGTAGGTATGGTCGGAGACACCGAGAGCCGCAGTCCAGCTCGCCGGAATCACAATGCCCAGCACGTGCCCGAAGAGCACCGCCAGCAGCCCGAAGTGGAACAACGGGCTGCCCAGCCGGAGCAGCTTACTTTCATGGAGTTGGGAGGAGCGCGTGGTCCACCCGAACTGGTCGTGCCGGTATCTCCAGACGTGGCCGAGCAAAAAGGAGGTGAGAGCCACGTACGGCACGGTCATCCATAGCACTGTGGTCATCGGCGTCCGCCCATCATCGTCGGGTCCATCGCGAACGGCTCCAGGCCCACTTCCTCCTCAGGGGGTCCCTGCGCCGCCAGCTCGGCAATCCGTCGCCGGTCGGCCGTACCCAGCTCCGGCAGGGTGACGCACACCGCGTCGAGCACCGCCAGATAGGGTGAATCGCACTCCTGCAGGGACAGCCTCAGTAGTTCCATGACCGGTCGATGCTCGATCAGCAACCGCCGGCCGGCCGGCGGGTCGACAGTCGCCGCGAATTCCAGCACCACCGCCAGATGATCGGGCAATTCGTGCTCACCCAGCGTGACACCCGCCATGCGATAGGCGTGCTTGAATCGCAACAGTGCCATGCCACGTTTGCGGGTGTCCCCGAAAGCGTAATAAGTCAGGTGCAGGCAGTTACGGCGTCGCAGGTCAAATGTCTCCACGTAGTGCGTGGCCAGCTCCATCGGAGGAGTTCGGCGCACATGGTCCACGAACGTCACCAGCATCGGGCCCGCGGGTGGGGGTAGCGATCCGGCTCCTGCCTGCAGCTCGTCGAGCATATCCATGATCTGCTGGGTCGGGTAATCCAGCAACAGCGCGGCAATTCGCCACACCAGACGCACATCGCGTTCCTCGGGGATAGGCGGGCGACGACCTTCACCCCTGGGTTCCGTTGGCTTTCGGCGTTTCATCCAGACCGGGCTCATCGGACGGGCTCCTCCGCTTGCTCCTGGTCCTTCACCACACCATTTCCGTTCTCGGTAGGAGGAAACAGACCATTCGTGCGCTTGCCGTCCCAATTGAGCAGGTTGATCCGATTTCCCTTGTCCGCGGGCGCCGCTGTGCTGTCGACTGGGCCATCATCGCCGGTCAGCCGCTGCGTCAGGTGGAACTTGTCGTCCATGACGTCGAAGGCGGTCATACCCGGCCCACCGGCGGAGTCCAGACTGCATCCGGTGGCCAGGGCGTCCAGCCGATGGGCATCCGAGCCGGCCGCGCTGGGGATGACATAGCGCTCGTCGTACTTCGCAATGGCCAGCAACCGGTACATCGCCTCGATCTCCGTCGGCGTCAGACGCACCGCCTGGGCGATCTCCGGTCGCAGCTGCTCGGCGAGGTTGACCCGGCGCATGTGCGCGCGCATCGCAGCCAGCCGCTGCAGGGCAGCGCGCACCGGCCCGACATCACCGGCGGTGAACAGCTCGGCCAGGTATTCCACGGGGATACGCAGCGCGTCGATCGCGCCGAACAGATTGTCGGCTTCCTCGCCGTCATGACCGGTGTCTGCGAGCACGTCCACCAC
>JBOHHE010000311.1:0-6368 GCA_050700355.1 Pseudonocardiaceae bacterium
ACCCAATGCCACTCACGGGTCAGGTGAAGACGACTGTGCGGTTGCCGTGCATCAGGACCCGGTCCTCCAGGTGCCAGCGCAGCCCGCGGGCCAGGACCACCTTCTCGATGTCGCGGCCCTTGCGCACCATGTCGGCCACGGTGTCGGCGTGATCGACCCGGATCACGTCCTGCTCGATGATCGGGCCCTCATCCAGTTCGGCGGTGACGTAGTGGCACGTCGCGCCAACCAGCTTGACCCCGCGCTGGTGCGCCCGGTGATAGGGTCGCGCGCCGACGAACGAGGGCAGGAAGCTGTGGTGAATGTTCAGCACCCGGCCCGCCCACGCCGCGCAGAGGTCACTGGGCAGGATCTGCATGAAGCGGGCAAGCACAATGGCGTCCGGTTCCTCGACATCCACCAGCTTGCGCAGCTGAGCGAACGCGGGGACCTTCGCATCGGCCTGCGCCGGGAAAGGCACATGGTGGAACGGAATTCCATGTGCCCGCGTCACCATCTCATGCTCAGGATGATTGCCCAGCACGGCCCGCAGATCGACGTCGAGCTCACCTGTGGCGATCCGGCCCAGCAGGTCGTACAAGCAGTGCGCCTCCCGGGACACCAGCACCACCACCCGGGGTTTGCGACCGGTGTCGCTGATCTGCCAGTCCGTCTCGCTGCCCAGCTCAGCCGCTACCGCGCCGAAGCGTTCCCGCAGCTCCCCCACCGCGAACGGCAGTGAATCGGCGCGCACCACCTGACGGGTGAAGAACCACCCGGTGTCCGGATCGGCATGGTAGGCGGCTTCGGTGATCCACCCTCCCGCCTCGGCCAGAAACCCGGAGATGCGGGCAACGATGCCGGTACGGTCCGGGCAGCCCAGCGTGATCACATAGTGGTGGTCGGACATGACCCCGAAGTCTGCCAACGACCGAGCAGCCCGGTCGCACCGGGCCCGGGTGGCGTCGAGGACCGGAGGCGTACTGGTAGATCAGACCTCTACGGGGACCGTGAGCGCTGCCGCCAGCCCGTCGGACACGCTGCCGGTGACCGTGGCAAGCTGAGTCGAGTATCCGTCGCGGAACACGCTGTCCGAATCCAGGGGGGTCCGGGCCATGTTGCGGACGCTCGCACGGTACCCGTCGGTGGTATAGACCTCAGTGCACGTTGCTTCCGGCAGGGCGAGCTGTGAGGTCGTGATCGCGCTGTCCGAGGAGGTCGTGGCCGCGAGGTTCGGGTAGACCTCGAAGTGGATGTGCGGCCAGCGTCCGGAGTAGGCGGCGGGGAAGATACTCGTGAACCGCACCTTCCCGGCCGTGTCGGCCACCTGTACCCCACGCAGGTAGTTCTGGTCCTCGATGTCGTAGAGCGAGTAGCTCGCGTCACGGTCGCAGTGCCACACGTAGACGGCGGCCCCGGGAAACGCGACGCCACCGTTGCCGCTGTCGGTCACCGTAAGCTCGATCGTCAGCGGCACACCCGTAGCTGTGCCTGACAACCCCCCGAAGCTCGATCGGATGTCGCTACGCACAATCCCGCTCTCCGTGAGCACGTTGGGGCCGTTGGAACCGTCACCTGGAAAGGGCCCGGCCGTCTCCTGGGGAATCTCGTTGGCTGAACCGGACGCAGCGGCGTTGGGCGGCCCCGCAGAGGGTGTGCCGCCCCCGCGAGGTGCGCCCCCAGAGGGGGGCTCCCCGCCGGATGTGCCCGTTGCGCACCCGGCGAGTGTGACCAGGCTGGCTCCGGCGAACATGCCGAGAAGGCGTCGCCTGCCCATAAGCACGCGTAAGTCGTGCCCAAGACCACAGTCATGTTCGTGCCGGTGGTGCTCGGAACTCATGGTCGCTCCCCTGGTCGTCGATGCTCAGACCCCCACATTGCCGGATCTCCCTGTACGGGAGCTGAAGATGAGAACACCGAACGCCGCATCCAGACGCCGGCCTGTGGCTCGGGGCACCTATCGGCACATTTCAGTAGCGATGACTCCAAGCTCGACACCGCGGTCGTCGGATCCGATTCAGATGCATAGGTTATGCTAGGCCAGTCATGGCGACAAATCATCGACTGGTCGATTCATGGCACCGCGCCTGACGGCACCGAAATCTGCCTCGAGGGAACCGCCACCGATGTCGCCCGACGCGGTCAGGACGGGTTCTGGCGATACATCATTGACAAACCCATTCGACTCCGGGTGGCACTCGGCGTGAGCCTGTACTGGGCGGTTTACGCGCTGCTCAGTTCCGGGGCGTGTGACCAGACGGGACCAGCTCACCACTTTCTGTGGCCTCAACGACCCTGATCCTTAGCCCGGGCTCCGGGCCGAGTTAATCGATCAGGAGATTTCTAGTACGGTCGAGCGCTCCGGTGATGGAGCGTGACACAGTATGATCAGGGCCGTGCCGGACTCCAAAGATAACATCGGAACTCGCATAACCATGCTGGAGCGCGAGGTCGCCTCCCTTCGCGAACTGCTCACCAATGCCCGCGCTGATGCTGCCGCAGCCCGCTACCTGGCCGCCGGCGCCGACCGTGAACTGTCGGAGGCCCGCGCTGAGCTGCGGAAATCGCGGGCTGAGTTGCGCGCCTACGCCAAGGCGCGCAACATCCCGCTGCTGGAGGACATAGACCTGGGGGACATCGACGCGGCGCGGGACTAGGGCGCGCCGAAGTGGACCTCCGGCGGCGCGTCCCGCGAACCGACACGGTGCTGGCTGAACCGGAGCTTGCGGCAGCCGCCGACAAGCTCGGACGCCTGGTGGTGAAGCGCGCAGTCACCGCTGCCCAGCAGCGGGTCCGCGACGGCGTCCTGGCGCCGGACAGCATCGTCGCCGAGGTGCTGGCCGGATTGCCGGACACGGCGAGCAGCGTGCGCCCGGTACTCAACGCCACCGGGGTGCTGCTGCACACCAACCTCGGCCGGGCGCCGCTGTCCGCGGCTGCGATCGAGGCGCTGAGCGTCGCGGCGGGCACCACCGACGTCGAGCTCGATCTGGCCACCGGCGGACGCGGACGGCGCGGCGCGGGGGCGCTGGATGCCCTGGCCGACGCGGTGCCGGCAGCCTCCGGGGTGCACGTGGTGAACAACGGCGCCGCTGCGCTGATACTCGCCGCAACCGCGCTGGCCACCGGACGCGAGATCATCATCGCGCGGGGCGAGCTGGTGGAGATCGGTGACGGATTCCGCATTCCGGATCTGTTGGTCTCCACCGGGGCCCGGCTGCACGAGGTCGGCACCACGAACCGGGCCCGAGCCGATGACTACGCGGCCGCTGTCGGACCGAACACCGGGTTCATCCTCAAGGTCCACCCCTCCAACTTCCGCATCACGGGGTTCACGTCAGCAGTACCGGTCAACGAACTGACCGGGCTGGGCGTGCCGGTCGTCGTCGACATCGGTTCGGGACTGCTCACCTCGCATGCGGCGCTGCCCGACGAACCGGACGCCGCGACCGCGCTGGCCCAAGGCGCCGATCTGGTCACGGCCAGTGGGGACAAGCTGCTCGGCGGTCCGCAAGCCGGGCTGCTATTGGGTTCCGCAGAACTGGTGACCCGGCTGCGGCGCCACCCGCTGGCCAGAGCGCTGCGGGTGGACAAGCTCACCCTGGCCGCGCTGGAAGCCACCTTGAGAGGACCCGCGACGCCCACCTCGACGGCGCTGGCCACCGAACCAGCAACGCTGCACCCCCGGGCGGCGGGGATCGCGGCGGCACTGCGCACCGACGGTATCGACGCGACGGCGGTAGCGACGCAGGCCACTGTCGGCGGTGGTGGCGCGCCGGGGGTGACGCTGCTCAGTGCCGCCGTCAGCCTGCCGGAACGGTTCGCCGAAGCGCTGCGCACGGGCACCCCGGCCATACTCGGCAGGCTCGAACGCGGCCGCTGCCTGCTGGACCTACGCGCGATCCCCCCCGATCAGGACGGCTCATTACGCGACGCCGTGGTCGCCACCGCCGCTACGTCATGTACGTCATAGCGACCGCGGGTCACGTCGATCACGGGAAGTCCACCCTGGTCCGGGTACTGACCGGAATGGAGCCCGACCGGTGGGCGGAGGAACGCCGCCGGGGCATGACCATTGACCTCGGGTTCGCCTGGACGACCTTGCCCAGCGGGCCGACGGTGGCATTCGTCGACGTGCCCGGCCATGAGCGGTTCGTTCCCAACATGCTGGCGGGCATCGGCCCGGTGCCCGCCGTCATGCTCGTGGTCGCCGCCGACGAGGGCTGGATGCCGCAGTCCCGGGAGCATCTGGATGCGCTGCACGCGCTCGACGTCCGCCATGGTCTGCTGGTGGTGACCCGCAGCGACCTGATGGATCCCGAGCTGGCCCGCGATGAAGCGCTGGAGCACCTCGCCGGCTCGTCGCTGGGCCGGGTCCCGGCGGTCGGTGTCTCCGGCACCACCGGAATGGGTCTGGACGAGCTGCGCGCCGCGTTGGGGAAGTTGGCCGCCGGACTACCCGCCCCGGACGCCGACGCGGACGTGCGGCTATGGGTGGACCGGGCGTTCACCATCCGCGGCGCGGGAACTGTCGTCACCGGCACGCTGGCCGCCGGCACGCTGCGGGTGGGCGACGAACTCGAACTGTCCCCCTCGGGCCGGCGGGTAGCGGTGCGCGGGCTGCAAGCTCTCGGTGTGGCGGTGCCATCGGTGACCTCGGTGGCGCGGGTGGCGGTCAATCTGCGCGGACTGCCGCGTGAGGCCGTGGGCCGAGGACACGCCTTGCTCACCTCCGGCGCCTGGGGAAACACCCGGACCATCGACGTCCGGCTGACCGGTGCCGAGGCAGCCGAACTGCCTCGGCAGGTGGTGCTGCACGTCGGAGCCGCTGCGGTGCCCGCGCGGGTTCGCCCGCTCGGCGCCGACACCGCCCGACTGGGTCTGGCCGAACCGCTACCGTTACGGATCGGTGACCGCGCGTTGATCCGCGATCCCGGTACCCGCACCATCCCCGCCGGAGCCACCGTGCTGGACGTGCACCCACCCGGGCTGAGCCGCCGAGGCGCAGCCGCCGCTCGGGCCGAGGAGCTGGCCACGATGACCGGCACCGCGGACGGAGCCGCCGAACTGCGCCGCCGAGGGCTGATCCGCCGTAGCGACCTGGTCGCGATGGGAGCCCCCGTGCCACCGGATGCGGTCGAAGCGGGCGGTTGGCTGGTCGACCGAGACGTGCTCGCCACGCGAGCCGCCTGGCTGGTAACCGCGGTCACCGAACACGCCGCCGCGAACCCCCTGGAGCCCGGCATGCCGCTGGAGATCGCGCGCCGGCTCACCGACATGCCCGACACCCGGCTCGTCGAGCTCCTCCTTCCTCCCGTGATGATCGTCACCGAAGGGCGGATATATGCTGGCCGTCCGGACTCGGGCCTGCCCACCGCGCTCCAACGGATTCTCGACACCCTCCGTGCTGAACTCACCCAACGGCCCTTCATGGCACCCGAGACAAGCCGGCTCGCCGAACTCGGCTTGGGTGTCAAGGAACTCGCCGCAGCCGTCCGAGCAGGTCAGCTGCTCAAGATTGCCGAGGGGATATACCTCGCCCCGGGCGCTGACGGTATCGCCGCCGAGCGGCTGCGTGCCCTACCCACACCGTTCACGCTCAGCCAGGCTCGCCAGGCGCTGGACACCACTCGCCGCGTCGCAGTTCCGATCATGGAGCTGCTCGCCCGCCGCGGGATCACCTGCCAACTCCCCGACGGTACGCATACGCTGCGCCGGAAAACCTGAGAGCTTCAGCGGTATCAATATCTCCCTGCCGGAACTCTGAATCCGAGGAGCCAAGTCACAGTCCACGGAGGAACCCATGGCAGTTAAGTGTCAACTCGCCCAGCGCAACCAGATCCGTGCCTTTCGGGCCGGAAGTTCCGTTTTGATCGTCGCGGAGGGTGAACTGCCCACTCCCGGCTTCAACGTCGACATAGTGCAGAGCTTGATATTGATCTTTCCACCGCAGTTCAGCGTGGTGCAGTGCCCCAAACCGGGAGTCTTCCCGCAGGTCATCACCCCCTACCGCTACGCGGAATCGGTGCCCTTCCCGCCGGACCAGGACACGATCACGGTCCATCACGCCGACGGCAGTGACGCCGTCAAGATCGAAGAATGCCCGGCGGAACTTGCCGGCTACAGTCAATCGATCAAGGGAGAGGGCAGCCGGTCCTGCCCTCCGGGCGCTGACGAGGCCACCGGCTTCTCGAAGAAGCTCAGCTTCGACGAGGCATTCGCCAACGCGGTGGCCAACCTTCCTCCGATAGAACCGCCGGTGGCGGACGCGCTATCGCGGGTTCAGGTGGTCGAGATCGGCGGCCTGTTCGGCGGCATCGCAGGCTTCAACGACCTGTTCGTCCGCATCTGCCGCACCCACGACGGCTGACCAGCGACCACACCTCACC
>JBOHHE010000312.1:0-10273 GCA_050700355.1 Pseudonocardiaceae bacterium
GTGCTATAGCACTCAACGCCACTCACGGGTCGGCTCTGCCGACTTGGTCGGGGCGCACTAGGTCGTCTTCGATGGCGCGTACGAGGAGGTCGGCCTTGGTGGGGGCGGGGCGTCCGGCTTGGGCGTATTTCAGCCGGGCGCGCCTGATGAACATGTCTACGGTGTGGGGGGAGATGTTCATGCGGTGGGCGACGGAGGCTTTGGACATCGACTGGAACCACAGCAGCAGGGCGGTCCGCTCCCGCTCGGACAGCTTCGGTCGATTGGGACGCCGGTCGCTGACTATCACCCCGGCCACGGCCGGAGTGACGTAGGGCTCGTCGGCCGCGACCGCGAGCACGGCATTGATGAGGTGCGCCGGTCCTTCGTCCTTGGCGATGAACTCCCGGGCGCCCGCGCTCAAGGCGCTGTGCACCACATCCTGATCGGTGAACTGCGAGTACACGATCACCCGATGTCCCTGGGCGGCGAGCCTGACCACGTCGTCAAAGACGAGCCTGCCGTGCAGGTTGAGATCAAGTATCAGGACATCGGCCCGGGGCGTATCGCCGAGGATTAGCGTATCGATGCTGTCGCCGGTCGCCACCACCCGCACCCGCGGCTCCGGCGCCAACCAGGCCTTGACTCCTTCAATCACCACCGGGTGATCGTCGATGACGACCACCGTCACCGGGCTGTCCAGTGTGCTTGCACCCACAGTTGTCCTTCCTCGGAATGCTCGGTAATCGTGACGGTGGGTGGGCTCGGCAATGAGATCCGGGGTATCCGGATGCCGGGGGCCGCGTCACCGAGCACGCTCAGCACGACCTCGTCCGGGTTGGCGACCACGGTGACGCGCGCGCGGGATGCCGTTGTCGACAGGGCCACCAACGGTGCGTCGAGCAGTGCCCGGCGGATTTCGACCGGTAGCTGTGGCATTTCCCCGAACGCGACCAGATCGACCGTCACGTTGCGCCGTTCGGCGACGTCGGCACAGGCCCGCAGTTCGTGCAGGATCGGATCGGCGACATCGTCGGTTTCCGCGAACAGCCTGCGCAACCGGGCTGACTCGATCGCGCACCGGCGCCTGACCTCGGCATCGCCGGGATCGAGACTGCCATCGGCCAGCCCGGCGAGCAGCGCTCTCGACTCGATCGCCAGATACCCGTAGCGCTGGGCTCGACTGGCGTGCATTTCGTCTGCCGTTGTTTCCCGAGCCCGAGTTTCGGCCAGCGCGACGCTGGCATCGGCTGCGTCGGCGGCGGCCCGGTGCAAATAGCTGGCCGCCAGCCAGGCGACGAGTTGGACACCGGCGCTCATACAGACGACCACGACGAATCGCCCGATCGTCACCCGGTCATCGATGCCGTTGAGGACGAGGTAAGCCCCGGTGACCGCACTGTTCGCCACGAGCAGACTTCCCAGTACCCATAACGGCTGGTGGGCCAGGAACATGACGCCGAACCAACCGACGACAATCCATGCCCACGCCCCCTCGTCCAGAGCCCGCTCCGGGGGATGGGCGAGGGTGACCCAGGCGCCGAGTAACAGTACGCACACCGCGAGCACGCGTGACAGAACCACCGCGTTATGACCGCGAAGTAGCAGAAACGCCCCGGCGGCACCGATGACTGTCAATGCCAGCCACACGGCGAGTTCCCCGGCCTCAGCCTGGCCCGCAGCCATCTCACTGAGCCGTCTGGGCAGCGTGAAGCCGACGTGCCACACCGCGACGATGATGACGATCGCCACGCCCGTGGCGCGGGCGTAGGAGGTGGCGACGAGTTCGCCCGCCCGGTTATCCATTCGGCCACCGTAAGATCACCAGGGTCCCCTTGCCGACCGCGGAGACGATCGACGCTTTCCCACCCAGGGCCTGCATGCGTCCGGTGATCGAACCGTGCAGCCCCCGCCGGTGCAGCGGTACCGTGGGGCTGGCGACGCCGTGCCCGTTATCCCTGACCTCGATGACGATGTCCGCGTCCTCGCGGGATGCCCGCACCACCGCTGACGTGGTCCCGGAATGTCGCGCCACGTTGGTCAAAGCCTCCGCGACACATTCCCCGATGCCGTTGACGACATGTCGCGGCAGCGTGATCGACGGCACCTCCAGTATGATCCGCAGCGGCGGCAGGCCCGGTCGAGGAGCCAGGCTCACCGCGCGCAGCGCTACGTCGAGCCGAGCCGTCAGCGGTGCGTTCTCGGCTTCCGAACCCGGGTTGGCGAGGAGTTGGTCGACGATGGCCACATCGGCCGCCGCACGGGCACGTAAAGCCGGGGACGGCTGCGCTATCGCTCCCGTGCCCACCACCGTCATGGTGGCCAGCACGGTATCGTGCAGCCGACGCTGCTGGTCCAATTCGTCGGCGCGCACTCCCGCCCGCACTGCGGTGTCGATATATGCGCTCGTCTGATCGGCCACCGCGAGATCAGCGGCCCGCCCGGCCCTGCGCAGCACGTGGATCATGCATGCAGTGACGATTCCCTGCATTACGAGGATGAACGGCATCACGGTGGCGGTAGGCATACCCAGCCAGTAGCAGCCGGCCACCATGGCCGCGACCGGCAAGCCGTACTTCGGTCGCAAGCCGATCTGGGCGAGGTACACACCCGTGCTCGCGACCATGGCCACCCAGTCACTTCCCTCGGCCCCGGCCGGCAGATCTACGGGCAGCAGCTCGCCGCTCATCGTGCAGATCAGCGCGGCCACCGTCGCATCGACCACGACCAATGGGCTGCGCAGGCCGTGGCGTAACGCGACTCCTGCGAAGATTCCCGACCACAGCGACAGCGCAATGATGACTACCACCAGCAAGATCGGTACCTCAGGTACCGTCGTACCGATCACCGCGACAATGGTCCCGACGACCGTGCTGCCCACCCGCAACACGACGGCGAACCGAGCCCGAGCCCGGTCCAGCGCAAGCTGGGCAGGCCCGGACACACGATCGTGCTCCGAGACGTTCGAGCTCGATGCTGCACACACGGCCATCCCCTGCGACAGGCGAACCAATCACTGCGGGTAGTTAATATCGCGGAAGTACATCATGCCCCCTGTGCCACTTCTGGGTGGCCCAAGTAACTACCCTAAGTTGTCATTGGTGACACAGCGTCCTAGATCTCGGCCGCATGCCCACGCTTGTTCCCCAAACGTGTGTCGTGCGTGCCTGGCATGTGCTGGCTACCCTACGGGCGGTAAGCCATAGGGATGACTATTTTCGGCCGTATAGTTCGAGGGGCCGGCCGAAAATACCCGGCGATTCGTCGGTAAGATCAGCCCGATCGGGAAGCATATCTGCTCATCCTTACGACTAAAGTCGGTGGCTCCGGCTCTGGGAGGTCGAAATGATGATCAGTGTTTTGCCTGCTTCCGCACGCGATACGGCGTTGGTCGTCGCCCGGATCGTGTTGGGGGTGGTCCTCATCGCGCACGGTGCGCAGAAGTTTTTTACCAATGGTATCGATGGGACGGCGACGGGCTTCGCGAGCATGGAAATACCGCTACCCACCCTCTCGGCTTTTGTGGCGGCCACCATCGAGCTGGTCGGCGGAGCGCTACTGATTCTGGGCCTGGCGACGGCCATAGCGGGCCTGCTCGTCGTTTTGAACATGCTGATGGCGGCCCTGCTTGTGCACGTCGGCAACGGAATCTTCGTCACCGACGGCGGCTGGGAGCTCGTCGGGGTGATCGCCGCCTTGGCGCTCACGCTGGCTGCCGTCGGTCCCGGCCGATTCAGCGTCGACCACGCTGTCAGTGCCCGCCGGAGGCCGCTACACAGCCACTGAGTTCAGCCAGGAGTTCGGGAGGCGAGCAGCAGCAGGAGCGATAGCGTACCCGAGCGGCGCCATATCGCCGGTGGGAAGCGGGGCAAATGCCAGTCGGCGTGCCGGGCGAGGCTGACCGAACACCCGTTCTACAGTTCGGGGTGTGCGGCAGCTGTCGTTGTTTTCCGACCAGTCCAAGGAAGCCAGTCCGAACGACCTGGCTGGTCTGTTGTGCGCCCAGGGACAGGTGCACAGTTTCGGGCGGGGGACCGCCGCCCGGGTGTCGATCGTGGTCGCCGAGCAATGGCGGGCCGTCGGGATCGCGGCTGCCTGTCGGAATCGCGGACTGGCCGCCCAGTGTGGTCGGACCGATGAGGATCACTGCTGGGTTCGCACCGCGTTTCTGGCGGGCCTACTGCCGCTGGCCACCGCATGGACCTGCGGCGCGGTCAAGGCGGTGCCCAGCGGCTGGCAGCTCGACGGTGCCGCGCTGCGGCTCTGGGTCATGGCCGCGGGGACGCCGGATGGCCGTGGCTACCTGCTCGGGTTGGATCCGCATGCCCCGGGCACCCATGCTCCGCTGGCCACGGCGCTGGCGGTGGTCGGTCTTTCGGCCACCCTGGCTGGCGGGCGGGGGAGCCAGCCCGGCCTGCGGGTTACGGCGCGCCGACGGCTCGCCCGGCTCGCTGAACTGGTCGGAGAGGCCCCGAGCGCTACTCCAACCGGGCTGTGGCCGAGTTGATTGACCCGCGTGGCGTAACGCAAGATGAGGTTTGCTGGG
This sequence comes from Pseudonocardiaceae bacterium, assembly GCA_050700355.1. GTDB lineage: Bacteria > Actinomycetota > Actinomycetes > Mycobacteriales > Pseudonocardiaceae. The sequence goes on from JBOHHE010000312.1 coordinate 4,526, forward strand.
GTGGGTTGTGCGACCCTGACCTGATCTCAGCGGCTGATGTCCACCCGCAGTTGTGCACACTGGCGAGTGGGAAGTCGTGGTACCGGGGGCCGAAACCAAGGTAGGTCGAGCGTGGCAGGGTCGAAAACGACGGCGGGTCCGGGCGGCAAGCCCGGCGGTCGCAACCGCGGCAAGAGCGCGGAGGGTGCGGTGTCCAACGGTGCCGCGTCGGGTGGCGACCGTCGCCGTCTGGTGATCGTGGAATCGCCCGCCAAGGCGCGCACGATCGCTTCCTATCTGGGGTCGAACTATGTGGTCGAGTCGTCCCGCGGGCATATTCGCGATCTGCCGAGGGGGGCGGCTGATGTGCCCGCCAAGTACAAAGGGGAGTCCTGGGCGCGGCTCGGTGTGGACGTCGAACACGCCTTCGAGCCGCTCTACATCGTCACCCCCGACAAGAAAGCCACAGTCACCGAACTCAAGGCCGCGCTCAAGGGCGTCGACGAGCTCTATCTCGCCACCGATGGTGACCGCGAGGGCGAGGCCATCGCCTGGCACCTGCTGGAGACCCTCAAGCCCACGGTGCCGGTGCGCAGGATGGTCTTCCACGAGATCACCGCATCGGCCATCCGCGCGGCCGCGGAGAACCCGCGCGACCTGGACCAGGACCTGGTCGACGCGCAGGAGACCCGGCGCATCCTGGACCGGCTCTACGGCTACGAGGTCTCCCCGGTGCTGTGGAAGAAGGTGATGCCCAAGCTCTCCGCCGGGCGGGTGCAGTCGGTCGCCACCCGCATCATCGTGCGGCGCGAGCGGGAGCGGATGAGCTTCGTGTCCGCGTCGTTCTGGGATCTGTCCGCCAAACTGGACGCCGGATCCGACGCCACCCCTCGCACGTTCGGCGCGCGCCTGGTCGGTGTCGATGGCAAGCGGGTCGTCACCGGGCGCGATTTCGGTCCTGATGGGCAGCTCAAGCGCGCGGACGGCGATGCGCTGATTCTCGATGAGGCGTACGCCGGACGTCTGGCCGAAGTGCTGGCCGACACCCGGTTGAGCGTCTCCAGCGTCGAGGAGAAGCCGTACACACGGCGGCCCTATCCGCCGTTCATGACCTCCACGCTGCAACAGGAGGCCAGCCGCAAACTGCGGTTCTCGGCCGAGCGGACGATGCGCACCGCGCAGCGGCTCTACGAGAACGGCTACATCACGTATATGCGAACCGACTCCACGACCTTGTCCGAGACGGCGATCACGGCCGCCCGGGCCCAGGCCAGGGATCTCTACGGCGAGCGTTATCTGCATGATGGACCTCGGCAGTACACCCGCAAGGTCAAGAACGCCCAGGAGGCGCACGAGGCGATCCGGCCCTCCGGGGAGAGCTTCCAGACGCCGGGCCAGGTGGCAGGGGCGCTGGACGCCGATGAGCACCGGCTCTACGAGCTGATATGGCAGCGCACCGTCGCCTCGCAGATGGCCGATGCGCGCGGCACCACGATGAGCGTGCGGATCACCGGCACCGCTGCCACCGGCGAGGAGTGCACCTTTGCCGCGTCCGGTCGCACCATCACGTTCCCGGGTTTCCTCAAGGCCTACGTGGAGACCGTCGATGAGCAGGCCGGCGGCGAGGCCGACGACGCCGAGCGCAGGCTCCCGCAGCTGACCGAAGGCTGGCCCATCACCGCCGCCGAACTGATGCCTGAAGGGCACACCACCACGCCGCCACCGCGCTACACCGAGGCGAGCCTGGTCAAGGCACTGGAGGAGCTGGGCATCGGCCGTCCCTCCACCTATGCGTCGATCATCAACACCATTCAGGACCGCGGTTATGTCTGGAAGCGCGGCTCCGCGCTGGTGCCGTCCTGGGTGGCGTTCGCCGTCGTCGGGCTGATGGAGCAGCACTTCGGGTGCCTGGTGGACTACGACTTCACCGCCGCCATGGAGGACGAGCTGGACTCCATCGCCGCCGGCGCGCAACAGCGCACCGACTGGCTGACCGGGTTCTATTTCGGCTCGGACCAGGGCAGCACGGGGTCGGTGGCCCGCCACGGCGGGCTCAAGAAGCTGGTCGGGATGAACCTGGAGGAGATCGACGCCCGCGAGGTCAACTCCATCAGGTTGTTCATCGACGATGCCGGGCGCGATGTGGTCGTCCGCGTGGGTCGTTATGGCCCGTACATGGAAAGGCGCGGCGCGGATGACGAGGAGTCCCAGCGCGCCAACCTGCCTGATGACCTGCCGCCCGACGAGCTCACCAGCGAGATCGCCGAAAAGCTCTTCACAACTCCGATGGAGGGCCGTTCACTGGGCACCGATCCGGTGACCGGTCACGAGATCATCGCCAAGGAGGGCCGCTATGGGCCCTACGTCACCGAGCTGCTTCCCGAGGAGGGCACCGCCAAGAAGACCAAGCCCAAACCGAGGACCGGCTCGCTTCTCAAGTCCATGGACCTGACGACGGTGACCCTGGACGACGCGCTGCGGCTGCTGTCGTTGCCGCGGGTAGTGGGTATCGACCCGGAGAACGGGCAGGAGATCACCGCGCAGAACGGACGCTACGGGCCCTATCTGAAAAAGGGTACGGATTCGCGGTCGCTGGCCGAAGAGGAACAGATCTTCACGATCAGTCTCGATGCGGCGCTGAAGATCTACGCTGAACCCAAGCGCCGGGGTGGGCAGGCCGCCACCAAACCGCCACTGCGCGAGCTTGGCGTCGACCCGGCTTCGGGCAAGCCGATGGTCGTCAAAGACGGTCGATTCGGACCTTATGTCACTGACGGCGAGGTCAATGCGTCATTGCGTAAGAGCGATGATGTCGAGACGCTCACCGATGAGCGGGCCATTGAGTTGCTCGCCGAGAAACGCGCCAAAGGCCCCGCTCCCAAACGTAGCCCCAGGCGCCGGGCCAAGGCTTCGGCCTGATTCAGAGGGGACCTGATGGATTCGGAATCGGCGAGCGAACAGGTGTACCCCTCAAGTGCGCTGTTCGGCCCCGACGGCACCGAGTTGCCCGACCCGCTGCCGGTGCTTCTCGATCCGCTCACCGGCCCGGACCTGGATACTTGGCGGGATTTCCCGGCTCCACCACCGGGATCCACGCTCTTCCGGTGATCTGCCGTCGGCGGGTGGGAGTACGTTTGGACCTGTCGGCGATCTCAGCTACCTCGGATTAGCTACGCTGAGCTGCGTGGATCACCCATTCGAGCAAGCTGTGGCGGCGTCTACCGCCAGGCGGCGGGTGCGCGAGGTGCTGGCCATTCCCGCGTTCCGGCGGCTGTGGGGCGTCACCGCGCTCACCGCAACCGGGGATTGGCTGTCCCTGCTCGCGCTCTCTGCGCTGGCCACCCAGCTCACCACCGGTTATCAGGCGCAGAGCTTCGCGCTCGGGGGTGTGGTCGCCATCAAGCTGCTTCCCGCGATGGTGCTCGCCCCGCTGGCCGGTGCGCTCGCGGACAAGCTGGACCGCAGGCATCTGATGGTGATCTGCGACGTGCTGCGCGCCGGCTTGTTCCTGTCCATCCCGCTGGTCGGGGAACTTGCCTGGTTGTTCGCCGCGACCTTCCTCATCGAGGTCTGCGCGCTGTTCTGGATCCCGGCCAAGGACGCCTCCATCCCCAACCTGCTGCGCCGTCCCGACCAGGTGGAGACCGCCAATCAACTCGGACTGATCATGACTTACGGGGTGGCCGTGCTCGGTGCCGCCGGATTGTTCGCGACGCTGTCCAAGCTCGGCCCGCAGTTCAGCGCGATTGGGTTGGTCCCCAGCGCGGAGCTGTCGGCCTACTTCGCGCTGACCCTCAACGGTGTGGCCTACGCCACCTGTGCGCTCGTCGTCGGCATCCGTATCCCGGAGATCTCCGGGCGAGTCGCGCTGCGCAGCGGCGCCCAACCCGGCCTGCTCACAATGCTGCGCGAGGGCGTGGTGTTCGTGCGCAACACGCCCTTGATCCGGGGCCTGGTCATCGGGATCGTGGGCGCCTTCGCCGCGGGTGGGGCGGTCATCGCCTGCGCGAAGCTCTACGCCACCAGCCTGGGTGGTGGCGACGCGGCCTACGGGCTGCTCTTCGCGTCGATGTTCGCCGGGCTGGGAATCGGGATGGCTTTCGCACCGCTGGCGGCCCGCCGGATCCACCGCGCCAGGCTCTTCGGCCGCGCGATCGTGGCGGCCGGGCTGGCGCTGATCGGCGTCGCGTTGGCCCCGCACCTGTTCGTCGCGCTCGGAGCCGTCACGCTGGTCGGTGTCGCCGCCGGCGTCGCGTTCCTCACCGGGCTGACCATCATCGGAACCCAGGTCGCGGACGAGATGCGGGGGCGCACCATCGCGTTCGTGCAGTCCCTGGTCCGGGTCGATCTGCTCGCCTCCATGGCCATCGTCCCGCTGGTGGTCGGCTTGGTACAGCAGCGCACCATTACCCTGTTCGGCGAGCAGATGACCGTAGACGGGACCCGTCCGGTGCTGCTCAGCGCCGGCCTGGTGGCGGCCGTGGTCGGCGTCGTCGCACACCGCCAGATGGACGATCGAGTGGTTGCGGGAGGCTCGACATGAGTGTGTGGGGCGGGGTGGTCGGCCAGGATTCGGCGGTCGCCGCGCTGGCTGAGGCCGCCCGATCGGCCGTCACCGTGCTCGATCGTGCCGCACCCGCCGTGTCTGGGGCGATGACCCATGCCTGGCTGTTCACCGGCCCCCCCGGTAGTGGGCGCTCGGTCGCTGCGCGGGCCTTTGCCGCCGCGTTGCAGTGCACGGATGCCGACGCCGGACCGGGCTGCGGCCACTGCCAGGGCTGCCGGACCACGCTCGCAGGCACCCACGCCGACGTCCGCGAAGTGGTGCCCGAAGGGCTGTCCATCTCAGTGGCGGAGATGCGCGGACTGGTCGCCGGGGCATCGCGGCGCCCCTCGGCCGGACGCTGGCAGGTGCTGCTCATCGAGGACGCCGACCGGCTGACCGAAGGTGCGGCCAACGCCCTGCTCAAGGCCGTGGAGGAGCCCCCGCCGCGCACCGTGTTCCTGCTCTGCGCGCCGTCGGACCACCCTGAGGACATCGCGGTGACGCTGCGCTCGCGGTGCCGTCCGGTCGGGCTGCGCACTCCGCCCGCCTCAGCGGTGGCGTCCGTACTGGAGCAGCGGGACGGTCTGGACGCCGATACCGCGCGCTGGGCCGCGTCGGTGTGCGGTGGTCACGTCGGCCGCGCCCGCCGATTGGCCACCGATCCGGAGGCCCGGGCCCGCCGCGAGGCCGTGCTGGGAGTCCCGACGGCGCTGCGCTCGCTGGGCGATGTGTTCACTCTGGCCGACGAACTGGTCGGAGCCGCGGAGTCGGAGGCCGCCGGGCTGACCACCGCCCGCAACGCCGCCGAGACCGAGGAGCTGGAGACCGCCCTGGGCGCCGGTGGCACCGGGAAGGGCGCAGCCGCCGCCACCCGTGGCGCCAAGGGTGCTGTCCGGGAGCTGGAGCGCCGCCAGAAGTCCCGCGCCACCCGCACCCAGCGCGACGCCCTGGACCGCGCCCTGGTGGACCTGGCCGGCTTCTACCGCGACACCCTGGCCGTGGCCTGGGGCGCCCCGGTGGCCCTCACCCACCCCGACCGCGCCGCCGACATCACCGCCATCGCCGCGCGAAGCACCCCCGAATCCCTGCTGCGCCGGCTGGAGGCAACCCTCGCCTGCCGCCAGGCCCTAGAGCTCAACGTCAAGCCCCGCATCGCCGTCGAAGCCCTGACCAGCGCCCTACAGCACCCGTGAGTGGCGTTGAGTGCTCTAGCACTCAACGCC
>JBOHHE010000313.1:0-44863 GCA_050700355.1 Pseudonocardiaceae bacterium
GCGCACCGTGGCCCCATCGCTGGACCAGTTCCTCAGCGTTGTCAAGACACAGGGCGGCAGCGTCGAGAAGGTCGACATCTGGGGCAAGCGCCGGTTGTCCTATGAGATCGACAAGCGTACCGAGGGCATCTACGCGGTGGTCGACGTCTTGTGTGAACCCGCCACCGTTGCGGAGCTCGATCGGCAGCTGTCGCTCAACGAAACGATACTGCGGACCAAGGTATTGCGACGTGACCCGACTGCGGCCACCCGTCGGAGCAGAGGGGGTAGGGCCTGAGATGGCAGGCGAGACCGTTATCACGGTGGTCGGCAACCTCACGGCCGACCCTGAGCTGCGCTTCACCGCATCCGGTGCGGCGGTGGCCAACTTCACGGTGGCTTCGACGCCGCGCACCTTCGACCGCCAGACCGGTGAGTGGAAGGACGGCGACGCGTTGTTCCTGCGGTGCAATATTTGGCGCCAAGCCGCCGAGAACACTGCGGAGTCGCTCACCCGCGGTATGCGGGTCATTGTCAGCGGGCGGCTGCGGCAGCGTTCCTTTGAAACCAGGGAAGGCGAGAAACGCACGGTTGTCGAGCTGGAGGTCGACGAGGTGGGCCCCTCGTTGCGCTATGCGACGGCGAAGGTGAACAAGGTCAGCCGTCAGGGCGGAGGCTCGGCGGGTGGGGGCTACGGGTCGGCGGGATCGTCCAGCGACTCCGTTGATGACCCCTGGAGTTCCGCCCCGCAGTCCGGGGCGTCCGGCGGCAGCCCCGGTCACGACGAGGAACCCCCGTTCTGATCACATCCCGTTGATCCCATTTCACCTGCCGGCTGAAACGATTCAGGAGTATTCCAATCATGGCCAAGCCACCGGTGCGCAAACCGAAGAAGAAGATCTGCATCTTCTGCAAGGACAAAGCTCTGTTGATCGACTACAAGGACACGGCGCTGCTCCGCAAGTACATCTCCGATCGCGGCAAGATTCGCGCTCGCCGGGTCACCGGCAACTGCTGCCAGCACCAGCGGGACGTCGCTATCGCGGTGAAGAACTCCCGCGAGGTGGCGCTGCTGCCCTACACGTCGACCGCGCGCTGAGTCGGCGAAGGAGCCACTCATGAAGATCATTCTTACTACCGATGTACCCAACCTCGGTGGGCCAGGTGATGTGGTGGAGGTCAAGGACGGCTACGGCCGTAACTACCTGCTGCCCCGCCGCCTGGCCATCCTGGCCACGAAGGGTGCGGAGAAGCAAGTTGCCACCATTCGCCGAGCTCAGCAGATCCGGCAGATCCGCGATCTTGACCATGCTCGTGAGGTGGCGAACGCGCTGTCCGGACTGGGTGCCGTGCCGGTGAAAGCCAAGGCAGGTAAGTCCGGTGGGAAGCTATTCGGCTCGGTGACCACGACCGACGTGGTCGACGCGGTGCGCCGAGCTGGTGGCCCCACGCTGGACAGGAGAGCGGTCGACCTCGGCGGGCATATCAAGTCCACCGGCTCCTACGCGGTGACCGTGCGGCTGCACCCGGAAATCTCGGTGACCGTACCCGTCGAGGTTACGGCTGCGGGCTGAGTTGCCGATCCGGCTACCCGCCCCGCAGTCGATCAGTCTGCGGGCGGGTAGCGGAACACGTAGAGCCCGAAATCACGATCGCTGGCCAGCACGTACTGGTCGCCGTGCTCATCGGACCAGACTTCGACACCCCAGAAGTTATTGCCACCCTCATCGATGAACGAGGCTACTTCGGTGATGCCGTCGTCGCCGTACTCGACGACCCGGAGGCCGGCTGTGTAGTACGACAGGTAGGCGAGGCCCTGGTCGTCGGGGTCCATGGCGATTTCGTGTACAGACAGGTCCCCGAAGCCGATGGCGAATTCCGGATCCTGCGCTTCCGGCACGGCGTAAGTGTCGATCTGTTCTAGCGATCCGGCTGCTGAGCCGGCCACCTGGTTGCCCAGTGGCGGAATATCGGTGCCGAACAGCCGGACGTAACCCCATCCGTCGAAGGTGGCCACCAGCGAGATGGCCTGGCCTATCGCCGATGCGGGGGTGACCGTGCCGCAGGCGTTCTCCTCGGTGACCTCCGGAACGTCAAGGAGCTGCAGCCCGGCCTGCCTGCCGACGAACACGAACGGCACACCGCCTTCGGCGGCCATGCTCACCAGGGCGTCACAATCGTCGATCGCGGCGTTGAACACGATCCCCGAGGTGTATCCGGCTGCGGTGATGGTGTCCAGCTTCTGCTGGAACGGGCACACCCCACGCTCGATCAACGCGGTACCCGACCCCGGGGCAACTGGATCGCAGCCCAGCCCGACGAATGTGGTCGGCCCGCTTAGAGCGTCCTCGGAATCGATCAGTGGTGTGTCGCCCGCCCGCACGGCGGGGTGCTCGGCGCCGGCGTAGCGTCCGCCACCGATCGTCGCGGTGAGCACGTAGGCGTTGAAGTCCTCATCGCTGCCGAGCAGATATCGGTGATCCGGTGACAACTCGGATTGATGTGAGTTGCCTTCCGGGGCTACTTCCTGGCCACGGGCGAGGCGTTCCTCGTCCAGTTCGGCATAATCGCTCTCGGCGATAAGTGTCACGGCGCCCGGTCGTGGGTCGGTGACGTCGAGCAGAGTGTATCCGCCGTCCCAATAGTTCATGTTCATCACATAGCGCAGGCCGACCCGGTAAACGTCCATGTCATGGCTGAAGACCTGGGTGAGGCTGTTCGGGCTCTGCTGCTCGACGCCGAACAGGGCACTGAGGTCAAGGGTGTCGTTGATCAGCACGGGTTGATATGGATCGGTGATGTCGAGGATGTCGATGTCGGTGGACTCCTCATCGTCCACCAGGACCACATAGGTGCGCCCGTCGAAGTCGTTGGTCCACACCCGCATCGAATGGGTGTCGTTCGGTGCCGGTTCGACGCTGCCGTCTTCGGCGGTGAAGTCACCGGTGTGCAGGGTGATCGGTTGTGGATGGCGCGGGTCGGAGACGTTCCAGAGTGAGATGCCGCCCGCCTTGGCGGGATCGGTGATCTGGGCCGGGTCGCAGGTCTCGTTCTGGTGCACCAGCAGGTCGCCGGTGAACGACGGGGTGGCCATCGGGACGATCTGGATGCCCTCCCCGGCGTAGGAGCCGGGGCTGGTGGGAATGAACGCCTCAGCGACCTCGACGGGGTGCGCCGGATCGGAAATGTCCATCACGTGCACCCCACCCGATGCGCAGGTGGGTTCGCGAAAAGCGTTGAGGTAGGCGTAGTTCCCGTGGGCGGCGACATCCGCGATCCGGCCCTGATTGCCCGCGCCGGACGGATTGGTCACCTCACCCTTACCGATCAGTTCCAGGGCACCGGTGTGTACCGGGGGCAGGTGTCCCTCGTCGCCGTCGTGCTGCTTGTCCCCGGTAACTCCCTCACCGACGAACAGCTCTCTACTGCTCGCGTTGCCCGCACCGTGATCGGGGTGTGCCACCGCGGCGCCGGGCATCGTGGTGAGCAGTACGAGCCCGACTGCGGCCGCCCCCAGCAGAACTCGGGACCGCCGATGCCGGTGAGGTGGACGACGCATGGTGCCTCCCTGCTGGCGGGTCGGGCATAGCCCGACGGAGGGAAGACCATTTTAACTTGTTGTGATCGATCGGGTACTTTCAGGTTGTTCCCGGCGGGTCACAGGTGACTTCCCTCTTACGCCGGGTGGTTTCGGTGGCGCTGCCGTCCGCTGTCCGGAAAGGGCACAGGGTTACCGACACGCCAGCACGAGCGGTGCCTCGTGGACACGCCGAGGTGGGGATCGAAAATTTTGTCCACAGCTGTGTATAGGCTTTCTACCAGCAAATATCACCCTCTCCACACTTTGTTGTGCACAGGTTTTCCGGAGTTATCCACAGGTGCGCCCGCAGGGTTTGGTCGCTTCGTCCGGAGGCTGTCCACATCTTGTCCCCAGGGTCACTTGCCTGTTCATCTGTGTCGCCCCTAGCCTCGCCCGGCGCCTTACGGATGCTGTTCGTGCGGACACTGTCGGCGCCATAGGATAGAACATGTGTTCGATCGAGGGTCTGCGCAGTGGGGGAAGGGGAGGTGTCCAGCGGTGGCGTTGGTGGACGATCGCGGTGCGCGGGTCGGAGACCCCCGGGGTGGAGATACCGGGCAGTTCTTCGACCGGCAGCCGCCGCAGGACATCATCGCTGAGCAGTCGGTGCTCGGCGGGATGTTGCTGTCCAAGGACGCCATCGCCGACGTGGTCGAGGTGCTCCGCCCCGGGGACTTCTACCGGCCCGCTCACCAGGCCCTGTTTGACACGGTGCTCGACCTCTACGGGCGCGGCGAACCTGCCGATGCGGTCACCGTCTCCGCCGAGCTGGAGCGCCGTGGCGAGCTGCTGCGGGTGGGTGGAGCGCCGTACCTGCACACGTTGATCTCGACCGTACCGACCGCGGCCAACGCCGGGTACTACGCCGAGATCGTCGCGGAGAAGGCGGTGCTGCGCCGGCTGGTGGAAGCGGGCACCCGGATCGTGCAACTGGGCTACCACGGGTCCGACGGCGCCGACGTGGACGAGGTGGTGGACCGCGCCCAGGCCGCCATCTACGAGGTCACCGAGCGGCGGATGAGCGAGGACTACGTCACGCTCGAGGAACTGCTGCAGCCGACCATGGACGAGATCGACGCGATCGCGTCCCGCGGTGGCGCTTCGGTGGGGGTGCCCACCGGTTTCGTCGATCTCGATGCGGTGACCAACGGGCTGCATCCGGGCCAGATGGTGATCATCGCAGCCCGCCCGGGGATCGGGAAGGCGCTGGCGGTGGACACCCCGCTGCCCACGCCGACCGGCTGGACGACGATGGGAGCGGTGGCCGTAGGTGAGCAGTTGCTCGGTGCCGACGGGCGACCGACGCCGGTGGTGGCCGCGACCGACGTGCTGTCCGGACGACCGTGCTACGAGGTCGAGTTCTCCGATGGCTCGATTCTCGTGGCCGATGGGCAGCATCAATGGCTCACCGAGACCCGCTCGGCGCCGCGCTGGGCTCGGCGGAGCCGCCTCGGCGTGCGGACCACGGAGGAGATCGCGGCCACACTGTGGTGCGGTACCACTGACGACCCGCAGCCGAACCACTCGGTACCCAACTGCCTGCCGCTCGACTTGCCGCAGCGGGAGCTGCCCCTTCCGCCTTATTCGCTCGGTGTCCGGCTCGCTTCTGACGAAGGGGCCGAAGATCACATCCCGCTGGCTTACCTGCGGGCCTCGCCCGCGCAGCGGCGGGCACTGCTCGCCGGCCTGCTCGGGGCCGACGGCCCTGCTTCGTCCGCCGGTTCGGTGCAGTGCGCCGTGCGCTCCGCCCGGCTGGCCCTCGACGTGCGCGAACTCGTGGCCAGTCTCGGTTACCGGAGTGAGGTCCATGGTCACACGATCACCTTCTGCGTCAAGAACGAGGTATTCGGGCGGGGGCCCGAGGAGCCGGCCCTTGAACCTCCTCGTGAGTACTTCTCGGTGAGGTCAGCCGCGCGATACATCGTCGATGTCCGGCCGGTTCGTTCGGTGCCGGTTCGTTGCGTGCAGGTTGGTGCCGGTGACCACCTCTACCTGGCCGGGCGGGCGATGATTCCGACGCACAACTCGACGCTCGGGCTCGACTTCGCGCGGTCCTGTTCGGTCTCCCACGGGATGGCCAGCGTGATCTTCTCGCTGGAGATGAGCCGCACCGAGATCGTGATGCGGCTGCTCTCCGCCGAAGCCGGGATCCGGTTGGCGGACATGCGTTCCGGCCGGATGAGCGACGACGACTGGACCCGCCTGGCTCGGCGGATGGGCGAGATCAGTGAGGCGCCGTTGTTCATCGACGACTCGCCGAACATGACGATGATGGAGATCCGGGCCAAGGCGCGGCGGCTCAAGCAGCGCAACGATCTGCGCCTGATCGTGGTGGACTATATGCAGCTGATGACCTCGGGCAAGCGAGTCGAGTCCCGCCAGCAGGAGGTCAGCGAGTTCTCCCGGCACCTCAAGCTGCTGGCCAAGGAGCTCGAGGTGCCCGTGGTCACGATCTCCCAGCTCAACCGGGGGCCCGAACAGCGCACCGACAAAAAGCCCATGCTCGCCGATCTTCGTGAAAGTGGATCACTGGAACAGGATGCGGATATGGTGATGCTAATTCATCGGCCGGATGCGTGGGAACGCGACGATCCGCGCGCCGGTGAGGCGGACCTGATCCTGGCCAAACACCGCAACGGACCGACCACAACGGTCACGGTTGCTCACCAGCTGCACTACAGCAGGTTCTTCGACATGGCCCAAGGCTGAGGGGAATTGTCTACGACCTCTGCTACCCTCCGTAAAATTAAAATTACCGGAACCTCTGACCAGGAGGCATCATGGGTTGGTGAGGATTCGTCCGCGAGAGTGGTCAGTGAGTGACGGGTGGACCAGAGAGGAGGAGTATCGTGGCCAAGCCGGTCGTGCTCAAGAACATGCTTCGGGAGAAGCACTGGCAGACTTATCGCACGTTCCGTCGACAGTATGACAAGGCCGCCCTAACGATCGATGATAGCCTTGTCGGTAGCTGTCCGAGCCGCGCGCAACTGCACCGTTGGCAGGCCGGTGACCTGAAGGGACTGCCATATCCGCATCACTGTCAGGTACTCGAAGCGATGTTTCCTGGTGTCAGCGCGGCACAAATGTTTGTGCCTTCCTCGGACGTTACAGAGCTGATTCCTTCGGCGACAGAAGAACCGACAGAAATGTCGAGTTCCTCAACGGTGAGTCACGTTGACTACGGATATCTGTTACCACGTGTACAATCAGGTGGAGAAGCTAAAAGTTGGCTGAGGGTAGATGATGGTAATCGCGCGATAGACGCTACTGGCGAGGAGCACGTGACTGACCATAAACGGCGCATGCTGTTGATTTCCTTGGCTGCGCAAGGCGGTGCCATGAGCTCAGCGCAGCTGGCGCAGCTATTTGATACCCTCCGAGAAGTCCGCCTGCGGGCAGACCGACTCCTGGAGACATGGTCAGTAAGCGTAGCTACCGTGGATAGATGGGAAGCGGTTGCGCACAACTACGGTTACCTTGAACTCACCACATCCCCCCACACCTTCTTAACACAAGCCATCTATGATTTCGACGAGCTACAAAACATTTTAAGTCGGCGACAACCCCTTGATCTTCAGAAGCGATTGTATCGAGTCATGGCACAGCTTGCGGGGCTCATCGGAATTGTCGCTAATGACATCGGTCCCAATAGTCAGGCATGGTTTCATACCGCACAGCTCGCAGCGAATGAAATTGGAGACAGGTCTCTCCAAGCTTGGGCCACTGCTTACGAAAGTATGTCGTACCTCTGGTGGGGCCGACCGGTAGAACGCGCTGTCGAGCTATCCCAGAAGGCACAAGCTATCGCAGGCTCTCATCCTAATGTCGGCGGCGCGATGGCTGCGGCAATGGAGGCCCGCGCCCAGGGGCGTCTAGGTAGACGTGATGAGGCATTGGCTGCAATCCATCGTTCGGAGGCTATCTTCGAACGCCTTGGCACCGCAGACACCGCAACAAATGTACTCGGATTTTATGAACATTTCCTTCGTTTCTGTCAAGAGACTGCTCTGACCTCTCTGGGTGAGACCGAGGCCGCGCTAGCAGCACAGGACCGTGCGCTAGAATTTTCAACGGCCGATGTGGTCGATTCGGCCTTGGTGAGGCTGGACCGAGCAACCTGCTTAATACGCGATGGCGAACTAACAGAAGGATGCCGCCTGGCGGGTCAAACATTACTCGACTTGCCGACTGAATCGCGTATCGGAGTGCCGCTGATTCGTGCCCGGGAGGTAATAGCTGTAGTTACTCCTGGGGATGGCCGACTTGAATCCGTACAAAGCCTCTACGAGATCATACGGTCCAGTAGTAATCGCCGGCCCTGAGATCTTATTGCCGCACCCATGGGGAATGCTATGATTCGATGTACCGCCAGTAAAGAGTTAACCTGCAATGGGTTGCTCTTGGATAATGATGGTGTCCTTATTGATGCCAGTAATGCAATAGAATACTGCTGGCGAACCTTGGCTTCCTTCTACGACTTGCCTGTTGACGAAGTTTTAGCCCAAGTATCCGGGCGAAGATCGCGTGACGTGATCAACGGTTACGCGCAAATGTTACCCGTAACGGTTGACGAAGCCCTGGATCAATACGAGCGGATTTGTATAGAGGATACCACTAGTGTGCAGGCGTTGCCTGGCGCAGTCGGGCTACTTGAATCCTTGCCAGCGAACTGCTGGACCGTAGTCACCTCGGGGACCCGGGATCTCACCCGAGCCCGCCTCGAGTCGGCTGGTCTACCAGTACCCTCCGTGCTCGTCACGGCTGAAGATGTGACTGCCGGGAAACCGGACCCGGCTCCCTACAAACTGGCCGCCGAACGGCTTGGATTCCTCCCGAAGTTGTGTCTTGCCGTCGAGGATGCACCACCTGGCCTTGCCTCGGCACGCGCCGCCGGCTGCCGGACGATAGCTTTACTTACGACCCACAAAGCAGAGCAGTTAATCGGAGCGGATCTGTACTTACCTAATCTGGCTCATATACAGGCTCATCCCGGAATCGCCGGAATAAAATTGACTGTAACCGATTAGCAGTGAGTAATATCGCCTGCGGCCGGATGTGTTTTTCGACTCGACGGCTGCGGCTGTGGGTGTGCTCAGGCGCGGCACAGCACTTCACCGTGCAGGATTGCGAACCAGCCGTCGTCCTGCTCGCTCCAGTGGCGCCAGCCCTGTGCCAGGTCTGCGAGGTCCTCGCGAGTGGCGAGATGCAGGCCCAGGGCTTGCCCGGCGAGTGCAGAATCGATGACCCGCTCCGCCCACAGCCTGCCCCACCAGGTGCGTTCCTCTGCTGTTGCGTAGCACCAGACCGTCGCGGAAACGGTTATCTCCTCGAATCCGGCGGCTCGGGACCAGGACAGTAGGCGCCGCCCGGCGTCCGGTTCTGCGTGGTTGGCATGGGCGACACGGCGGTACAGGTCCAGCCAGCGGTCGAGGCGGGTGTCCGGTGGGTACCAGGTCATGGCCGCATAGTCGGCGTCTCTGGCGGCGACACAGCCGCCCGTCCGGCACACTCGTCGCAGCTCGGCGAGGGCGGCGACCGGGTCTGTCAGGTGCTGAAGGACTTGGTGGGCGTGGACGATGTCGAACGTGTCGTCCGGGTACGCGAGGTTGTACACGTCGCCGACAGCGAAGGACACATTACGTACGCCCTGTTCGTCGGCGGCGGCACGGGCCTGCTCGAGCGGCTCGGCGGCGTTGTCAAGGCCGACCACCTTGCCCGGTGCCACCAGGTGAGCGAGGTCCATGGTGATCGTGCCGGGACCGCAGCCGACGTCGAGGACCTGCTGGCCCGTGCGCAGGTGCGGGATCAGGTAGGCGGCGGAGTTCTGGGCCGTCCGCCAGCGGTGCGAGCGCAGCACACTCTCGTGGTGGCCATGGATGTAGGTGTTCTCGTGTTCTGGCACTTGGGTAGCCTCCCAGCCACCCGCCCGCAGCGCCCTGGCCCCGCGTGGCGCGTCAGCCGCGGAACGCGGCGGTCAGCCGGGTGGTGTTCTCCTCGAACACCGTGAGCAAGTTCAGATCCGTGCCGGGAAAGTTGATCAATTCGACGGTGCTGGCGTTGGGGATGTCCGGGTTGTTCGGCAGGTGGGAGTTGGCGAGCACCACATCGGGCTGTAGCGCGGTGAGCTCGGCCAACTTGCCCGGGGTCACCGGGTCGGGGCCGAACGTGCCGGCCACCGACAGGCCGGCGAACTCGGCCCAGTAGCCCATGAACAGGTGTGACACCGCCTTCGGAGCAGGCTGCGGCGCGGCTGCCTTGGTCTTCGCGGTGAGCTCGGCGTAGCGCTGGTCGAAGGTGGTGAGCCACTGGGTGGCCCGCTCGTCGGTACCGAACAGCTCCCCGAGCCGGGTCACCTCACTGTGAATGGTGGCCGGGGTGTTCTCCAGGTTCACCTCCACGGCCTGCGCAGCGCCGCCTGCGGCGTCGCGCAGCCGGGGGGCGAAGGAGTCGAACGGCGCGTAGAGCACGTAGTCGGCCGACGCCACTGCGGCCAGGTCGCTGGGTTTCGGATCGTAATCGGGCGGGTGGGGAACCGAGGCGGGCGCCACGACGGTGACGTTTTCCGCACCCGCCGCCTTGGCAAATGCCCCGGCCCAGGTCGTCGAGGCCACCACCACCGGCCCATCGGGCGGTTCTGCGACTGCGGCGGTCGGCTCAGTGCTGCCACAGGCGGTCAGCGCCAGGGTGAGAAACGTCAGCAGGGTGGCCGCGAGGGCGTGACGGGGTACGTGCATCGAAGATTCCTTTGGGGACTAGGTAGGTGAGCAGGGTGAGCGTTCCGGCCACCAGGACCAGGACGGGACCGAGCGGCTGGTCCAGGACCAGCGCGACGAAGAAGCCGACGGTGTTGCCGATCAGCCCGAGGGCGATCGCCCAGAGCACCATCGAACGCAGTGAGTAGCCCAGATTGCGGGCTCCGAGCGCGGGCAGCAGAGTCAGCGCGTCGACCAGCAACGCGCCGGTGAGCCGGATCGCGCCACCGATCGCCACCGCGATCACCACCAGCAGTACCAGCACGAGTCGGTCGGCGTTGACTCCTGAGCACAACGCCAGCTCCCGGTCGAACAGCACCAGCCCGAGTTCGCGGCGCCGCCGCCAGAACAGCCAGTGCACCACCACCGCGAGCACCGCGAGCACGACCAGGTCCACGACGCGGGTGGCCAGGATGGACCCCCACAGCAGCTCGAACGCGCCGGTGGCGTTCACCCCGGAGACCGAGAGCAGCAGTAACGCCCCGGCGATGGCGAAGGTCATCAGCAACCCCATCGCGCCCGAAGGCCCGGTGACCCCCCGGGACAGCGGTGCCACTCCGGCCCCGGCCAGCGCACAGGCGACCAGCCCGCACAGTATCGGGTCCAGCCCGGTGATCAACCCGACCGCGATACCCAGCAACGCCACGTGCATCATGGCGAAGCGCACCGCGATGATGTCCAACCCGACGATGAACACCCCCACCACCGGCAGGCTCACCGATCCGATCAGCAGCCCGACGGCGGAGCGCTGTACGGCGGGCAGGGACAGCAGCTCCACCAGGTCGGTCACGCCAGCACCCGCAACCGGCCTGCGGCCATCTCGGCGATCCGATCACAGGCTGCGGCCACCGCGCGGTCATGGCTGACCACGACCACCGTGACCGGCAGCTCCGCCAGCAGGCTCGCGACCTGTGCTTGGCCCGCGAAGTCCAGCGCCGCGGTCGGCTCGTCGGCGAAGAGCACCCGGGCCCCGGCGTCGACGCAGCCCAGCGCGCGGGCCAGGAACGTCCGCTGTAGCTGGCCACCGGACAAGGTGTGCAACGGCCGGGTGCCCAGCCCGCCCACCCCCAGTCGATCCGCCGCTCCCCGGGCCGCATCGGCTCCGATGCCTGCGCTGTCCAGCAGCTCGTCGACGAGCAGCGGGAAACGTCCCGGTGCCAGCCGCTGCGGTATCCAAGCCACCTCGCGGCGTCGGCGCATCCAGTCCGCCCGAGAGCGGGGTGAGGGCCCGGCTACCGCCACCGTGCCACCCGCGAGCGGGTGCAAACCGAGTGCGGCCCGCAGCAAGGTCGTCTTGCCCGAACCGTTCGTGCCGGTCAGGGCGAGGTGCTCACCGGCGGCAACCTGCAGGTCCACCCCGTCGACCACGGTTTGACGCCCATACCGGCAACGCACCGCGCTGAAGATTACCGATGCTGCGCTCACGCGGCGCTGTCTCGGTGCAGCAGGGCACGCAGGGCCGCCTTGTCCACCTTGCCCGCGGGGTTGAGCGGTAACTCGCCGAGCACCTTGAGCCGCTCGGGCAGCTTGACGGTCTCCAGCCCGTGCTCCTCGACGAGAAAGGCGGCCAGCGATTGCAGGGTCGGTGGTGGCGCGGCGAGGTGGGTGACCACGCACGCCGCGAGGCGCTCTCCCAGCACCGGGTCGGGTACTCCGACGCACGCCGCCGCGAGCACCGCGGGGTGCTGGGCCAGCAGCAACTCGACCTCGACCGGACTGATGTTGCGGCCACCCCGGATGATGATGTCCTTGCAGCGCCCGACGATGTGCAGCTGCCCGTCGGCGTCCAGCCGTCCGAGGTCACCGGTGCGGACCCAGCCGCCCGGGGCGCGATACCGGCTGTTCAGTCGCGGGTCGACATAGCACATCGGGCTCATGGGACCCAGCGCCCAGACCTCGCCGATCTCGCCCTCCGAGACGTCGCGATCGTCGCTGCCGACCACCCGGATCGCCGCCACCGCCGGGTCCGGCCTGCCGACCGCACTGTGCAGCTGGACTGGGTCCGCGTCCGGCCGGGTCGTGCAGTTGACCCCGTCCGCCGATCCGTAGCAGTTCACGAACGCGCACCCCAGGGCTTCCCGGCAGGCGGCGACGGTTGCCGGATCGACCCGCGAGCCACCCGCCACCACGGCGTGCAGCGACGAGGTGTCGGTGGTCGCCAAAGTGGGGCTGGCCAGCAGCTTCTGGAACATCGCGGGCACCCCGAAGACCAGGTGCGGGCGGTGCGTGGCGATGAGCTCAAGGCACGCTGTTGCATCGAAGCGGGGTTGCACCAGGAGGGTGCCGCCGAACCGGGCCAGCGTTACCGACGTACCCGATGAACCGAACGAGGAGCTCAGCGGCATCAGGAACAGATTGCGCATCGGCCCCGGAGCGGTATGCAATCTGCTGAGGAACGCGCCCCGGCCGCCGGTCAGCGCGTCGTGGGAGTAGACGACCATCTTCGGCGCCGCTTCCGAGCCGGAGGAGACCAGGATGCGGGCCGGACCCGCCGGATCGATCTCGGGACGTGTGCTGAGCGTCGGCCCGCCGGCCAGCATCGCGTCCAGTCCAGCGCCGTCCGGCCCGGCAGCGTCCCACCCGGAACCCGCCGGTCCGGCCACCACCACCGAGCGCAGATCCGGCAGCTCACCGCGCATCGAGCTGACCGTCTCCGCGTTGTGATCGTCACCGGTCTGCGTGGCGACTATTGCCACCACCGCCCGGGAACCGCGCAGCAGCGCGAACGCGTCCCGACGGCCGCGACCGACCGGGTAGGGCAGCACTACGGCGCCCAGCGCGGCCACCGCGAGATCGACGGCCACCGCGCGCCAGCCATTGGGCAGTTGCACCGCGACCACCTCGCCGGGGCGTACCCCGAGCCCGGCGAGCGAGCCGGCCAGCCGCAATGCCGCGTCATGCAGCTCGCGGTAGGTCGTCACTTCCTCGCTGTCCACCACTGCCTGCCGGTGCGGGTGGGCGTGCGCGTGCTCTGCGAACAGGGTGAACAAGTCCTGCCCCGGGTAGTGCCCGATATGTCTCCACCAGCGCCGCAACGCTGCGGGCACCAGATCATGAGTGATCAGCGTGCTCATGGGCGAGTACCTCCACGGTGGCGCCGGCAACTCCGGGATTCACGCAGCAGTAGTCGCTACACCACCCGAAAGAGTTCCCGCGGCGGGACGTGCGCTCGATCGGGCGGGTTGGCACGTAGTCCGGCGCGCGCACCCTCGCCGAGGTGTACGGCCCCTGGCAGGCTCCCTATGCAGACCCGGCCGCAGCGCGGCGCGAAGGGTGTGGAGTTGCGGGGGATGGTGGGGAGTACGGGGGATGGTGGGGAGTATGAGGTGCGATAGCGAGGATCTTGATTCGGATTGTGGTGCGGTAGATGACGGGCAGATGGCGTATCGGGCTATTTGTAGTGGTCGTATTGGCCGGTCTGATCTGGGTGATCATATCGTTCGCGGCCGGGCCAGAGTCGACAACGGCGGGGTCGGCGACATTACGCTCCGCTGTGGCGGGGTTACCCGTTGCGGAGGAAGGCCGCGCTGGCTACGCGCGAGAACGGTTCACACACTGGGTCGATGACGACCGTGACAGCTGCGATACCCGCGACGAGGTCCTGCTCGCCGAGGCGCCGACCGGGACGCCGACCGGCCAGCGGTGCTCCGTCGGTAGCGGCCAGTGGTACTCCTACTACGACAATGCCACCTGGTCCGCACCGGCTGATCTCGATATCGACCACCTCGTGCCGTTGGCCGAGGCATGGGACTCCGGCGCCTCGGCCTGGACCCCGGATCAACGTCGGGCCTACGCCAATGATCTGGGTGACGAGCGATCTCTGGTGGCTGTGACCGATAACGTGAACCAAGCCAAGGCGGACCAGGATCCCGCCACCTGGCTACCTCCCTACGAACCCGCTCGGTGTCGCTACATCGGCGAGTGGGTCGCGGTGAAACTGCGGTGGCGGCTGACGGTCGACCCCGCCGAGCAGGCCACCCTCACCACCTGGGCGGATCGCTGCCCTCCCGTGACGATCACCGCCACCCCCGCGCGGTGACCCGCGGCAGTTGGTGGTGGTGCGCAGTCGACGTCCCTGGACCTGTGCCGCCAGGGCGACCGCCACCGCCAGGTCTGCCGTGGCACAACTCCCCCAGCACCGCGCGGGACTGTGCCAGCAGCTCGGGCAGCATCGCGGCGAGCAGGCCGTACCATCCACCCCAGTGCGCGCCCCAGCCGTAGGTCACCGACCGAGCGAACATCATCACGGTGGGCACCTCGTCATCGGCAAGAGAACCGATGAGGTCATCGATCGGGGTGAGCGCATCAGGGATCGCCTCCACCCGCGTATTCCCTGGCTGGCAGCCGCAAGGCGGGCGCCGTCCAGCAAGTCGGCCACACCGACGCCCAGCACCTGGGCGATGCGCTGCAACGTGGGGATCGACGCGATCAGGCGCCACCCCTGCTCGAGCTTGCGGATGACGTCCACACTGACATCGGCGGCCACCGCCAGATCGATCTGGGTATAGAGAGGTCGGTGCAATTCGCGGATGCGCTCACCGATAGCCGGCTCCCCTCTTAGCGGTCGAGATCTAGGACTCGTCATCAAAAAGGCTCGGGGCGGCGTCGAGCCGCAGTAGTCGGTAAGTCGGGCGGCTACGTCGGCCCGCTATAGTTTCGACCCGCTGTGACTCGATCGTAGCAATAATACGACGATCCAAGTACCGTCGGATTTCAGCCATGAGCTCGGGCTCAGGTCCAATCGCCCCATGGACTTCCTCGCCTGTCTCCAACTCCAGGTAAAAGATGCGTCGCCGGGTGCGTACGCCATCAAGACGACCCGTCAGGACCTCCTCACGTCTATCAGTGCGGATCTCACGCAGCCCATCTCGAAGGACAGATGCGTGTGCCGTGCTAAGTTGCGAGCTCAGGCGCTCGTCCCCAACCGAAGTGAATTCCAAGTGCAGCTCAGTCGCCGTCTCGTCAACGGCCTCAACGATGTCACTGACCGCATTTCGAACCGTGATTCGTTGTCCAAGCACTGCGTCTACAGCTGCGTCATCATCCGAAGATCCCGGCAGGATCTCTAGAAGCTCCCTCATTGCAGTTTCAGACAGTGACGGCCCGTCACGCCCTGGCAGCAACGATTCGCTGTGCTCATCCTTAGATACCGGGAAGCCAAAGAATAGAGTGCTTCCAGACTGCCCTCGTGGGATGAGTATAGCAAGTTCTCTGTCTTTCTTCCGAGCTTGCGTCGATTCCTGGTGGGGATTGCGAATGATACGACCGATTTTCGCGGTAGCGTCCTGGATGGCCATCGCGACGACGGCGGTGTCATGTACACCGATCCTTCGATGCCCGCGCATCTCAACTCTTAGTAGCGGCCCCGAGGGAGTGCCGTAAAACTTGCTGTCGGCTGCTCTCAGCGAGGAGCGTGCTGCCTCAGCTAGCCAGGATGTTCCGCGAATGTCCGCAGTGGCCTCACGAAATGGACTGTTCACCATGACACCTCCACGAACCCTTTTACGGCTCCAGGTACGATTCTATCATCCGGACCCTTGACCGAGGACCATGTCCGATACCACATGTCCTCCTGCCCCGGATAACAGAGAAAAGCATCCAGTGCACCACCAACTGGCTGGAGCCTTGCCCACCACTGCGGCGGGTTCATGCTACCCACAATGATGTCCTGATGGGTCAGCAGTCCCAGCAGGTCAGTTTGATCTCGCTCGTCTAGTGCCTCTAGAGCGGCCCAGTCGGCAGGATGAAGCACCACGTCAACGTCGTGCGGCTCCGTAGCCTTCTGTGTGCAGAAGCCTCCGTTGATCCATGCTCGACCAGAAGAGACGAGGCGCCGAAGAAGCCTCAAGTACGTCGCGAGCGCTCCATAGAGCATCTCCCGGTGCTCTCGATGCGGAGCATCGCACACGAACCTCTCATACACGTCTGGCATCGCTGCGCTGTGTATACCCTGAGGTAGTAGCCCCTCATCGGTCCAGTTCGGCAGGCCCACGCCTTCCCCTATCTTGACTTGCTCCGCTCCGCTCGCGCGAGGCCAAGTCTAAGATATCTGGTTCCAACGTGTCGCCGCTGCCTTACGTGCGATCGTTGACCGCTGCTCCGGCGTGAGTTTGTCGGCTCTCGCTCGGCCCCTTCAGGCCGCCCCGCCGACCGAGCGACACAGCAGCCGGGTCCTTCCCCTTATTCGGGCCTGAAAACAACGGCCGATTTTCGTCCGTGGCATCGTTGCCGATAGACACGGTAAGGGCGTTTATGTCCCATGGACGCCACCATCCCGTACCGTTCCATGGTCGTCAAGAACGGGGCCACTTTCCGGGCAAGCCGTCGTGGCTTCCCGGCCATCACAGCATCACGACGATTACCGCCACCGCCCCAGTGGCGCACAGACGTGCCCACCCGGCAGCTGTACGACCGTGCGGACGTGCGCCGGGTCTTGGCTGTCCGCGACATCGGTGCCCTGTATCGGGTACTGAAGGGGGCAAATTCGACAGAGGCCCCCAGGGCACGCCGCTGAACTGAGGAAACAGTTTCGCCGGACCTTCCTATCGGGTGGTGAACGTCCACGGTGGGCGGACGAGGGTGCAGCGGTCGTGGTGCAGCAGTGTGGCGGTCCACGGATCGGCGGCCAGGTCAGCCAAGTCAGGGCAGGCGCGCACGGCGTTCATGCCGACCGGCGTGAGCCGCTCCAGCGCTTCGGTGATCGGCCGGGCAGCGATCACGGCGGGCACCTCGCTCAGGTCGCCGACGCCTAAAGCGGCGCTCACCTGCGTAGGCTCGGCGGTCCGGCTGAGCACCAGATGGCCGTCGGCGGCGGGTAGTGGCACGCCGAGGACTCCCCAGTCGACCCGCCCGGTCGGGCCTCGCTCGTCCAGTTGGGCCTGCAGCAGGGTGGCGGCGGACAGCAGTGAACTGCGTACCCGCCGACCTTGGCCGTCTCGCTCGCGGCCGAGCAGCCCGGCGAGTACCGCGCTGGCCGTAACCAGCCCGCCCAGCACGTCGAGCAAGGTCATCAGCGAGCCGGCGGGCGGCTGACCGGCTGGGGTGAGGTGGTCGGCCAGGCCGGCGTAGGCCTGGACCATGAAGTCGGTGCCTGGTGGCGGATTCGTGCCGAGCGCGTCGCCCCAGCCGGAAGCGTGCGCGGACACCAGGCGGGGGTTGACGGCGTGCAGGTCGTTGTGGTCCAGGCCCAGCTCCGCGGCTTTGCCGGGGGCCCAGTTGTGCAGGAACGCGTCCGCGTCGCGCACGGCGTCCAGCACTGCGGCACGGCCTTTCGGGTCCCGCAGGTCGGCGGCCACCAGCCGCTTGCCGCGGTTCAGCGCGAGGAAACGGGCCGAGCAGTCCCCGGCCATCGGCGGCATCCCGCGCAGCGGATCCCCGCCGGGCGGTTCGATCCGGACCACGTTGGCGCCGAGCAACCCCAGGACATGCCCGGCCAGCGGACCCTGCACCCTTCGACCGGCCTCCACCACCACCAGTCCCGCCAGCGGGCCGTCGCCGGGCTCGGGTTGGGCACCGGCCTTGACAGGAGATCCGACCGGCTCGACGGCCCAGGGCGCGGCGAACCGGTCTCCCCCCTGGAGCTCCAGGCTGAGCTCGCGGCAGCGCTCGGCGTGCGTGCGCAGCGGCTGCACGGCGACGCCCGCGGCCGTGGCAGCGCGGATCAGGTCGACGAACGAGCGGGCCGCCACGGCCGTGTGCAGCTCGGCGGGCAGCGGGGCCAGCGCGGTGGCGTAGCGCAGCATGAACGGTCGCCAGGCCCGGCCCGCCACCGCGCCGGACACGCCCAGACCGGTCCACAGCCGCCGCCACGGCTCGGCGTCGAGGGTCTCCAGTTCGAAAGCCACCCCGTCCGAGGAACGGAATGGTGGGGGATGACCCGGACCTGACCGGGCCATCAGATCGGGCTCGTCCGCGGTGTCGGCCGCGAGATACTGCGAGACGGTGAGCAGCGCGGTTCCCGCCACGGACACTGTGACGCCGTCCACCGTGGCACCGCGACGCCGGGCGAGCAGGCCGGCCAGCACACCCTGAGCGAGCACGAGCCCGGCCGCAGTGGTCACATAGTCCACCCCGAGCCGGGCGGCGCGGCCCCCGCGAGCCCGGCCGTGCACCGCCATCAGCCCGCACGCCGCCTGGGCCAGCGGTTCGTCCAGCGTGGTGACGTCCGGCCCGCGCCAGTCGAGCAGGCACTCCAGCGCCCCGCCGGGCAGCTGCGCCCCGGTCAGCACCAGCCGGTTGCCGTCGCGGGCCACGTTGGCACGCTCACCGGCACCGGCCAGCTGCCCGCGCAAGATCCGCTCCGGCACGCCCTGCTCGGGTAGCCGCCGCCCGGACAACCCACTCGACGCCGACCGCAGACCCACCGGGATAGCTCTGGTATTCATGCTGGAGTAGTCGTGCTGTCGCCCGATGAAGTTCCTGATCACCCGATGAGGGACTTTTATGCAGCTGTGAGTGAGTTCGGTTTTTACGTCCAGTAGTTCGGGCGCTTCAGCGAGATGGCGGCTTCGGTGACGACGGACTCGGGTAGTTGTGACTGCCGGATCATCGCATCGTTGATCCGAAGCACCCCATCCGTCACCTTCTTTAGCTCATCACTAGACCGCATTGGTGGGAAGTCGGCGATCACACGTGGCAGCCGCCACCGGATCAAGACGGTTACGCAACAGGGCTTGACGTTGGCTCGGATCTGGGGCATCACCCTCGAATAACACACCTGAGCTAGCAGCTTGGGCCGTTCCTTATATTAAAGAGATGCTCAACTCAAAGTCTCAGAGTCCCGACCTCGTCGCTTTGGTGCGTTCGTTTGTGATCGACCGCGTCTATTCTGCGGAGCCGGTACTCGCGGTCGGCGGTGCGGTGGGCGCTGAGTGCCTGGCCGGGCTGCAGGAAGCCGCCAGGGCGAGCGGGCTGTGGGCCTTGCCGTTGCCTGTTGAGCTGGGTGGCGGTGGGCTCGACTTCGCGCGCTATGCCCAGATCGCCGAGGTCGAGGGAGCTTCGGATCACGGCCCCTCCGCGTTGGGGTCGGATTTGCTGCTCGACGCCACGATGCTGGACCGGCATGGCTGCGCCCTAATCAAGGAACGGTTTCTCCGTCCGATGGTGGCGGGCCGGGGCAGGCCCAGCTTCGCCATGACCGAGCCGGGCGTGGCCGGGTCGGACCCCCGAGGATTGCGGACGACCGCCGAGCGCGACGGGGACGGCTGGGTGGTCCGTGGCCGCAAGTGGTTCACCTCCGGGGCCGCGCAGGCCGCGTTCACCACCGTGGTCTGCCGTACCGAAGCCGACGACAAGCCGGCGCGAGAAGCGTTCTCGCTGCTCGTCGTGCCCACGGACGCGCCCGGCTACCGCGTGCTGCGGGAGCTGCCGGTGCTCGGCGCCCTCGGCGGCCAGTGCGAAATCGAGCTCGACGATGTCCGGGTGCCCGGCGAGCACCTCATCGGGCTGCAGGGTGGGGGGCTGGCGGTGGCCGGGGAGCGGCTCGCGCTCGGCCGTGTCCTGCGCTGCCTGCGCTGGGTCGGCCAGACCGCGCGGGCCTATGAGCTGCTCCGGGACCGGCTGATGCACCGGCAGGTCACCGGCGGGCCGCTGGCGGAGAAGCAACTCATGCAACAGCACGCCTTCGACAGTTACGTCGACCTCACCACTGCGCGGGCGCTGACCAGGAGCGCAGTCGACTGCCTGGTGGCCGGACAGGATCCGGCGGTGGCGGTGGGCACGGCCAAAGTTGTCACGGCCAGGGCGTACGCCGCCGTGGTGGACCGGGCCATCCAGGTCTACGGGGCGGAGGGACTGACCGATGACACCCCACTGGCTCGGCTGTACCGCACCGCACGGTCCGCCCGCATCCTCGACGGCCCCGACGAGGTGCACGTCCAGGCCGTCGCCCGGCGCCTACTGATGCCATGATCACCAGGGGGTCTGCTGGACCTTTCCGGACAGCACCGCGAGCGTCGCGGCGAGGAAATAGGTGCCCCACACCAGCTCATGGGCGGGGGCCAGATCCCGGGTGTGGTCGTAGCATCCCTGGCCGAGGACTCCGTCGTCGCGCAGGTGCCGTTCGACGAGCTGTTCGACGGTGGCGACCGCCACGGTGTGATGCTCAGCCGAGCCGGGCCCACCCAGAGTGGCCAGGGTGAGCAGTGCGGCAGCGGCGATCGCGGCCGCCGAGGTGTCGAGCGGGCAGGTGGGATCGGCCGGTACGGCGTGCGGTATCCCACTTGTGCCGACCCGCTCCAGCCACCACAAGGCACTGCGCCGGGCCGGCTCGGCGAACTCGACATCCAGATCACGGGCCGCCACAGCGAAGCCGAGCATCCCCCACGCCTGACCCCGGGCCCAGCTGGGCACCCCCGTTAAGCCGCCCCTACCTGCCTTCTCCCGCGACAGGAACACTCCGGAGCGCACCGCTCCCTCCGAAGACAGACACAGCTCGACGTGCCTGGCGGCATGAGCTCGGGCGAGTGGACGCAGGCCGGCTCGGGCCGCCGCACCACCGGAGAGCAGTGCGACGACCCCGGCCAACGGGTCGATCACCGCGCGCGGTTTCAGTGGTCGGTGCGGGTGATCGAAAGCGGACCCGAACGGCACCAGCTGATGTGCGGAGTCGAAAGCGGCGGCGAGCGCACCACAGCCGAGGGTGGCCACCTCGGCGGCCACCAGGTCACCGGTGAGCCGGTACCCGCTGCCCGCCCCGTACCAGAAGGTCATCCCCCGGGTCGCCGTGTCGTCGGTGGCCCGGGGTGCCAGCCGCCTGGTCCAGGCACGGGCCACGTTACGGTCGGCGCCTCCCAGGACCGCGACCCGCAACCACCACAGCCCGGCCCAGAAACCCCCGGTCCACGAGCCGCGACGGCTGGTGGTCCAGCGCCCGGTCGTCGGATCGGCAAACAGCGGGAACTGGTCGCCGACTTGCTCGGCGACCTGGCCGACCCGGTCGAACACCCGCTCCAGGGCCGGGTCCAGATCCGTCCGGATCGTTGGCGGGATCACGGTGACGCCCCGTGCCGGGCCAGGCGCGCCAGCAGTGCGCCGGCTGCCGCGGCGGCGACGAACACCACGGCCACAACGTGCCACGTGGACCCCCAGCCCGCGTGGTCCGCCAACAGCCCGGCCGAGGTGGGCCCGACCGCGAAGCCACCGAAGAACCCCAGCGAGACCAGCGCCGAGGCGTGACCGGTGGCCCCACCCCGGCGCAGCACCGCCAGCATGGACACCGCATTGGCGGCGGTGGCGGTGGCACCTACCCCGATCGCTCCCGCCCAGACCAGCCAGGTTCCCCACTCGGCGGCCAGTGCCAGCAGCACCGTGGCTCCCGCCGCGGCCAGCGCGAGCCACCGCAACGCCATCGTCACGTCGACGAGCCGGTCAGCCAGCCGCGTCCACACCACGCGGGCTATCAGGCCCGCGACGCCGAACGACGCGAGCACCGACCCGGCAGCCGCGTCGGGTAATTCCAGTTGCTGGCTGGCGTACAGCGGCAGGTAGGTGTTGACGGTGGCCAGTCCGCTGCCCAACAGCAGTGAGAAGCCCATCAACCCGGCCAGCCACGGCGACAGTGCCGACGTCGAGGTGCGCAGCCCGGGACGCGCTCTCCCGCTGCGGTCCGGCCTCGGGGCGTCGCCCGGCACCGACCGCCAAACCACGATCAGCAGCACGATGGGCAGCACCGCTGCCGCGGCCATCCCGGCGCGCCAGCCGGCCACGGCTGCCACCGGCGGCAGCACCAGCCCTGCGGCGAAGGCGGACAGTGGCACCCCGGACTGCTTGACGCCGATCGCGAGCCCTCGCTTGGGGCCGGGTACCCGGCCGGCCACCAGGAGGTTCGTCGCCGGGTTCGCCAACGCCAGCGCCAGGCCGATGACGGCCAGCGCCGCCAGCAGCCAGCCGTATCCCGGGGCCAGCGCGGCGGCCAGCAGCCCGGTCAGCACCAGCCCCGCCAGCACCGCCACCCCCCGTCGAGGACCGCTGACATCGACCACCCGCCCAGCCACCAGTGAAGCCACACAGGCCACCGCGAACGTCGCCGTCACCAGCGCTCCCACCGCCGAGCGGGGCAGCTGCAGGTCGTTGACCAGCGACGGGCCCAGCGCGCTGACCGCGTACGGCCCCAGCATGGCGACCGCCATCGCCGCCGTCGCCACCCCGGTGGTGCCCACCCACCGCGCTTCGTCCCGCTCGGCGGCGGCGCTGTCCGGATCGGTCCCACGCGGCACTGCGGTTGCCCTCCTCAATGCCGGTCCACTCGTCCTGCCCTATTAGTCGCGGGCCGGCGGTGGGTGGTTCCCGGCGCCGTCGATCCGCTCCGGCGTAGCACATCTGGACACCGACCGTAGGCGAGCGTTTACGCTTCCACATATGGGTGAGGCGAGGACCGATGACGTCACGGTCACCGGATGGGCACTGGCGGCAGGCGCTGGTGATCATGCCGCCCTGACCGCCTTCATCCGCGCCACCCAACGTGACGTTTACCGTTTCCTGGCCCACCTGAGTGGGCCGCGCGGGGCTGAGGACCTGGCTCAGGAGACCTACCTGCGGGCACTACGCAGCCTGCCTCGGTTCGCGGGCCGTTCGTCGGCGCGCACCTGGTTGCTCGCCATCGCCCGCCGGGTGGCAGCCGACCAGGTCCGCTCTGCTCAGGCCCGCCCCCGGACGATTCCGGTCGAGGATTGGGAGTCGGTGCCGCATCCGCGGCCGGGTCCGATGCGGGCGGGGCTTGACGAACGCATCGCCCTGCAGGACTTGCTGTTCGGGCTTGACCCCGATCGGCGCGACGCCTTCGTGCTCACCCAGGTACTCGACCTGACCTACGCGGAGGCCGCTGAGATCTGTGGCTGCCCGGTCGGAACCATCCGTTCCCGGGTGGCGCGGGCCCGGGAGGACCTGGTATTGAGTCTGGCCGGGCACACCCGCGACGAGGTCGCCGGCGGCTGAGGTGTGCCGATCATTCAAAAGGCCGGCCAGGTTCGGCCGGACGCCGGGAACCACCGTTACGTCACGGACGACTATTCGTAACATGGATTGCGCGCACTGCCGGGAGGCCATTTCGGCTCGGCTGGACGGCGAGGCCGACCCGGCTGACGAGGCCTTGATCGATGCCCATCTCGAGGCATGCGCCGGCTGCCTCCGGTTCGTCGACGATGCCGCGCGCGTTACCCGGCTGGCCCGCACCACCGTTGCCACCGAGGTGCCCGACCTGGTCGGAGCCGTTCTGGCGGCTGCGCCCCGCGCCCGGCTGCCCCGCCTGATTACCGCACTGCGGATACTGCTCGCCGTAGTCGGTGTCGCTCAGCTCGCGGTCGCTCTCGGTGGGGTGCTCGCGGTCTGGACCGACCGGCACGAGCATCCTGCGGCTCAGCTGGACGGCGCGTCGCTGCAGCACTTCGCGCACGAGAGCGCGGCGTGGAACCTGGCGCTCGGGGTCGGTTTCGTCTGGGTCGCCTGGCGCTCGTCGCGGACCTCCGGCGTGGTGCCCACGCTGGCGACGTTCGTGGTGGTGCTCACCGCGCTGGTGGCGCTTGATGTCACGGCCGGGCGGGTCGATCCGAGCCGACTGCTCATGCACGGTCTGGTCCTGCTCGGCCTGGTACTGGTGATCCTGCTCGACCGGCGACGCCCGGCCGGGGGCAGTGTGCCCGGTGGTGCCAGGTCACCACGGCGCGGATCGAGCCTGGCACCAGCAGCGGATTCGGCGATCGACCCGGGCCCCGATGGCCTGCCGCGGCTGCGGCCGACAGCCCAGCATCGCGGTACCGCCGTAGCCATCCAGCGTGACGGTCCCGACACACCGCAACGTCGGACCGCGTGATTGAAGTGTTCCCGGTTTTGTTGGCACCACTTTAGGCCGCCAGATCGGTTGGTGTCCTGTATCCCGGCTCATATTCGATGGGTGTCAAGTAAGCGAGGGTGGAATGCCGCCGCCGGCGGTTGAGAGCCTCCATAATCAGCCTGCGCTCGTGGCCACTCCGAGGGCCCAGGTAGGTCTGTGTGAGCACTATCGCCACCAACCGGTACGCCAGGACAGGGCGTGGTCGATTCCGTACTGTGCTGACCGGGGGCAGGCGATTCGAAGGAGAAAATATATGGGTAGACCCGACGTCATTGATCCGAATGCAGCAAAGGAGGCTGATCCGATCGTCCCATCGGCCGATGAGGAACCTGTGGTTCCCTCCGCTGACGATGAACCGGTTGTTCCGTCGGCCGATGAGGAACCCGTGGTTCCCTCCGCTGACGACGGTCCAGTAGGGTTACAGGACTGAACCGGCACATCCTAGGGTACCCCCGGTGGCCTAGTAGGCTGCCGGGGGTATGGCGTCATCCCTGATGCAGTTCCTGACCGGCGAGGATCCTCGATTATGTCGGGCGGAAGGTCCTGATGACCGAGCCTGCGATCAGAGTATCATGCATACTATCGCATACGACGCTTGCGGATAGGAGATCGAGATGACGCAATACAGTAAAGGAACTGTGCTTACCTGCGAGCACGAGGGATGTGGCTGTCGAGTTCGCATCGAAGAGGAATGCCACTGCGAATCCGGCGACCAGGCTTACACCTGTGCCTGCGGGGCATCTCTGGTCGAGGTGGCTGACGTTACCGGCGCGAAGGCCGGTACAGCCTAGTCATCACAGGATTACCCCAGGCGGCTTCTCGTCTCATCCCGGAAGGAGGGAAGCGCATGGGATCGAGCGCGCACCAGGACGTGGTAGACGCTTTTCATCGCCTTTACTATGGCCTTCAGGAGCAGACTCGGGAGAACAATTCCTGGCTCGGTGTGAAGGTGTGGAAATGCCCACTGGACCTATGGGTCTATCAGGAGTTGCTGTATCGGGTTCGGCCCGACCTCGTCATCGAGACCGGTACCTACAAGGGCGGTAGCGCGTATTTCATGGCAGGTATTTTCGATCTCATGGATCACGGGCGGGTCCTCACCATCGACGTCGACGAAGACGGCAGCCGGCCCGAGCACCAGCGGATCGAGTACGTCACCGGGTCATCGGTGGATCCCGCTGTGCTCGCGCGGGTCCGTAAGGAGGCGGCGGGCAATGAGACTGTAATGGTCATACTCGACTCTCACCACCACCGCGATCACGTGCTCGCCGAGTTGCGGGAATACTCTGGAATCGTGACGCCGGGCAGCTATCTTATCGTCGAGGACACCAACATCAATGGTCACCCGGTCCGGGCCGAGTACGGACCGGGCCCACGGGAGGCGATCGAGATCTTCCTCGCCACCACGCAGGACTTCGCACCCGATGCCGCGTGCGAAAAGTTCCTTCTCACCTGGAACGCCGGCGGCTACTTGCGTCGGGTGGGGTAGCCGACGGACAGGGTCGTGGGCTGACACTGCGCATCTTCTGCCCTGGTTGTAGCGGCCCGCGGCGGCCCGCCAGATTTTCGGTCCGGCGGGCCGCTGTCGGTGTCATGCGTGCGTCGGGATCAGCTGGTGCGCCCTCCCTCGTCGACACCTTCGGCTTGGATTTTCTCCTTGCGGACCGCCCCCTGCACGGTCTCCTCGTCGTGCACGGTCTCCTTGGTCAACCGGACCCGCTCGACCGGGACGGTTTCGATCCCCACGACCGGCCGTTCCTCGTACAGCGTGACTTCGTGTTCCTCCTCCTTGATCGCGGGGCCGCTCATGGCCTGACCGCGGTTCTCCTCGGTGATCGGTTCGCGTTCGATGCGGATCTCATCGCGACTGACCGGGACGGATTGCTGGACGACTTCGGTCACCACGTACTTGCGCAACCGCACCCGTCCTGTCTCGTGCTGCTCGATATCTACCCGTAGCTGCTCCTCGGACCGGGTCATCGCGTCGTCGGTGGTCGGACCGGAAGCAGTGGCCGGGCCGGAAGTGCCGTGGCCAACGGGACCGGGAGCCGGCGTCGGCTGGTCTGGAAGCCCGTAGTATCGGTAGAGTTCCATTTCCTCCGCTTCGGAAAGATGCGCTCCGTTAGGGTCGATACGGGGGGCGTCTTTGACCGCTTCTTTCGTTACCGGCACGATAACCTCTTCCGCGCTGAGCATTTCAGCTCCTGCGAGGGGGACGAAGCTTTCATGTATGCCGAACAGTCCGGTACGGACAGCCACCCACTCCGGGCGACCGGTCTGGTCGTCCAGGTAGATCTGGCCAATCTTACCGATCTTGCTGTGGTCGGTGTCGTATACCGTTGAGCCCGGCAGGTCACTGATTTGCTGGATGGTCAGCACGATGCTCCTCTCGCCAGTCGGCTGGGGCACGGGCCGCCGTGGTGGGATCGTGCCCTCTATGGCCTGGTACCCGGTTCACGGATGGATATGCGGCACCGGCCTTGAGTGACCCCGTTCGGGCGCAGTCCGATGTCCGAGCGGCTGAAATCGGGTTCACTGGCGTGCCGGGGAGTAGTTCGATGAATGCTGTGAGCGGTGGGGTTATCATTCCGGGCACTTACCCACAAGGAGTGACCATCGTCGTGGACCTACTGGACGCCCTCGACGTGCAACCGGGGCAATCCGTGCTGGAGATCGGCACCGGAACCGGCTGGAACGCGGCGCTGTTGGCCCAACGAGTGGGTGCGCACGGCCGGGTGGTCACTGTCGAAGCGGACCCGCGACTGGCCGAGGATGCCCGGTGCGCATTGTCCAGTGCCGGTTACCATCCGCTCGTGATCACCGGAGACGGCCTGGCCGGGTACCCGGCTGGCGCGCGCTACGACCGGGTGATCTCCACTGCGTCGATCCGTGCGGTGGTACCGGGCGCCTGGCTTGACCAGCTACGGATTGGCGGTCGGTTGGTGACTCTCTGGGGAACCGACTGGTCCAACGGGGTTATGTTGACCCTGAGCCTGGCTCAGGACGGCGTCGCCATCGGCCGGTTCTCTGGCGATCTCACCTTCATCCGCCTCCGCGGTCGGCGCCGCGCTCTCCACGGCTGGAAACCCGAGGGCGAGGACATCGAGCGCGCGGTGATCAGCACCACGGAATGTCGCTGTAGCGACCTGGAAAGGATGCTGAATCCGGACAAGGCCCAATTCGCCGTTGGCGCGCGGCTGCCTTCCTGCCGCCTGGTGATCGAGTGGAATGAGCACGGCAAGCTGCACCATAACCTGGAATTGGACGACGCGGCAACCATGTCATGGGCGCAACTGGATGCCAACCTCAATGACTCAGCTCCGTTCACCGTGTGCCAGTTCGGCCCGCGCCGGCTCTGGGACGAAGTCGAGGCCGCCTATGAGTGGTGGTACGAACAAGACAAACCAGGACCCGACCGATTCGGCTTCCAAATCCGTGACGGGCGGCAGTGGGTGTGGCTCGATGAACCCGACAACGTAGTCCGCGTCCTGATCTGACCAGCCAGTTCGACAGTCGCAGCGCAAAACAACCCGCGAGCGCTTCGCGCCGCCGCAGGTGGTGCTGAATTTCAGGGCTTTCGCCCTACGCCACCGAACGAATTCACTTCGACGGGCGTGCCGATGTCAGTGGGATCGGGGCGCCACAGCGGCACCGAGACTACCCCAGGCTTCAGTAACTCCAGGCCGTCGAAGAAACGGGTCAGCTCTGCCAGGCTGCGGACTACTACCGGTGGCTTCCCACCGCTCTCGTTCCAGAGACGGGCTGCCTCCAGTGTCGCCTCGCCATCGATTTCTGTAGTGGGGTCGTACAAAACCAGGTAGCTGCCCGAGGGCAGGGCGTCCAGTAGCCGCTGCACGATCGAATGCGGAGCCTCGCTGTCCAGGAGGTGTTCCAGGATTCCCAGTAGCATCAGGGCGACGGGCTGGGTGAAGTCCAACGTCCGGGCCGCTTCCCGCAGGATCGTGTCAGGCTCTCGTAGATCGGCGTCAATATAGTCGGTCACTCCTTGCGGGCTGCTGGTGAGTAGGGCGCGCGCATGGACCAGGACCAAGGGGTCGTTGTCGACGTAGACGATGTGGCACTCCGGCGCGGTCGCCTGTGCGACCTGGTGGGTGTTGTTCACGGTGGGCAGGCCGGTGCCGATGTCAAGGAACTGCCGGATCCCTACCTCCCCGGCCAGATACCGGACCGCGCGAATCAGAAATGCCCGAGACGCCCGGGCGACGTCGACGACGCTCGGCTGGACAGCGGCGAACTGGTCACCGACCTCGCGGTCGATCGGGTAGTTGTCCTTGCCGCCCAGCCAATAATTCCAGACTCGAGCGGAATGCGACACGCTGATGTCGATCATGGGTTGCTGATCCCCATCGGATGTCCTTGAGATGTGAGTCACGAGTTTCCCTTCCTGTCCTGGAAGACTGCATCGGGACACGTCGCTCCCCGAAAAGTCCACCGCAAACCCGTCAATTATTCAAGTCGGACCTCAACCCGGGGATCGTGGCACGGCGAGGGGGAATCAGCACCGCGCCACTATCGGCATTGATCAGATCGAAGGTCGGAATGACGATCAACGTCAACACTGACTGGCGAAGTACTCAGTGATATTCGCTCTGGCATGGTCGATCACCTCGTGATAGAGCCACGGTGCGCAACGGCGCTACTACGTGGAGTCGAGCACGCTGACGGAGCGTCAGCGCCACTGAAGGGGGTACCCGAGTGAGCACCACCGGACGAGTCAGCTGCCCGCAGTGCGGGGCTGGACTGCGCCGCGGTCAGCGACCGGGCATGCAGTGCGATCCCTGCCGCAGCATCGGGCCCGATCCCCGCCGGGTCCTGCCGCCGGGTTTCTACCTGCAGGACCGGATCGTGGCCGCGTTGGCCGACTATGACTTCGGCACCCTGTTCCGCGCGATTCGCGCCCACACCGGCTGGTCCCAGCAGACCCTCGGGAATCTGCTCGGTCTGGACCAGTCGCGGATCTCGGCGATCGAACGCGGCGCCGCCTGGTTGTGCCATGTCCGGGTCGTCGCCCGGGTCGCCACCGTGCTCGGCATCCCCGCTGAGCTACTGGGTTTTCTGGGGAGCGGGGTTACCCTGGGTCGGGCGGGGGCGACGGGGCGGAAGGGTGAGAGTTGGGTGGACCGCAGGGACTTCGGAGGGCACATCGCCGGGTTGGTCCTGGGTATCGCGGGCGCGGCCGGGCTGGACACCGGTCGACTCATGGCCCTGCTGCCCCAGGCCGAGCCGAGCGGGACCCGCCAGATCGGCGTCAATGATGTCGAGGTCATCGAGAAGGCCACCGCCACGTTCCGCCATCAGGACTACGCGCACGGCAGTGGGCTGATCCGCGACGCCGCCATCGCTCAGGTGCAGGTGGTGTTGCCGCTGCTGGATGCGCAGATGGACCCGGAGCTGCGACCCCGGTTGCTGCTCGCGGCGGCGGACCTGGCGACTCAGGCCGGGTGGATGAGCTTTTTGGTCAATCGGCATGACGCGGCCCGGCGGTTGTGGATGATCGCACTGGAGCTCGCCCGCGACTGCGGCCATCCCCAGAGCACCGACCTGACCGTGTACCTGCTGGCCGATATGGCGTTGCAAGCGGTTCATCTCCGACGCCCCGAGGAGGCGGTGCAGCTGGGCCGGATCGGCGAGGCCGCCGCGCTCGGGCGCTACCCGGTGTCGGCGTCCACCACCAGCCTGCTGACCAGGATCCAGGGCCAGGCCTACGCCACCCACGGCGACGAGCAGGGCTGCGAGCGCGCCCTGGGCGAGGCCGTCGGGCACTTCAGCGGCATCGACCCCACGGCCGCCCCGCCCTGGACCGCCTACGTCGGTGAGGTCGGGATCGCCGGTGGCCAGGGGTCGGCCTACTACGACCTGGCGCTGCCCGAGCGGGACCCGCGCGCCGCCGGTCGGGCGGTGCAGGTGCTACGCGAGGCCATAGATCACTACGGTCCCGATTACGCCACCTTCAGGGCTCGTTACCTGCCGGATCTGGCTGGGTCCCATGCGCTCACCGGGGACCACGACACCGCCGTCACCCTCGGCCACCAGGCCGTCGACCTCGCCTCGGCCCTGGCCTCCGCCGAGGCCCTCGATCGGCTGCGCATCCTCAACACCGTGCTCGAACCCCTGCACACCAGCCCCGGCGTCGCCGAACTCCGCGACCGCCTCACTCTGGTCGCCACCTAGCGACCTCGACCGGAGGCCAGGGCCGGCGATGCCTGAGGTAGCGCTACCGAGCACGGACGACTCTGAGCTGTGGCGGGCGAGCATGGGCAACGCCGATCTGCGTTACCACAATGCGGCCGACAACACCAGAGCAGGCATCCCTAGTGCGGTTCGTGCTTGCCTCTTCCGGTCCGGCGCCGCAATCCTGTGCCGCGATGTGGGCGGCCCGCTGGATCGAGGGTGCAGTGACTCTCGCGCGCTGGCACACCGACCCCGAAAGAGGAGATCACGATGGGTAGAGACAAGGACGAAGACAAGTCCGGCAAGCACGATGACGACCGCGATCGTGACGGGTACAAGAAGGACGACTACGACCATTCCAAGACCAAAGACGTGAACGAGTCCAGCGGTGGTAGGCACAGCGAGGACGACAAGTGACCGCCGTCGATTCCCCGTCGTCGTGGGAAGCCTTGCTGCGTGACGTGCCTCGTGCACCGTTCATTCCGGATACGATCTGGGTCGACGACGACAGCGGTAACCGTTTCGTGGCGTTGTCCAAGCACACAGATCCGGACGGCTGGCAGGCTGCGGTAGCGGCAAACGCGGTGGTCATCACGCAGGTCAATCTTGGTGAGGTGCAGCCAGGCCAGAAAGGTCGCTTTCCGTCCAGCTCGTGTAGTACGCCGAGCATCGTCGCGGAGATGCTCGATGCCCTCGCCGTGCAGCCGGGACAGTCCGTGCTGGAAATCGGCACCGGGACCGGCTGGAACGCGGCATTGCTGACCCGCCGGGTCGGTGCGCACGGCCGGGTGGTCACGATCGAAGTGGACCCAGGGCTGGCCACCCAGGCCCAAGGCGCGCTCACCAGCGCCGGGTACCACCCGCTGGTGATCACCGGAGACGGTCTGCGGGGACACCCGCCCGGCGCTCCGTACGACCGGGTGATCTGTACCGCGTCAATCCGCGAGGCGGTGCCGAGCGCCTGGCTCGACCAGCTCCGGGTGGGTGGGCGGCTGGTGACCCCCTGGGGCACCGACTGGTCCAACGGGGTCATGCTGACCCTGTCCGTGGACGAGGGCGGTGCCGCCACCGGCCGCTTCTCCGGCGGCTTGGCCTTCATGCGCATCCGCAGCCAGCGCCCCGCGCTCTACGGCTGGGAGCCCGAGGACAGCGACATCAAGCATGCCGAGATCAGCACCACAGACTGTCGCGGTAGCGATCTGGATCGGATGCTCAATCCGAACAAGGGTAATTTCGCGATCGGTGCGCGGCTGGCCTCCTGTTGTCTGGTGGTCCAGTGGGACAAGCACGGCAAGCTGCATCACAACCTGGAACTGGACCACGCCGCGACCCGCTCGTGGGCGCAACTGGACGCCAATCTCAACGACCCCGCTCCGTTCACCGTGCGTCAGCTCGGCCCGCGCAAGCTGTGGGACGAGGTCGAGGCCGCCTACGACTGGTGGTACGAGCAAGGCGAACCAGGACTCGATCGGTTCGGTTTCCAGATCCGTGACGGGCGGCAGTGGATCTGGCTCGACGAGCCCGACAATGTGGTCCGCATCCTGAACCGACCAGCTGATCGCCCGGGAACAGTGGCGGTCAACACGGTTCGATCCTGACATCATCCGGCGACAGCGACCTACGCACGGCCACCAATGCCGCCGCGTAGTCCAGGTCTATCGCCGTCCCGCGCCGAACGTTCACCTTGAGTTCCAGGTCTGTTGGAGCTTCGGATCCACAGCTGTTGGTTCGCTAAGCTTCCTCTGTACGAGCGGTGAGTGACAGTCGGGAGCTGAGAGTGATCAGCCCAGGATTTCGAACGTGGCCGAGATAAGCGACACGCCAGGGAAGCCGGGAAGGAAGGCGAAGCCACCCAACCCGGATGACGGCCCGCTGGCGACGTTCGCCCATGAACTCTGGGCGCTCAAACGCCGTGCGGGCGACCCCTCCTTCGCCACAATGCGTACTCGGCTCGGCGCGGTCGCGTCCAAGTCGTCGCTGGCCGCCGCGACGCGGGGAACCGCGTTGCCCAGCTGGGAAACGACCTGGGAGTTCGTTCGGGTGCTGGCCGTCGACCAGCTCGGAGCCGATGCGGAGGAAACTCGACGCGAGTGGCGGGCTCGCTGGACGGCCGCCAGAGCTGAGACCGATCCGGCAGGTGATGCCGCCGATACTGGAGACGCGGCCTCCGTGGATTGGGCGCCGGTGGATCAGGCGCCGGTGGACCGGGCCACCGGCGTCCCGGCGCGTGCTGCCGGGGAGCGTGTCCGGCTCAAGCCGGTGCTCCGGTTGACCCGTCGCGGAATTGTGGTGGCTTGTGGCGCGGTGTTTCTTGTCGGGGCAATTGCCGCTGGCCTCGGTTTCCTGGGTGCGGCATTCTCCGGGCCGGGATCTGGGCAAACCCCTCCGGCCCCGTTCGATGAGGTGATCTTCGAGGGTGATGTGACGTTCCCCGATGGCTCGGTAGTGGCCCCTGGCCAGATGTTCACCAAGGCATGGCAACTGCGCAACATCGGATCGATGAGGTGGGAGGGACGCTATCTGACCCGGGTGAACTCCACACCGTGCTACGCGCCGGACATGGTACCCATCCCGGCCACTGACCCTGGCAGCTCGGTGCGCATCGAGGTGCCGGTCACGGCCAGCGAATCACCCGCCCACTGCAAAATCTTCTGGAAGATGACCGACGCAGAGCGCAGGCTCCTGTTCCCCGACCGGAATCCGATCTTTCTGGACGTCGTGGTGCGCGAGCAGTCTTAACCAGGCCTGCCGGCCCGGTTGCACCCGGGCCGGCAGGCAGGTGATCACCTTCCAAGGGACCACGGCAGACTGGTTACTCCGATCGACAATCACCGGCTCACGTGTGATGGACCTCGCATCCCCACGGTCCGCCCTTGCGGTGCACGCAGAACTTGATCGAACGATCATCTGTCACGTTGTGCTCGAACTTCCTACGCTCATCGCAGCCTCCGAAGCTGTCTCCACCAGCCTCACCAGTGCTTACTTCGTAGTAGTACTCCACGTCATGACCGTCGCACTTGAGGTCGTACAGCCAGAACGTGTCGCCCTCGGCGTGGTAGCTCACCCGCGCAGCACCATCTGGTGAGGTGACTTCCTTGGAGTCATCCGCCAATGCGGGCGTCGCCGCGAACAGCATCGTCGCCAACGTGCCGGTCAATAATGTTGCAACTCGGCCTCTCATGTGTCTTTCCTCCCGTCTGCGGTCGGATTCTTTCCGGACAAGTCACACGCTAGCCGCGTGTCCCGGTCAATCCCACGGTTCTTTGTCCGGGTAATGTCCACCGACCATTGGGCAACTGAACTTGCTGGTCAGCGGCCTGGACACAGCGCACTGGGTGGCTATACATGCACATCCAGAAGCGGCTAACGGCGGCTGTAGGCGAGTCGGCGAAGCCGATCTGATCCTCCAGCGCTATTACGCAGAGGGCTACCTGGGGGGTACGTGAGCGCAGGGGGCGCAGCCGTTACCTTCACCCGCGATGCAGCCACGAAAGCAGACCAGCCATCTGGGGCGCTGTCCGGGAAATTGCGTCACGCTGTGGTTTCGCCGGGAGCTACACGGCGCAGGCATCCGCCTGCGTTTCGGCGCGACCTAGTGGAACTCAGCCGCCGCCGACTTGGCGGCCGAACTCTGCGGCACACTGTTCGATCCGTCCCGGATCGCCACCCGACTGTTCGACGCACTGCTGGTAGTCACGGCCGGCCGGCGAGTTGAAGATGGACACCCCGAGTACGATGAGTCCGATCGCGATGAGTAATCCGACGGCGCCGAGTACCGCTCCGGCGATGGACATGCCGCCGTTGGTCGCCTCGCCCCGCTTGGCCCGGCCTCGGCCGAGCAGACCGAAGATCAGCGCGAGCAAGCCCAAGAGGATGCCGCCGAGGATCGTCCAGGACGACAGCAGCGCGAGCACGCCCAGCACCAGCGCAGCAATTCCGAAGCCATTGCGCGGCGCTGGATTCTGCCCATGGCCCGCCGGCGGTGGAGTCTGCCCATAGCCCGCCGGCGGCGGGGCCTGCTGGTAGCCCCTCGGCGGAGGGTACTGGCCGCCGTCCCGCGGATCACCTGGCGTGCTCATTCCGCTCACCTCAACTTCGTCGGCAGCTCGATCCGGTGATGATTGCACCGATGGCTCAGCGGCGCATCCGCTCGGCAGGTGAGGCCGGCGCCACCACGGCGTCCAGAAGGGGGATGGTCGCGGCCACCAGGGTGGCTTGATACGGGGTTGTATCCGAACAACGGCGGGTACTCATCCCACGGCTGGCTGTAGGCGCACGACCAACTTTCAGGCCGAACCTCCCACGCCTGTCGTTGTTGGATATCCAGGCTGGTGGACTACCGTAACGGACGGCGGCCGACGCAGCCACGCGGTGGACTCACTGTCCCAGCCGTAGAGTTTCGCTGACCCGAACGGTGTGACGACCTCCACATCGTGGACGGTGACCAGGCCCCGCGCCGTCAGGTGGACGGCATCAAAATCACGGGCCACAACATCCCACTGCACCCGGACCCGTCCATCGGGTAAGGGGTTCGGGTACCGAGAAACAAGATTCCGGAAGTCCAGCAAGCAACTGATTGTGTAAACGGCGGCCTCAGCCTCGGCGAAGTTGACTGAGAATACGCTCCGAGCCCTGTGACTGAACTCGGCCTGTTCAAGAAGTTCCCACGTGCTGTGCCCGTCGGCAAGATAGGATGCCGTCCACAGGGCGCCAACCGGCTTATCGCCCATTGCTGATTCTGGCGGATAGTTCTCGATCCTGATTTCGTGAATTGTGCCCTCCTCCGCGAACCGCGCCTGAGGAGACCTCAGACGCGGTTCAGAGAACGGTTCTTCCCGCAATCGATGCAGCACGTGTGTGGCCGTTTCGTCGAACTCTGGCGCAGGTCTTGCTGAGAAATCATCGGTTGAGTAGCGACGCCGTACCGCGAAGACGATTCGCCGGTACAAGTCGGCATCGCCCATCTCGTGGAGACGGTCGAGGTCACCGTCTAGAGTACGGCACAGCTCAAGGAGCACTGGCCCCTTAGGATCCATCTGGGCAGTATACAGATGGCGCCCCGATCTCTGCCCGGACCTCCCGTTAGCAGGTGACCCATCTCTCCGGGGTGTCATGCGCCCGTTCGTAACGTGTGCCCCCGGCGTCGACCATTAGGTCTCAACGCCGAGATACAACTTGGAGTCCATCGCTGCGGTGCTCAGTATGCGACGATTAGGCGTTCAAGACCGCGTAACGCCGGCTTTGGCCGCCATTCGATGGCGTCGGTATCAAGACGCAATGCCGGCATACGTCGTACGAGCGCGCCGATCGCAATCTCGCTCTCGAGACGGGCCAGCCGCGCGCCTAAACAGAAGTGTGGGCCGCTGCCGAAGCTTAAGTGGCGATTGTCCGCGCGGCCCAGGTCAAGCCGGTCAGGATCCGGGAATTGGTCCGGGTCTCGATTGGCTGCGGCGAGCACGAGGGACACGAACTCGCCATCATCTAACGTCTGCCCGCCAATCCGGACTTGACCTACGACGATGCGCGTCACTCTCTGGACGGAGCTGTCGTAGCGCAACAACTCCTCGACCGCCGGCCGAATCAAGGTGGGGTCTTGTTGTAGCCGACGTAGCTGGTCGGGGTGGCGCAGCAGGGCGAGCATTCCGTTGCCAATCAGGTTGGCCGTCGTCTCGTGACCAGCGACAAGCAGCATATAGCAGGTGGAAAGCAGCTCGTCATCGGTGAGATGATCGCCGCTTTCCTGTATGGCGATCAACGCACTGAGGATGTCATCGACCGGCTCGGCACGCCGCTTACGGACCAAACTCTGTAGATAGTCCACGAACTCTTCCGCTGCCTGCTCGACGCGCTGGAAGACCTCCGGCGTTGGGGCCCCCTCGGTATGGTTCACGAGCTGCCGGGACCACTCCATGATGCGCTCACCGTCACTGAGCGGGACGCCGACCAGTTCACAGATAATAGTGAGTGGAAGCGGATAGGCGAGTGCTGCCATGAGGTCTGTCGGGGGACCTGCCGCAACCGCGGTATCGAGCAGCTCATCCACCATTGTCTCGATCCGTGGGCGCAGGCCTTGCACCCGCCGGGCGGTGAATGCCACATTGACCAGCTTACGCAGGCGCGTGTGGTCAGGCGGGTCGGTGTGCAGCATCGAGAGGCCAAGCCGTTCCTGCGCTTGCGACCTGCCAAGCTCTTCCGTGCCGGCCTGCGCGAACCACCGTCGCATTCGTTTTCTGTCTTTCGACAGGCGCAGGTCACGCAGGGCAGCGTCAACGTCGGCGTAGCGGGTGACATACCAGACACCTTCGGGGCTCCGGTAGATCGGATATTCACGACGCAGCCGCGCCCAGAGCGCGTAGGGGTCCTGGCGAAATTCCGGAGTCATCATCTCCCGAGTAATCTCATCGAAGCTGCACTCATGCTTGACGGTCCCTAACCTCCCAGTCGTGCTGGACATCGCTGTCCTCCGTCCGCTCACCTGGCGTGGATCGTTCGCGTCGATTTACCGAACTTACTGGCCACGCCCCTGTCTTTCACCCACGGACTTTGATCTTGGCCACGTCGAGGCGGTGCTGGATCGGTGGCGGGGTGCCGACACCGAGTTCGACACCTCCCTCAGCCGTCCTCAGCTATCCACGGCCCGAGCGCCGCCCACGCCAGCCCCGCAGGCCACGTCGTCGAACACGCGAAGCAGGGTGTCCGCGAATTCCTCGGCGTCGGGGAACAGGCCGGTATCGGTACTCACCCCGGCGGTGAGCAGCGGACCCCAGGCCATGAAGCCGACGGCCAGCCCGACACCGTCGGCCAACGGCAGCATGGGGAACGCCGAGGCGACCCGGGCGCCCATCACCCGATGCGTCCTGCGTGACCCCGGCAGGACCGACGCGATGAGGGTGAAGAAACGCCTGCCGTAGATCACCCGGGCCAGCCGGGCGTGCAGCGGGGCGGGTAGCCGGCCCAGCGCGTTTAGCACCAGCTGCGCGGCTGCCGGCTGACCTGCCCGTTCCAGCCTAACCAGTGCGGTCGCCACGTCGGTGACCCGCCGGGCCACCGGCATCGGGCCGACCGGCAGATCGAGTGCGATCGCGGCCGTACGGTTGCCCATGGCGTCGGCGCGGCGCGGCGCGCGGGTGGTCTGGGGCACCATCACCCGCAGCCGATTCTCGGTGTGGATTCCGTCAGCACCGGACGCCTCGGGGGCGGGACTCCGGTGCACCGCCTCGGCGACCACGGCCAGCAGCAGTGCCGTGGTACTCACTCCGTGCGCCCGAGCGGCGGAGCGCACCTTGGTTCCCGACATCTCCGCCATGGCGTAGCTGCGGGCCGGGGTGCTCGGCCCGCTCCGTCTTCCCGGCGCCAAGCCTGCCGAGGCCAGGCTCACCAGTCCCCGGAGCGCGCCCCCGCCGGGAACGGTCTGAGCCCGTCTGCCGGGCACAGTCGCGGTCCGGTGCTGGGTCTGCGGATTCTTTCGGTCGGACAGCAGCCCGATCAGGGTGGCGGTGATGGCGAGCCCGTCGCCGAGCGCATGATGCAGCTTCGCCAGTACCGCGGTCCGCCCGCTGTCGGGGTCGGCCACCACCAGCAGCTGCCAGGGCGGGCGGTCCAGCGGCACCGGGGTGGTGAAGAACTCCCGCAGCGCCGCCGACCAGAGCTGGCCGGCGCCGACCTTACGCGTGTCCAGGTGGCGGGAGGGGTCGATGTGCTCGACGGACAGCCAGCGCGGCCTTCGGCCGTGCCGCAGCTCCAGGGTGCGCGCCAGCATCGGCAGAGCCGGTGCCCGGTCGGCGATGAGCTGCGCCAGATGGCGGGCCAAGAGCTCCGGCGGGCCGGCGTCCTCGAGCAGGATGACCGCGCCGACCTGCTGGGGGATTGTCGAGGTGGCGGTGTAGGCGAAGAAGGCGTCCGGTGCGGAGAGCCGCCGGGCGCCGTGGTGGCGGGGCAGGGTTGGCAGCGTGGCGATCTCCGCGCCCAGGTCCAGGGTGCCGATGTGCGCCAGCGCGTGCTGCTGGGCTGCGGCGAGCCGGGCGGGTTCTCGGGCGAGCTCCCGCAGCGCGGTGCTGAGATCCTGGGGCCGTTCGCACAGCGTGGCGAGTCCGGCTTGGGTCATC
Organism: Pseudonocardiaceae bacterium; assembly: GCA_050700355.1. GTDB lineage: Bacteria > Actinomycetota > Actinomycetes > Mycobacteriales > Pseudonocardiaceae. The sequence continues at coordinate 38,437 of JBOHHE010000313.1, forward strand.
AGTTCGGCGTTGGCTCGCCCGTGCCCGGCGATCGGCTCGAACAGCAGCACCATCCGCCCGCACGCCACCGCCTCCAGCACCGTCGCGCCGCCCGCGTTGTTGACCACGACGTCGGTGGCCGTGATCAACGTCGCCATGTCGGCGGTCCACCCCAGCACCACCAGCCGTTGCGGCGGTTCGCGCCGGGCGATCAGCCTGGCGCGCAGTTTCTCGTTGTGCCCGCAAGCCACGACGACGCAGATGCCCGGATCGGCCGCCAGAGCGGCGTCGACCGCTCGCCGCATCGAGCCGAACCCGAGGGAACCACAGGAGATCAGCACGATCATGCCGCGCTCGGGCAGGCCGAAGCGCAACCGGGCAGTGGCCTGGCCTGCCGGATCGGCTGGGTGGAACGCCGAGACGACCGGCGGTGCCCCGATCGCGCCCCGCGCGTCCGGGCGGGCGTCGTGCAGCGCGCGCAGGCTGGGCTCACTGGCCACGTAGTGCAGGTCGACCTCGGAGTAGACCCAGAACGGGTGCGGCGCGAAGTCCGAGATGATCGCCGCGACCGGCGCGTCGAGATCGCCCCGACGCCGGATCCAATCCAACCCGCCGGTACCCAGCGGGTAGGTCGACACCACCAGATCGGGCTGGTAGTCCGCGATGATCGGGGCCAGCCTGCGCCCGCTCCACGCTCCGACGACCCGGCACGAGGACTTGGCGAACCAGGGATGGCGCCACAGGGCGCGGTAGAAGAGCTCGTAGAGCCAGGGGGTGCGGTTCACGTTGATCCGGTAGATCCAGCGAAATCCCGGGCCGACGCCGCGTCCCATCGTCTTCAGGGTGTCCACACGGCGGATCTCGCAGCCGGGCCAGAGTGCCCGCGCGCGTTCTTCGACCGCCCGTGCCGTCGCGTTGTGGCCCTCGCCGATGGTGGCGCTGACCACGAGCAACCGCTGGGGCGGCGTCGCCCCGCCCTGTACCGCTTCGCGCATCCGCCGGCTCCTCGATATTCGTCATTCATTACAGCGATTCATCGCTCGATCTCTCGGGGGACTCGGGTCGGCCCGGTTCGGTGACGGCCGGGCCCCAGGCGAGCGCGAGCAGCAATGTGGCGCGGGTGGCGGGCTTGTCCAGCGCGGTCCCGAACAGCCCGCGGAGCTGGCCGAGCCGGTACCGCACGGTCTGCGGGTGCACGTGCAACTCGTCGGCCACCGCCTTGCGGTTACCCATGTTCATCAGCCAGGACGTGAGCGTCTCGGACAGCCGGTCCCGGGTGGATCCGGTCAACGGGGCGAGCGGGGCCAGGCAACGGCTGCGCAGGGCCATCAGCAGTTGCTCGTCGTGGTGCACGACCATGGCGTCGAGGTGCTCGTCCACGAAGAGCGGGTCGTCGGGCAGGATGTGCGCCCGCCGCAACCGGACGGCGAGCTCGGCGAGGCGCACGGTCGCGGGCAACCGGTCGAGGCCGGCCGTGGTACCCACGACGGCACCCGCCCCCCGCAGCATGCTCGCCAGCCGGGTGCGCCGCCCCGGGCCGGCGGGGTCCGGCACGATGGCCAACAGCACCTGCCCGCGTCCCAGCCGCAGGCAGGAATCGTCCAGGCGGGCGAGCAGCACCCGGGCGACCTCGTTGTCCGGGTCGATCATGACGACCGCGGCCTCCCGGGGCAGCGGCCATCCGGCTCGGGACGCCGCAGCCCGGATCGCCGCGCTGTCGGAGCGGTCCGACAACAGCAACTCGGCGAGCTCGTTCCGCAGCCGTTCGCGGGTGTACCCGGCCCTGGACTGCTCCTGGACGTATCCCCGCAACGACGCCGACGACAGCTCGTCCACGGCGGTGAACACGGCCGCGGCCAGCCCGGCGAATGCCTCGGCCGGAATGCCGATCCGCAGGGCGGTGTCGGCCACGTGACGCCACGTCACCACGGCACCGCTGCGGTAGGCCGCCAGCAGCCTGGTCACATCCTGGTGCTGACGGCAGTGCAGGCGTCCGATCTCCTCGAAGAGGGTCTGCTCGACCCCGGATTCCAACTCCGGGGCCATCGCCGAAGGATCGCCCTGAGCCAGGCCGACCAGCCGGGCGACGAACCCCTCGGCCGCGGCGAGCACCTCCTCGAACTCCCCGGCCAGAAACCCCGCGTAGTCCGGGTGCTGCTCGGCGAGCAGCTCACCGACCTCGGTCAGGATGACCGGCAGCCGCTCGACGATCGCGGGGACCAGCTCGGGTAGCCGCAGGTGATCGTCCTCTGCGCGCACGCCCTCGGTCCCCCCTCCTCGTGGCCCTGGTGGTGGCCGGGTGCTTCTTGCATCTTTGATGACGTCTACTCATGCGTGACAAGACCACGAGCGCAGAACTGACCCGTCGGACGCAGAAATAGCCCGGCTGGCAGTCCGAAAATTGCGCCATGGCCTCGACTCCGGACAGCACGATTCCGAAGCGCTCGCCGGATGCGGTGGCCGGCACCGAGCCCACGCCCGCCCTACGCGGCCGCCAGCTGTCGTCCAAACCATCTCAGCGCCCATCTCGGAGGCTGTGACATGACAGTTGACGTCTCAACAGCGCCTCGAGCGCTAGGCCTCGCCCGCGATGCGGTGGTGCCCGCGATGCGGGCGATCGTCGCGCGACTGGACGACACCAGTGCGGCGATCGCCTCCTACCATCTCGGATGGACCGACGCCGACGGCACGCCGACTCTCGGTGACGGGGGAAAGGCGATCCGCCCGGCCCTGGTCACTCTCTCGGCGCAGGCGGCGGGCGCTTCGGCGGCGGACCAGATCGCCATTCCGGGCGCGGTCGCCGTCGAGCTGGTGCACAACTTCTCCCTGCTGCACGACGACCTGATGGACGGCGACATGCAGCGCCGCCACCGCCCCACGGTATGGGCGTTGTGGGGGCCGGCCAGCGCGATCCTGACCGGGGACGCGTTGCTGGTCCTGGCCCAGGAGGTGCTGCTGGACAGCATCTCGCCGCACCGAGGTGCCGCCGCCCGGCTGCTCGCCGAGGCCACCCGCCACCTCGTCCGAGGCCAGGTGCAGGACGTGGCCTTCGAGAACCGCGACGATGTCACCCTGGCGGAGTGCCTGGACATGGTGTCGGGCAAGACCGGTGCCCTGTTCTCGGTGAGCACGGCGATCGGCGCGGTGCTGACCGGCGCGACGAGCGAGGTGACTGCGGCGCTGACCACCTTCGGCACACACCTGGGTGTCGCGTTTCAGCTGCTCGACGACCTGCTCGGGATCTGGGGTGATCCGGCGACCACCGGCAAACCGGTCTATTCCGACCTGCGCTCGGGCAAGAAGACCCTGCCGGTGACCTACGCGCTCACCCACGGTGGTTCCGCCGGGCGAGAGCTGGCCGCCTGGCTCGCCGCCCCAGATCGTGCTGCTCCGGACCACGCCGCCGATCTCGTCGACGCCGCGGGTGGGCGGGTCTGGGCGGCGGCTGAGGCCCGTCGACGCGTCGCCGCGGCCTGCCACGCACTCACGACGGTCCCGATCCCGGCCACCGCCCGGAAGGATCTGACCGCGATCGCCCATTTCATCGTCGCGAGGGAGGCCTGATGACCCGGACCGATCCGGTCGGCAGCACGAACGGTTCCCCCGCGCTCGCGGCAACCCGTGCGCTGGGCGCTGCGGTCGAGCAGCTGCGTGGGCGCCAGCACGCCGCAGGGTGCCAGCGGGTCGACCAGGTGTTGCACGCTTATTCCAGGGGGCCGGTGCATCCGCTGCGGTGGACAGCACTGCGCCGTGCCGTGGAGTGGATCCTGGCTCGACAGGAGGCCGATGGTTCGTGGGGTGGCATCCAGCCGCCGTGGGTGTACTCCCTGCTGGCCCTGCGCCTCATGGGCTACCGCCTGGATCATCCGGCGATGCGAGCCGGCATCGAGGGTCTGGACGGGTTCACCATCCGTGAGCGCACCTCCGACGGCTGGATCCGGCGGTTGGAGGTGTGTCAGTCCCCGGCGCGGGACAGTGCGCTGGCGCTCACCGCGTTGCTCGACGCCGGGGTGCCCGCCGACGATCCCGGGGTGCTGCGGGCGGCCGACTGGCTGCTCGGCGAGGAGATCCGGGTACGTGGGGACTGGGCGGTCCGCCGTCCGTCCCTGGCTGCGGGCGGATGGGCCTTCGAGTTCCACAACGACACCTACCCCGACACCGACGACACCGCCGAGGTCGTGCTCGCGTTGCGGCGTATCCAGCTGCCGGACCGGTTAGATCTTCGGACGGCGATCGACCGCGGGGTGGCCTGGCTGGCCGGTATGCAGTCACGGGACGGTGGCTGGGGTGCGTTCGACGCCGACAACACCCGCACGCTGTGCGAGAAGCTGCCGTTCTGCGATTTCGGCGCGGTGATCGACCCCCCGTCCGCGGACGTGACCGGGCACGTCGTGGAAGCGCTCGCCGCCGAGGGTCTCGCGGACAGTGCCGCCTGCCGGCGGGGAGTGCACTGGCTGTTGGCGGCGCAGGACGGCGATGGGTCCTGGTTCGGCCGGTGGGGCGCGAACTACATCTACGGCATCGGCACCGTGGTACCCGCGCTGGTCGCCGCCGGTGTGCCCCGGGGTGAGAACTGCGTCCGCCGGGCCGTGCGATGGCTGGAGCATCACCAGAACTCCGACGGTGGGTGGGGCGAGGATCTGCGCTCCTACCGTGACCTGTCCTGGGCGGGCCGGGGCGAGTCGACCCCCTCGCAGACCGCCTGGGCCCTGCTCGCCCTGCTGGCCGCGGGCGAACGGTCCGATAGTGTCGAGCGCGGGGTGGAGTGGCTCTGCGCCACTCAGCGACCCGATGGCTCCTGGGACGAGCCACAGTTCACCGGCACCGGCTTCCCGGGCGACTTCTATCTCAATTACCACCTCTACCGGCTGGTGTTCCCGATCTCGGCGCTCGGCCGGTACCTCCACGGCGCACGGTGAAACCAGTGTTGTACACCCCGCTGCGCATCGAGCAGGCCGCGCTGCGCCCGGCCGCCCGCAGCATTCGATGAAGGGCGACGCAAGCGCTGGCGGCTCAACCACTCGCCGGTGTGCCTCGATTTCCTGGAAGGTAAGCGGGAGCAGGCCTGCACCGCCTGGGGTATCCCGTCATACTCGCTGCTGGGTTGGCAGCGCCCGTGCTATCTACTCGACGATGGCTACGCGAAAACCTACGCTGAATTGCTCGACGCGATCAGCTGGTAGATATGATCAACACCGGCGTCCGTGACCCGGCCTGCGGCATCAGTGGCACGTTGCGCGATGTGTCGGGCCACCACCTCGACTGCGGACTGAGCCAGGCTATCGACATCCATGGTTCCTCCTCGTAGTGCACTGCCGTGAAAGTGGGGCACTGTCCAGAGCGATCTGCTGTGGCAAGCGCTACTGGCCGAATCCGATGAGCCATCCAGAGGCAATCCCCGTGGTCCCGGCGTACACCAGTAAGAGGGGTAGCCGAAGCGCGTCCAAGATACGCAGGCAAGATACGCAGGCGATCGTTCCGTGTCCTACAGCAGGAGGTAAGCGCCGCACAGCACAGCGGCTAGCGTGAGGACGCCGAAGAGGATGATCCACCACCCGGCACCCACCCCGGTGATCCGGGCCAGCTGGTCGGGATCAGAACCGGCACCTTGGCCGCGGCGGTGCAGCCTGCCCACCTCAAGCACCGGCCGTGGCGCGGCGAGCAGGAGAAACCAGACGATCAGGTACGCCATGGCGCCCTGCGCCGCGGGCGAGGCGAACAATGAGAGCGCGACCAGCACCGCGCCGGTGCCCACCACCGATACCACGCCGTAGCCGTTGCGGATCAGCAGCAGCAGCGCACCGAGCAGCGCCACGGCCATCCACAGCAGAGCTGTGATCCGGCCGCTCGCGAGCACCAGCACCCCGCCCAGCCCCAGCAACGAGGGGGCCACATAGCCTGCGAGCAGGGTGAACACCATGCCGGCGCCGGTGGGCCTGCCGGTCGAGACGGTGAGGCCCGAGGTGTCGGAATGCAGCCGAACCCCGATCAGCTTGCGACCGGTGAGGGCTGCCACTGCGGCATGCCCGCCCTCATGCGCGATCGTCACCACCCCGCGCAGCACCCGCCAACTGCGTCGCCAGCCCACCAGCATCGTGGCAACCAGGGCGGCCCCCAGGATCATGGCCGGGGACGGAGCAGGTTGAGCGTCGATCGCTCGCAGCCACAGATCCTCAATGCTCACGGAACTCGGTAGCACCTCGGTTCGACGATCCTGGCCACGCACCGACGCTACCAACCGGACATCGCGACGGCGGGGCTCACTCAGGCCCACAACCCGGTCCTGACCGGGAAATTACTGACCCACCTTGACGCCGGGCTCGCCCGCCATCGGTCGCACTTTCACAGCAAGCGAGCACCGAGGACGCGCACAATACCCCTCTCCGGGTCGCCGCACTCCAGGGCAACGTCCCCGCCGCCACGTCCATGATCGCCGTTTGTGGAGGAA
>JBOHHE010000314.1:0-4221 GCA_050700355.1 Pseudonocardiaceae bacterium
GGCATGCGGAGGTGGCCGCGCGGCGGAACGTGTGCGCGCAATCTGGCGCAACTTCGTTCCGAGGGTGTGGTGTCGGACCGTACTTTCGCTGCGACGCTCCGGCATCGGACCGGAGTTCGGGATTCACGGAAGGGCTCGTACTATTCGATAAGGAGTGCATCGGCCGCACCGCATCACGCTCAGCGTGTATGGTGCGATCGAGGAGAGCTACGACGGCCTGACCCAGCGGCGCGGAGTGTGCAAAGCCTTCACCCGTGTCTGGACGCCGCAAACGAGGCCGGTCTCCCGCTGTCAACGAGATGCGGGCGTCACGGAATACGGGGTGCCGCCGGTTCGGCGCAGGGCGGCGCGGCCGTCGACCAGGATCTTGCGGAGCCGGCCCACCTCGGCCATCCGTCGCTCCGCGAGGTGATCAGCGGCGACGGCAGGGGGGACGCCGTCCTGCGCGGCCGATTCGAAGATCGAGCGAGTGGTGTCGAAGATCCGGGCGACCCGGGTCCTGGCGCGTTCGAAGTCGAAGCCGCCGATCTCGTCGGCAACCTGGATGACTCCGCCGGAGTTCACCACGTAGTCAGGGGCGTAAAGGATGCCCCGGTCCTGGAGCAGTTTCTCCACGCCGGGGTGCTCGAGCTGGTTGTTCGCGCCGCCGCAGACGACTTTGGCGGTGAGCGCGGTGACGGTGGCGTCGCCCAGCACCGAGCCGAGCGCGCAGGGGGCGTAGACGTCGATCGGCTCGCGGATCAGCGCTGCGGTGTCCGGTGCCACCGCGACCTGTGGATGGGCGGTCCGAATCTGTTCGATCGCCTGCTCACTGACGTCGGTCACGATCACCTCCGCGCCATCGGTCAGCAGGTGGTCGACCAGTAGCCGGCCGACCTTGCCGACCCCGGCGACGCCCACCCGACGGCCGGAGAGCAGCGGCTCACCCCAGACGTGTTCGGCAGCCGCGCGCATGCCCTGGAACACGCCGAGCGCGGTGAGGATCGAGGAGTCGCCGGCGCCGCCGTTGGCCGCGGAGCGTCCGGTGACGAATTCGCATTCGCGCGCGATGACGTCCATGTCCTCGACGTAGGTGCCGACGTCGCATGCTGTGACATAACGCCCGCCCAACGACTGCACGAAACGTCCATAGGCGCGCAGCAACGCCTCGGTCTTGTGCCGGGTCGGGTCACCCAGGATGACGGCCTTGCCGCCACCGAGGTCGAGCCCCGCGAGGGCGTTCTTGTAGGACATGGCGCGGGACAGGTCCAGCACGTCGGACAGTGCGTCCTGCTCGCTACGGTAAGGATGGAACCGGGTGCCGCCGAGCGCTGGTCCCAGCGCCGTCGAGTGGATCGCGATGATGGCTCGCAGACCGGCGGCCTCGTCGCGGCAGAACACGACCTGCTCATGATCGCCGGATCGGAAAACGTCTGTCACGGTAGTGACTCCCCTCTGCTCGGTGGCGCGGGCTGGCGCTGGAGCTCTCTGTAGCCTAGGACGGCTCGTCCGGTGAGCGCCTCTCACCCAGCGCCAACGGGTGGTTGGCATCATCTGTTCGGGGTACTCCTTCTGGACGTGCCGAGCCGTGTCCTTATACCGAGCGCACCACTTTTCGGCTCTGTGGGCGCACAATCGGGTTGTGTTGCAACCCACCCTGTCGACCCAGGTCGCAGTCCAGCGCCGGGTGGTCCGGGCGTTGTCGACGTGCCAGGTGCTGGGCGGCATCGGCGTGGCGACGGGGCTGACGGTCTCCACGCTGGTCGCTGCGTCGATTTCCGGTTCGGACCTCATCGGTGGGCTGGCCGCGACCTGTGCCGTGGTCGGCGCGGCGCTGATGTCGATCCCGATGGCGCGGCTGGCGGCCCGCCGCGGTCGTCGGCCGGCGCTGCTGGCAGGTTACGCAGTGGCCACGGTCGGGGCTACGGTCGCTGCCCTCGGCGCGGCACTGGGCAATGCCGCGATACTGTTGACGGCCCTGGTAGCCGTTGGTGGTGGCACCGCGGCGGGGCTGGCCGCTCGATACGCCGCGACCGATCTGGCTGCCCCTGGTCGCCGTGCGCGGGACCTGTCGTTGGTGGTGTGGGCGATGACCATCGGCTCGGTGGCCGGACCCAATCTCGCAGGTCCCGCCCAGGACGTCGCGGCCGGATCGGGGCTGGCCGCGGTAACCGGGCCGTTCCTGCTTTCCGGGGTCGCCTTCGGGCTCGCTGGAGTGGCCGTGGCCGTCGGGCTGCGGCCCGACCCGCTGCAGGTGGTGTGGGCCGACTCGTTACGGAGCGGCCAGGTACGGAGCGGCCCCGTGCCGGGCGACGTTACCCGCAGTGGTGCAGTGCTGAATCGGGCCATTGTGGCGGCCTCCACGGTGCGCCCGAGGTCTCGTGACCGGGCTGTGGGCTGGCGGGTGTTGTGGGGTTCGCCACCGATCCGGCTGGCGCTGACCGGCGTCGTGCTCGGTCACACCGTGATGGTCGCTCTCATGTCGATGACCCCGGTGCACATAGCTCACGGTGGGGCTTCCTTGCAGATGGTCGGCGTTGTGATCAGTCTGCACATCACCGGGATGTTCGCGCTGAGCCCCCTGATCGGCTGGATGGCCGATCGGATGGGGCGGGTGCCGGTCCTTGCTCTGGGGGCCGGTGTGCTGGTGGTTGCGGCGGCGGTGGGAGCTGCGCCAACCTCGGGTGCGGTGCAGCTGTCGGTCGGCTTGGTCCTGCTCGGCCTCGGCTGGTCCTGCGCCCTGGTCGCAGGATCAACGTTGCTCACCGAATCGGTACCGGCAGCGGCGCGGCCGGAAGCCCAGGGCGTCAGTGATCTGCTGATGAATGCGGGCGGCGCGCTGGGCGGAGCACTGGCCGGGGCTGCCGTCGCGGTGACTTCCTACGGCGCGCTCTCGCTGGCCTGCGGCCTGCTAGTCCTGCCGTTCTGCGCGGTCATCGTCTCGACTTCGCTGGGCCGAGGTTGATGCCGGTCAGCGCCCCCTGTGCTGCCACCACCAGCGGATGAGCACCGCCAACGCGGCCAGCAGGCCAACCAGGATCACCAGCTGTCCGGCGGTGGAGGACAGCCCGGTCGGATCGACCTGAGCGAACACCTCCCCACGATATCCCCGGCAGTGCGCCTAACCTGAAGGGGTGCGGATAACTCATTTCCGGCAGCGGATGGACGAGGAGTTCGGTGCGATCCGAGCCGCCGCGCTGGCCCATGACCACGTGTTTGCCGAGCTCGGCGGCCGTACCGTGAACGGCGCGCTGGAAGCCGGGATCGACTCCAAACGAGTGTGGGCCGCGGTCTGCGCCGCCTTCGACATCCCTGAGGCTCGTCGCTGACCCCACTCCGTACCTCGGTGTGTCGCTCACCACGCGCGGCGTGTCCGCCTCCCATGCACGGTGTGTCGGTAACTGGTGCACGGTGTGTCGGTCCCTCGTGTACACCGACCGCCAGCAATGGCGCGACCGCCTAGCGAACCGGCGTGTCGTTCCCCTGTCGAACAGGTGTTCGTCTAGTCTGTTGTCCACAGCCGGACCCGTTGTCCACAGACCCGGCGTGCACCACCACGAAATGTCGGTCCCACCGCCTAGCGTTGGCTCCGACCCAATTAAGACCTGATCAGCGAGGGTGGACCGTCAGATGGCACCAGCACCGGATCGGGAGAAGGCGCTAGAGCTCGCCTTGGCCCAGATCGACAAGCAGCACGGCAAGGGGTCGGTCATGCGCCTCGGCGACCAGGGCCGCGCGCCCGTCGAGGTGATCCCCACCGGATCCATCGCGTTGGACGTAGCGCTGGGCATCGGCGGCCTGCCGCGGGGCCGAGTGATCGAGGTGTACGGACCGGAGTCCTCCGGGAAAACGACAGTCGCGCTGCACGCAGTGGCCAATGCTCAGCGAGCCGGCGGGATCGCTGCGTTCATCGACGCCGAGCACGCACTCGATCCCGACTACGCCAAGTCGCTCGGAGTGGACACCGACGCCCTGCTGGTGTCCCAGCCCGACACCGGGGAACAGGCGCTGGAGATCGCGGACATGCTGATCCGCTCCGGTGCGCTGGACATCGTGGTCATCGACTCGGTAGCCGCTCTGGTGCCCCGAGCGGAGATTGAAGGTGAGATGGGTGACGCGCACGTCGGGCTGCAGGCCCGGCTGATGAGCCAGGCACTACGAAAGATTACCGGTGCGTTGAGCAGCTCGGGCACCACCGCGGTCTTCATCAACCAGCTCCGGGAGAAGGTCGGCGTCTTCTTC
>JBOHHE010000315.1:0-15899 GCA_050700355.1 Pseudonocardiaceae bacterium
TTGATCTCGGCGAGGTAGTCCAGGAGACGGCTCTGGAACTCGCGTCGCCGGGCACTGCTGTCCGCGGTCAGGCCGTTGGTGAGTCCGTAGACACCCACGATGCGCACAGTGGTGTCGTCGGTGCTGACGCAGACGCCCGGCTCGTGCTGACCTTCCGTATGGCGAGTTCCAGGTGGCGACCACGTCGGACCGGGTGCCGGGGTGTTCTGGTGCATTCTGAGGGGCTTCGCTCAGCGATACCTGATCGATAGGGGTTCGAGATGCGGGATCTGCGATTCGTATGGCTGGAGATCACCGGGAAATGCCAGCTCACCTGTCACCACTGTTACGCCGAGTCCGGACCGAAGGGCGGGGATGGGGCGATGTCGCCGGCGGACTGGTGTCGGGTGATCGACGAGGTGGCGCAGCTCGGTGGGCGGATGGTGCAGTTCATCGGTGGGGAGCCGACTCTGTACCGGGGCCTACCCGCGTTGGTGCGCTGTGCTCTGGCTCAACGGTTGGAGGTGGAGGTGTTCAGTAATCTCGTGCACGTGTCAGGAGAGCTGTGGGAGACCTTCATCCAGCCTGGGGTGCGGCTGGCCACGAGCTACTACTCCGATGACGCCGCCGAGCACGAGGCGATCACGAGGGGCCGGGGCAGTCATGCCCGGACCAAGGCCAATATCAGCGAGGCGCTGCGCCGGTCTGTTCCGTTGCGGGTCGGTCTGGTTGGCGTGCAGGACGGCCAACGGGTTGGGCAGGCCCGCGCCGAGTTGGAAGCCCTTGGGGTGACCGAGATCGGCAGCGATCACCTCCGGCAGGTCGGCCGTGGAATCCGGCAACGCCGACCGGGTATCGATCAGCTCTGCGGACACTGTGCTCGGGGGAAGGTCGCGGTGTCGCCGAACGGTGAGGTATGGCCGTGTGTGTTCGCGCGGTGGATGCCGGTAGGCAATGTCCGGCGCAGGACGCTGGCCGAGGTTCTGACCAGTCCGGAGATGGCCACCGTGACCGCGACGCTGGCCGGCCGCTTCCGGGTGCCGGAGATGCCGTGTGTGCCGAGGATGTGTAATCCGGAGTGCGGCCCGAACTGTGGTCCGGCGTGTACTCCGTCGTGCTGGCCGCACGGTACGGGTCCGTGCGGTCCGAAGGGCGGGTGTGTGCCGAATTACGGCACTTGTGGCCCTGATGACGAAGACGACGAAGAAAACTAGGAGCCTGGTGTTCGTTCGCCGTGCTTATGTCCCGGATGCTTTGCAGCCCGAGGATTACCGGTCTTGGCCGTTTACGGTGCCGTGTGTGGCCGAGCTGGCGGCGCACGGTCTGGAGTTCACCCGCCCGGTCACGTTTTTGGTCGGTGATAACGGCTCGGGGAAGTCCACGCTCGTGGAGGCCATCGCCGAAGGGTTCAAGCTGGACTCCCAGGGTGGGCGGGCGGCGGTCAAGACCGGCCGCCCCCATCCGGAGAAGACCGCGCTGGGTGCGGTGTTGCGGCTGGAGACTACCGTCAGGGGCGCGCGGATGCTGGGCGGACCTCGGCGGAAGAAGAAAGGTTTTTTCCTTCGGGCCGAGACGGCGTTCAGCATGACGGAGAACTTAGGGGGTGTCCCCGGATATTGGGAGGACAACACCGCCGAGATGAGCCACGGAGAGGGCTTCCTTACCGTTTTCGGTTCGATGTTCCGTGATCCGGGCTTCTATGTGATGGACGAGCCGGAGGCCGCCTTATCGTTCACGTCGTGTCTTCAGCTCGTCGCCCTGATGTACCAGCTTGGTCAGTCCGGCGCCCAGGTCGTGTGCGCCACCCATTCACCGATCCTGGCGGCCACTCCCGGCGCCGAGATCATCGAGGTGGGGGAGCATGGTCTACACCGGGTCGACTGGGCCGACCTCGAACTTGTCGATCACTGGCGACGCTACCTCGAACACCCTGCCGCCTACCTTCGCCACCTCACCGAGTCATGACTCACCCCGCCCTCGCTCCGGAACCCGGCACCGACGCGGACGCGACGTTTCGCAATTGGATGCGGGGCAACCTTGTCCGGGCCGCTGAGCGGTTCGGGTTGTCGGTGACCGGAGTACCGGTTTTCGGGTGGCGGCTGCGCTCGATCGGCGCTGGTGCGCACGGCCCGAGCGGGGCCTGTTGGCTGCGGGTCGTTTCCGAGCAGCCGCGGTGGGCCACCGGTGAGTTCTGGACCGGCAACCAGGACGCCAACATCCTCACCGGACTACCCAAGCCCGTCGTCCTGGCGAGCACCGAGTGGGAGGAGGCGGACTGGCGGTCCCAGCGGGCCGAGGTCATGACCTTGTTGCCCGGCGAACCGTGCTCATCCAGCGATGTCCTGCGGACCGAGGTGGAGCTGTCGGACGGGTGGTGGGGCGAGTTACGCCGGTCCCTTCGCCGGTTGGCCGGCGCCCCCACGACCCGGATCACCGTGACCCAGGGCAGGGTCAATGGCCTGGTCCGGGCCGCGTTCGGTCAGCACCGCAGCGTCCGGATCAACCATTGGGAAACGGTCCACGGGGATCTGCATTGGGGCAACCTGCTGCGACCGCGGCTCGGGGTTCTCGATTGGGAGATGTGGGGACAAGGTCCCGCGGGCACCGATACCGCGACTCTGTATTGCTACAGCCTCCTCAATCCCGACATGGCTCACAGAGTGCACAGTGAATTCGCGGAAATTCTCGACGGCCCGGACGGGATCATTGCCCAGCTATGGGTGGCGGCACGCCTGCTGAAGCGGATCAGGAAGTCGGGTGACTTCCCCGACCTGGAAACGCCCCTCCGAAAACACATCGAAACACTTGTCTCATGACCGGGGATGGGGTCCATCTATGGCTAGCTCACCGTACCGGGGGGCGACAAGAACCGGGGGTGACAAGAAGGGGTGACGGCTGGGTAATTCGCGGCTAGGCGCGTTCTGGCGTCACCGAGCTCATCCTTTGTGACTGGGGTCGGCGTGGACTCCATGAACTTGGGAGAGGTCACTGCTAGGACCCGCCACGCGCCCCTTGTGCGTCGGCGGGCGTCGCTCGCGCTACAGCTCCTCGGTCGTAGGCTGCGCGTCGGAACCCGTCCGGTCCCACCGACGAGTCACCTCAGATCGATCATACGCAGACGCCCGGCGCGGCAGGCATGTCCCGCCGAACGCGAACCCGGGGATGGCGGCGCTGCCGGCGTCAGCGTGCGGTCTTGGTGGCGGCTGTGCGTGGTTGACGCCCGACGTCGGCGATGGCCTGGAAGAGCACGGCGGGGGGTGCCGATCACCGATGCCCCGGGGTGGAAAACTCCGGTGAGGGGTGCGAACGCCAGGCTACGGATCCCATCCTCCGGCCCAGGCGCCTCCGTCAGTCCGACCGGGGTGGCGCGGCCCCATAGTGAGCGAGGCATGCTTGCTCCCATGAATAGCTCTTCGGGGTTCCCGCATTCTGTGTTCCGTGTGGCCTGATTATCGAGAGGTATCTCGTTCACGTTTCGCCGACCGGGAGAAATTCCTATGAGCAACATCGGCACCAACCGCACCCCGCCCGCCATCGAGCGGGGTGCTCGCCTGTTGGTTGGGGTCGGCGAGTTCGGCTGGGGCAGTGCAGGCAAGCTCCGATTGGTCCTGGACCGACTTCCCGAACTCGATCCCATCGTCATCGGCTCCGAGCTGGGACACGAACTGCTAGTCAGGCACGCTGCCGCATACCGTGACACGCCGCGCACGACCGACGATGCGGTCCGACTGCTCGACGACCTTCGAGCCGACGCAGCGCTGGTCGTGGGCGAACCGGTGCTGGCCGAGCGGCTTGTCGCTGCGGGTTGCCCGGTGGTCTTCCTGGACAGCCTGCCGTTTCTGTGGACCGAGAACGACCCTGTGGCGATCAATGTGGACACGTATTGCGCGCAGCGCTGTGTGCCAACGCCCGCGTGGGACGTGCTATGTAGGGCCAAGAGGCTGGTATGGGTCGATAGCGTCGTGCCGTCCGATGGTGTGGGTCGGCCTGATCCGATGGCCAGCCAGGCACACGGCGGTGTAGTGATCAATGTGGGCGGACTGCACAGCCCGTTTTCGGGCACGACCGGTGACAGCTATCTGCGAACTCTGCTGCCGCCGGTCCTTCGCGCCGTACGCGACCACGGTCTCTCGGTCGACGCTGTATGCGGGAACATCGATGCCGACCAAGCCGGGTGGTTGCGGACCCAGACTGGCGATGGGGTGCATATTGGCGTCCTGTCGCCTTCGGAGTTCGAGGCCGCCCTGCGGTCAGCGCGCTTGCTGATCACCTCGCCTGGCAGTACGACCCTGTTGCAGGCGAACCAGTGCGCCACCCCGATCATCATCCTGCCCCCACAGAACCTCAGCCAGGTAGTCAACGCGGAGTGGTTCGGACAGGACCGCTCACGGGCGGCGGTCACCTGGCCGGACTCGGTACTGGCCGCGGAGGAGTTCAAGCTGGTCCGCGATCAAAGCGAGGAAGTTGCGGTGAACTACCTGTACATCGCTGTCAGCCGGGCGGAGGGCGATCCGGCGGTGGCCGACGAGCTCTACCGCCGCGCGGTGCGTGTCCTCGCGGAGCGCGACAGCCTGCCCACCCGGAGGCCACACCTGGACCGGCTCGGCAGCCAGGGCGCCGAACAGGTCGCGCACGAGGTGCGCAGGCTGCTGCGGCGCGGACGGGAATGCGTGCTGGCTAGTCGCTCGCCTGGCCTGCGCATCTACGTCGGCGGCCCATTCCAAGCGGCCCTCGACAACAGCCTGCTCCGCATCAATGACGACTACCGCGCGCTGTACCAGGAGCTGCTCGACGAGTTTGAGGACTGCGGCTGGCAGGTCTTCAACGCGCACCGCCGTGAGGCATGGGGCGCGCAGCTGCTCGACGATTCCCGGTCAACGCGGCTGGACTTCGAGGACGTTTCCGCGTGCGACGTGTTCGTCGCGACGCCCGGGGTCAGGCCCGCTTCCCGCGGCACCCATATCGAGATCGGGTGGGCGTCGGCGCTGCGCAAGAAGATCATCTTGTTGATCCAGGACGAATGTGAGTACGCGGCCCTGGTAACTGGGCTACCCAGTGTGGCCGATGTGACGTTCGTACCCTTTGCATTCGGCCGGCCGGTGGCCCGCGCGGTGAGCCGGGTCATCGAAGAGTTCGCTGCCGGGCCTGCGGACTCCTCAGTACGTGCCCGGGTGCGACCATGATCAGGACGGAGTGGGCGCCGGAACCCCCGGTCGATCTGTCGGAGGAGGTCGTCCGGGCAATTGAGACAGCCCGGTACGCCTACCCGTATACGAAGACCTTGGTCGCGCTCCGTGGCAACGCCGTGGTGGCCGTGTGGGTGCTGCCCATCAGTGTTGACGGGACCGGCGCCCATGCCCGCCGCATCGCCCGGGTGTTGCCTTATGCGGCACCCGTGTTGTTTGACCAGCATCCGCAGCGGCGCAGGGACGTCATGGTCGCGCTGCTCGGCTCCATCCGAGAGGACTGCGTCTCGCTGGACCTGCCGATGGCACCGGATTTCCACGACGTCACCGCGTGCCGCCAACTTGGGATGGCCGTCGAGTGGCGGCACACGCATGTGCTCGATCTACGTGCTTCCTGGCGGGCCGGGTACTCAGCCACCGTGCGGCAGCATCTCCGAGCAGCACAGGCAGCCGTGGAGGTGCGCACCAGCGAGGTCAGCCGGTTCCGCTTCGACCTGGCTCTTGTCGGGCAGTCGGCGGATCAGGTCGCGCTGCGTGAACGGTTCGCCCGCCAGGCAAGCGCGCGCGGGGCGGTCACCTGCCTGACGGCCGCAAGCCAGGGGACAGTAGGTCAGCACTTGATCCTGTTGGAAGCCGGCACGGGTTTTTTACTGCACAGTTGGTTCGACCGCGAAGGGCCTCGGGGCGTGCCAACGCTGCTGGTCGACACAGCGGCCGAGACGTTGAGCCGCCTCGGCCGCGAACGGCTGGACCTAGAGGGTAGCGTTGTTCCGACGGTGGACTATTTCATGAGTGGCTTCGGTGGCGCGATCGTGCCGTATCCACATGTGTACTGGCATCGCGACGTCGACGTGCTCACCGAAATTCTCATGGACAGGATTGTCGATGGGACGGAACCATGTGGGGGAACCATGATCAGTAGGATTGGAACATGACACGCATCGTTTACGTACCGACGAACCGTTCCTGCGTGCCGGCCATCGGCAGCGGGATCGCGGAGTGCGCGGCGCTGCTTGCGGAAACGCATGAGGAACACCTGTTCCTGCTTGTCGAACATGACGAGGGCGACCGCACCGCCGAGCATTTCACCGCGCTGGATGAGGACCGCGCGCGCCACGGCGTGCCGGTGCTCCATCTGACCGTCGACGCGTGGCGTCACGTGCTGTCCGGAGTCCTCGCCGAGTCTGACCTGGACGCGGCGGACCGGGACCGCGCAGGCAATCTGCTCTCTCGGCAGGGGGTCGCCTATGGCGTCGGCCCGAACAAGGCGTTTCTGGTTTCGGCGGCGCTGGGTGTGGACACCGTGCATCGACGCGACTCCGATCATTTGCTCGACACGCGGAACGGCAGACCGGGTTTCCCCGGCCTGCTGGAGACGCGTGCCATCGGCCGTCCGGTTCGCGAGGTGAGCCCGATCGCGAACGCCGACGCGGTGTCGCCCGAGCAGCGGGATCAGATTGTGCTGTTCACCGGCTCCGGCATGTTCGGGGACCCGCCGCACGATCGGCAGGAACTGATCTCCGCGGGCGAGGAGTTCGGCGTCCGGGTGCTCGGCCTGTCCAGCCCGTGGATGTCACCGGAGAACCTGCTGCGAGACGTCCGCGGATATTTCGTCGGCGAGTCGACGATCCGCTACGACGATGACTTTTACGCGATCGACGACAGCGGCCGTACCGAACTCGGCGTGTCCTGCTTGCATAGGATTTTCCTGGAACTGCCCGAGATGCCGATTCCGAACACGCTCGGCTGTGACTACTTCCAGAAGAACCTGCTTTACCAGTTGGATCGTCCGGTCATGTTCCACTCGCGGAAGATGCAACACAGCTATGACGCCCGTCGCGCTGAAAGCTCGGTCGAGTCTTACGTTGACTATTCTATGCGCGATCTGCGGTATGTGGTGTTGTGGCCGATCTGGTCGCGGCACAACGAGAACATCCGCGCGAACCCTGCGAAGTTCCTACGCCCCGACGGGTCGCTGGACACCGACCGGTACGTGGCGAGCTTCCGCTCGGCGCTTGCCGAGAAGCTTCCGGAGGCGAAGGGAGCCGGCCTGAAATTCGCGCAGGTCTACCGGGACGCGGCCACCCAGGTAGATGGCACGCACGCCGCGCGGCTTTCCGCGGTGGCGACCGAGGCCGAACGGCTTGATGACGAGATCGCGCGGCAGATCGGCGACGGTATTGAGGAGTTCTGCTGGCTGACCGAGCGTTGGGGCGGTCTCGTACGCGCCGCCGCGCGGGTCGGCGATGCCGTGCGCGCCGAGATCCGCGGCGGGACAGCGGACGCCGGTGCCAGCTGACCCGGAAATCCCATGTCCGCCGTTGGGTGCGCGGTCGACCGTGTACCGGTGGTCCGACCTACCGGAGCCGGTGCGCGAGTGGTGGGCGCGAGCGGGCCGGGCCGCCAACACCGTCCAGCAGACGCTCGGGCACGCCGACGCAGTCGCGGCTGCACTCGGCTCGAACTGCGTGCATGTCGCCGTGCACTGCGGCCTGCTCAGTGCCTTCCGGCAGCATGAGGACAGGGCGAGCTGCGTGTTCGCGGGCCGCCCGATACTGGGCGGCCCGCCGGACTCGCGGCTGCGCGAGCTGGCCGAGCTGGTGCGCACAGCCCTCGGCGCTCCGGTGGTGTACTTCCCCCACGTAACCAGCGCGGCGGCGTCCGGACTCGTGTCGTGGCGCAGGCGGGACAGTCCCACCGTCACCTGGACAGAGCAGGGTCGTGATCTGCCTGAACGTGTTCGCCGTCGCTACGGGTCCCGCGCCGACCGGCAGTGGCGCCGATTCCAGGCCGCCGGGCTCACGACCGCCCCGGCGAGCGGCACCGCAGCGGTCGCCGTGCTGGACACGATCGAACGCCGGTCCTGGAAGGCTATGTGCGGCCAGTCCATGCATGACCGGGATCAGCAGTTCGAGCTGTACTCCGGACTGCTCGACAGAAACCTGGTCACGCTCGATGTGGCGTGGCACGGGCGGCGTCCGGTGGCCTACCGGCTGGACGCGCGGATGGGCCGGACGGTGGCCTGCGTGAAGTGGTCCTTCGACGAGGCATACCGGCGCAGCTCACCGGGCTTCTACCTGCTGACCGAGGGCCTCGTGCGCCGATGGGGACCAGTCGAGCTGGACCTGATCGATCTGTTCGGCGGCCCCGACACGCTCAAGGACATGGTCGCGTCCGGGGCTGTTCCCCGCTACGACCTGGCGTGGCCGCCGGGGTCGGCCGCCGACGAGCTGCGCGCGGAACGATCGGCGTTCGACCATGCGGCGCGGGACAATCACACGGCGAGTCGAGGCGTGCGGCACCTCTACCAGGGCAGTATCGCGTGACAGACCGTGCGCTGGCGCTGTTGGCCCGGCACTACGGACGGCGTGCGGGCGTGCTCACCGCGAGTGGTGCCGCCGCGGTCGAGGTGGCCTTGCGCTGGCTCGGGGTGAGCCCTGGTGACGAAGTTATAGTGCCGGACGTCGGCTGCTACAAGATCGCCGCAGCTGTGGTCCGGGAGGGTGCGATACCTGTCTTCGCGTCGGTGGAGCGGGCAGTCGTGCTAGACCCGGCCACCATTGTCGCCGCGCTCAGCCCACGCACGCGGTGCATCGTCGCTGTCCATCAGTACGGCCTGCCATGTCCGGTCGGGGCACTCCGCTCGGCACTGCCGAGCGGGATCGGGATCGTGGAGGACGCAGCGCAGGCCTGGGGCACCATCGGTGCAGGCCTGCCCGTCGGGCACACCGGGGACCTCGTGGTGACCTCGTTCGGCCCCGGTAAACCCGTCCCGGTGGGCGGGGGCGGTGCAGTCCTTGGCGATGATCCCGACATCGCCGGGCTGGTGGGTTCAGATTCGCCCGGCCATCGGATGCTCACCGCGCCACCCACTCCTGCGCCGTTCCCGGCGCCGCTGCTGAGCGAGTTGACGCGGCGGCTACGCCACGCAGATGCCCTCACCGCGCGTCGGCGGGAGTTCGTCGCGCGCCTGAGCCCCCTGTTCGAGTGCCGCGAATTCCGTCTTCCAGACCTCCGCCGCGGCGACCGGCCGTCCTGGCACCGGCTGCCGGTGTGGTGCGCTACCGCTCACGACCGGAACCGGTTGATGGCCGCCGCCGATCTGGTTGGCCTGCGTGCTCTGCCAGAGCACGACGTACGGCTCGCCGAGCTGCCGATGTTCCGCCACCGGCACCGCACTGCGTCCTCGTCCGAGGCTGAGCCAGCCCTGCCCGCTGACCGGCCGTACCTGGTGGTGCTGTCCACGGACGGCGGACGCCGACATGCACAGAACCTGGTGAGCACGTTGGCCGGCGCTCGGTCGCTGGTCAGGACGCAAGGATGGGTATGGCGACGGAACCGGTGAACCCCAATGTGTTCGGCGCGGCGACCGTCACCGACCGGGCGCGGGACAACGCGCTGCGGGTCCTGGCGGACCGGGAGATGTTCCGGTACCGCGCGGATGGCGCGCGGTCCTGGAACGACAGGTTGGAGACCTCCCTCGGTACGTGGTCGAACTGCGTCGGCGCAGTGGCCACCAACAGCGGCACGTCGAGCCTGCGGGTCGCGTTGCGGGCCGCTGGGGTGGCGCCGGGCGACCACGTCCTGGTCTCGGCGTATACCTTTGTGGCCACGCCGATGGCCGTGGTGGCGATCGGCGCGGTACCTGTGCCGGTGGATGTCAGCTCAGTGCTGGGTGTCGACCTCGACGACCTGGCTAAACATCTGCATCCGGGCGTGCGAGCGGTAATCGCGGTGCACGTGCAGGGGCATCTCGCGGATCTGTGCCCTGTCCGCGAGCTGCTGGCCAGACGGGACATCGCGCTCATTGAGGACGCCTGCCAGGCGTTCGGCGCCTCGACCGGCGGCCGACCCGCTGGCAGCGTGGGCGACCTTGGGGTGTTCAGCTTCCAGCAGGCCAAGCAGCTCGCAGCGGGGGAAGGCGGCGCAATCGTGTCGAAGGACCCCGACCTCGTGGCCGCGTGCGCACTCCAGGTCGACCTAGGTGCGGTGCGCGATGACACGGGCCTGCCGAACTGGGACGATGAGCGCGCGGTGCTGGGCGAAGGCTGCCGCATGACCGAGCTCCAAGCGGCCGTCTTGTGCGCCCAGCTCGACGAACTGCCCGCCGTGCTCGATCGGCAACGTGCCGTGCGCAGCCGACTGCGCGCGGCGCTCGAGGCGCGGGGCGTGCCAACGGTTCGCTCGGCCGATCCGGAAGGCGACAGCGCGTCTCATCTAGTCCTGCTCGCGGACGGACCCGACCAGGCCGGCGCGATCATCGCTCGGGCCCGTGATGGCGGAGTGTTGGTGCGCCTGATCTGGGATCGGCCCTATTACCGCCACCGGGTGTTCGAACGGGCTGGCTTGACACCGGAGAAGCTCGGCGTCGTCCCGGCAACACGGGCCGAAGACCTCGCTCCTCGCCTGCTGAGCGTGCCCATCCCCGGCGCCGGCGCGCACAGCACGGACCACATGGTCGACGTGATCTCCGCAGCCGTATCCGGCCACGGTCGAGGAGGCTGACCCGGATGGGCACCGACACCGGATTGGTCGTCCTGCTCCGTGGGCTGCCCGGTGTGGGCAAGTCCACGGTGGCGAACCTGCTCCGCGATCGCCTCGCCCCGGCCGTGCGGGTCAATGAGGACACCATGCGCTACCTGGCCCTGCCGCGCGACCTGACCGTTGAGAGCGTCGTCCGTGCCCAGTTTGCGTGTGCCGATCTGGCGAGGGCCTACGCGGTCACCGGCGCCAACGCGATCGTCGATGGCGTACTCGGGGACCGAGCCGTGGTCGAGGCGATGGTCGGCCGTCTGCGGGCGAGCGGGCTGCGGTGCAGGGTCTTCACCGTCACTGCCGGGCTCGAGGACCTCCTGCGCCGCAACGCGGCGCGGGACGCCTTCGTGCGGTTACCCGACGAACGGATCATCGAACTGTTTGAGGAGTACGACGAGAACATCGGCGAGTTGATGGCCACCGAGGGCATAGTGCCCGAGGAGACCGCAGACAACGTCATGCAGCTACTGGACAGCCAGACACCGCCGACGCGCCGACCGAGAAGGCTCGTGCTGTTCCTGCGGCACGGCGCCGCAGACGTGAGGCCCGACCGCTATCCCGACCATGCCGTGATCGGGCTGTCGGACGAGGGTCGCGCCCAAGTGCTCGCCGCGCGCGAGGCACTGGCGCGGCTCGCGCCGACCGCCGTGGTCAGTTCGCCGCTGCCACGCGCACTGGCGACGGCTCACCTGCTGGACGAGGTACTGGGCCTTGGCGTCGAGGTCGACCCGCGCCTCGCTGAACGAACCTTTCCCGCATTCCATGAACGGCCTTACACAGATATCGCGGCGGAGTGGGGCCAGGACACGGCTCGAGCGCTGCTCACCGACTCGGACCTGCTGTGCCCCGAGGGTGCTGAGACGATCGACGCAGCGTCCAGCCGTGTGATGTCAGCGCTGCGGGACTGGACCGAGCGGGCGGAGGACCGCCTGTTGGTCGTGTCTCACGGTGGCCCGCACGGCTGGTTGCTGGCCGGGTGCCTGGGCCTGCCTGGTCCCGGAGCCGCGCGGCGCCTCACTCTGGGCCACGCGCGGCTCACGTGTCTGCGGCTTGGGCCACCCGCCGCGGTCGTGGCCGTCAACATCGGCGCCGAGGATCTCGCTGGACTGTGCTCGGGGTCGAAGTGACGGTCCCAGGCGAACCGAATGATGACATGTGGGAGGCCGTGCTCTACGACTGGCACAACGAACACCGGCTGCGGCGGCAGCGCGCCGACATCCCGTACTGGCTGGTGACGACGACGAGAGCGACATGCCTGCTCGTGCTCGGTGCCGGAACGGGCCGGGTGGCGACTGCGTTGGCCCGATCGGGCCAACGACACGTCACGGCCGTGGATGCCAGCGCCGCGCGGCTGCGACGGCTCCCTCGTTCATCAGCACTGACGGCAGTATGCGGCGACTTGCGGTCCCTGCCGCTCTCCGGCGGATTCGACACGGCGGTGGTGCCGTACTCAACGTTCCAGCTCCTCCGGTCACTGGCCGACCGTCGCGCAGCACTGTCCGAGGCGGCACGCGTCCTCGCGCCGAACGGCATGCTACACATCGATGTGAGCTCCAGCTTCGACTCCCGCACTGCCGTCGACTGGCACCTCGCTCTCGCGGCGCACTGTGAACCGGCCGGTGTCACTGTCGAGGAGTGGGAACGGCGACTCGTCGAAACAGACCACCTCGTGATCGACAAATCGTTCCGGGTCGGCGACTGCGTGCTTGTCGCGCTACGCGAGCGCTGGACCCATCTGAAGTCACTCGACTTGCCCACTGAACTGGAGCGGGCCGGTTTCGCGGTCACCGGCATCGACCGCGGCTATGGTCACGGTTCGGCACCTCACCGACTGATCTACCACGGCCGGCGTACGCCACCAAGCAGGGGAGACTTAGGATGACCGCAGCAACGGTGACCCCGAAACCGCAGCTGGACGTGCTCTACTTCAAGTTGTTCGACGACTGCAACGCACGGTGCAACATGTGCACCTGCTGGGAGCTGCCGCGTACGAGACGTGACACCGAATACTACGTGGACGTTCTGGACCGGCTGTTACCCCTGCGGCCGGCCGCAGTACGTTTCACCGGCGGGGAGCCTCTACTGCTGCCAGGCCTGCCCGAATTGGTCGAGCGGACCGCGAACACGGGCGCGCGGGTCTCGGTGATCACCAACGGGCGCGTTCTGTGCTCCAAAGCCGCACGGCTTGCCGACGCGGGATGTGTAGAGATCGTGCTGAGCCTCGATGCCGTCGGACCCGCGCACGACCAGATCCGGGCCACACCCGGGCTGTTCGAGCACTGCATGCGCGGCATTGATGCGCTGTCCGAGGTGGGGCTTGCCTACGGCGTGAACACCGTGGTGCAGCGGACCGGCATAGCGGATCTGACGGCGCTTGCGGAACTACTGCTCGCGCGGCCAATCCGGCCGCGGTGGTGGCACCTGATCCCGGTGCGGGACTACCCGGGCTTGGCGCCGACCCCCGCCCAGCAGGCGGAGTTCCACAAGGCGCTGCCCGCCATGCGGGAATCGATTGCCGAACACGGCATCGACCTGGTCGCGGACGAAACCATGTTCGTGGACACCGGGCCACAGCCATGCGAGGTTCCGTGGTTCACCGCGTATGCGAGCGCGGACACCGGTGAGCTGTTCGGATGCAACATGCTCTCCCACCGAGACCTGACCGTCGGGACGTTCGTCGTGGGACAGGCCGAGGCGACCTGGCTGGGTCCGCAGGCGGCGGCGCTGCGGCGACGCTGCCAGGACGGCGTCAACGACCCATGCAGGAGCTGCGACTGGGGCTCACAGGCGATGAACCACCTGCTTCGCGCGTTAGCGATTACCCACCACGGCGCCGGGCGGGACGGCGCACGATGATCGTCCTGCGGGCAGATTCGGCCAACGAGCTGTACTCGGCGGCGTGCCGCGTGGTACTCGACCACGGGCGGCGCAGCATTCCGAGGGGTATGGGAACCGTCGAAGTACTCGGCGTGCACCTGTGCCTGACGCAACCGCGCCGCCGGTACGTCGACGTGCCTCCTACCCGGGTCATCAACCCGGCTTTTGCCGTAGCCGAGGCGCTTTGGATCCTGTCCGGTTCGGACGATCCATGGATCTTCCGGTACAACCGGTCCCTCGCCAAGTACGCAGACGACGGCCGTCTGCAGGGCGCATACGGTCCTCGCATTCGACGCTGGCGGGACAAGGTGGACCAGCTTGACCACGTCCGCACGCTGCTCGGGCGAGACCCGGACTCACGCCAGGGCGTCGTGCAGATCTATGACGCCGAGCGAGACACACTCGGGCACCGGGACGTGCCGTGCACCCTCAGCTACCGATTCTTCTTGCGCGAGGGCCAGCTAAACATGCACACCACCATGCGCAGCCAGGACTTGTGGCTGGGCTTCCCGTACGACATCTTCACCACAACGCTGATCCAGGAGTTGATGGCCGGGTGGCTCGGGGTATCGGTCGGCGAGTACCACCATCACGTCGACTCCCTGCATCTGTACGACGAACACGTGGCTGGCGCCTGCGAGATCGCCGCGGCGTCGGTTGTCTCGAGGCCGATGCCGGAACTGGCCGTGCCATGGGATTCGCTGCCCTCGGTGCTGGCGGGCGTCATCGCAGGCGACCCACCGGCTACGGCCGGTCCGGAATGGACCTCGTTCGCGACGGTCTTGGCCAGCTACCGGACGTGGCAGGACGGCGACCGAGACCGGGCACGCTGGGCGGTCGCAGGCGCCACCGATGACCTCGGTCGCGCGCTGGGAAGGTGGTACGAGCGCCTGTCGGTTATTCCTGTCGGGGCCGGACGTTGAGGCGGTCGGCGAGTTCCCGTAGTCGTGCGGACGGGCGGCCCCGGGTCAGTAGTTCGCCGATGAGGATCCGGGGCAGTCGATGATGGGCGGTCCACTCGGGGGCGGCCCGCTCCATCATCAGCAAGGTGGACTCCGCCGGTCCGGTCCGGCCGAGCCGTACCTGGGTATGGGCGACGTCGGCCAGGTGCCGGGACGGGGCGGCAAGCGGCAGCGCTGAATCCCCCGGCATCCGCCGGGCGAGCTGCGCCGCTGCCGGGAAGTCCTCGGTGACCACCGCGACGTCCACCGCCTGCATGATCATGTTGCTGGGCCCGAACACCACCTCGTAGTCGGTGCGATCGACCCCGGCGCGGTCCGCGACCACCGACGCTTCGGCGAGCAGCTCGCGGGCCGCCCCGGTTCGCCTCTCCCGCGCGGCGGCCGTCGCTGCGCCCAGCAGCAACCCCCCGTACACCGATAGCTGCCCCGGGCCGGCCGCCGCGCCGGGCCGGCAGTTCTCGGCGGTGTCCACGGCAAGGTGCTCTGCCTCCACGAACTGGCCCTGCCGGCTCAGGACATAGTTCAACGTCAAGCGCATCGCGGCGTCGCGCAGCGGGTCCTCGCCACTGCCCGAGAACCGCAGCGATTCCCGGGCCGCGAGATATGCCAGATCCGGCGCATCCAGGCCCACCAGGGTGTTTGCGGTGAGCTGGTGGACCTGCGCCGCCAGGTCGATCGCGCGCGGGTGGGCGGCCACGGGGCAGGCCCGCAGTACCGCGCGGGAGGTGACCAGCAGGTCGGGCAGCAGGGCGGCGAGCAGCTCGTACCGTCCGGCCCAGTAGGCGCCCCAGCCGTAGGTCACCGACCGGGCAAGTACCTCCACGGGCGGCACGTCAACGTCATCAACGGCTCCGAGGAGATCGTCGATCGAGGTGAGCGCATCGCGGATTGCCGATAGCCCCGCCTGCCCCTCTTCAGCGGGCGCCGGATCAGAACGGCCCAGCAAATCAGCCACGCCGACGTCCAGCGCGCGGGCGATGCGCTGCAGCGTGCCGATCGACGCCGTCAGCCGCCGCCCCTGCTCCAGCTTGCGGATCACGTCCACGCTGACATCGGCGGCCACCGCCAGCTCGACCTGCGTGTAGATGGATCGGCGCAACTCCCGGATGCGCTCACCGATAGTCGGCTCCACCATCCTGGCCATCTGGCTCGACTCCATTCACCGGAGGTATAAGCCCTCACCGATGCGCCGGGGCGGAACACTCCGGTGAGAAGTGCGAACGCCAGGCTACCGACCGATCCCCGCTCCGGGCGGATTGGTCAGGCTGGCCGGGGGCGGCGTGGGCTCCACGAGGTCGGGTGAGGTCGCTGTTAGGGTTCGCCACGCGCCCGTGGGCGTCGGCAGGTGCCGCTGCTGTGA
>JBOHHE010000316.1:0-6589 GCA_050700355.1 Pseudonocardiaceae bacterium
TCACGGCGCGTCAGCGCACGTGGGAGGGCACGAAGGGGATCTTGACGACCTCGGCTGGCACGGCGCGGCCCCGGACGTCGATCTCCACGGGAGCTCCGGGTTGCACCGCGGGATCGAGCAGGGCCAGCGCGATGCCGGTGCGCAGGGTTGGGGAGAACGTGCCGGAGGTGGTCTCCCCGAGCGGCGTACCTGCCGGGGACCGCACTGCCATGTGCGGCCGGGGTACTCCTCGGCCAGTGGCACGCAGCCCGCGCAGCCGCCGGGAGGAGCCTCGCTCGCGTTCGGCGAGCAGCGCATCCCGGCCCCAGAAGGCCGGTTTGCTCCAACCGATCACCCACGAGGCGCCTGCCTGCAACGGGGTGATGTCCGGTCCGAGGTCCTGGCCGTGCAACGGGTAGCCCATCTCGGTGCGCAGGGTGTCGCGGGAGCCGAGGCCGCAGGGCCGCCCCCCGAGCGGTGCGGCAGCTGCGAGCAGCGCGTGCCACAGCGCGGACGCCTGCTCCCAGCGCGGCAGCAGCTCATAGCCGAGTTCGCCGGTGTAGCCGCTGCGGCACACCCGCAGCGGCGCGCCGTCGTGGCGGACGTCGGCGAAGGCCATGTAGTCCAGCTCGGTCGGCAGCCCGAGAGCGGCCAGCACCTGCGCCGACCGGGGACCCTGCACAGCGAGCACCGCGTACTCCTCGTGCCGCTCGGTCACCCTCACCCCCGCCGGCGCCGCAGCCGCCAGCAGGCGGCTGACCGCCCCGGTGTTCGAAGCGTTCGGCACGCAGAACACGTCATCGGCACCGACCAGGTAGACGATCAGATCGTCCACCACTCCGCCGTTCTCCGCGCAGCACACCGTGTACTGGGCCTGACCTGGCCCGATCTTGCCGAGGTCAGCGGTGAGGCAGGAGTTGACGAACTCAGCGGCTCCCGGACCCGTGACGGTCACCTTGCCCAGATGCGTGACGTCGAAGAGGCCGACCGCTTCCCGTACCGCAGTGTGCTCCGCGACGATACCCGCCCCGGCATACTGGATCGGCATCTCCCAGCCACCGAACGATCCGAGGGTGGCCTCGAGCTCAACGTGGGCGGCATGCAAAGGTCCATGGCGCAGGAGTGTGCTCACAGATAGCGCACGCTACTGGACCGGGGTGCGGGCCAAGCCCGACACCCACGTCGTTAGCATCCCGAAACAGCCGCAGGCGACCTGGCCTGATTTGCAAGGAGACCACCGTGACCAGCCTGACCCTGCGCCTGAGCGACGCCGTCATCACCACCGCCCCGGTCGATGCCCTCGTGGTGGGCACCATGCCGGACGCCGGAGGTGTTCGGCTCGCCGAAGGTGGCACGGAGATCGACGAGGCGTTCGAGGGCGGGCTGGCCGATCTGCTGGCCGTGCTGGGCGCTCGCGGCAAGGCCGACGAGGTGATCAAGGTACCGACTCGGGGTGTCCTCGGCGCTCCACTGCTGGTCGCCACCGGCCTTGGCGAGGTCGATGGCGAACCAACCAGCGAGCAGGTCCGCCGGGCGGCGGGGGCGGCGGCCCGCGCCTTGGCCGGGACCTCTCGGGCGCTCACCACCCTCTCCCGAATCGATCTGACAGCCGCCGCGGAGGGCAGCGCGCTGGGCGGCTATGCCTTCAGCACCTACCGATCCCAGAATGGGGACGCGCCACTGGAGCAGATGGACCTTTCGGTGCCCTCAACCGAAGAGGAGACGGCGAAACAGGAGCTGGCCAGGGCAATCGCCGTAGCAGAGGCGGTATCGACCGCCCGGGATCTGGTGAATACCCCACCCAACGACCTCTATCCGGTGTCCTTCGCCGAACGCGCGGTGGAACTGGCCACGGCAGCCGGACTGCGCACCGAGGTGCTCGACGAGAAGGCGCTGCGGCGAGAGGGCTATGGCGGAATCCTCGGCGTCGGCGGCGGCTCGTCCCGCCCGCCGCGGCTGGTCCGGCTGCATCACGCTCCGGCCGCACCGCGGGCGAAAGTAGCTCTGATCGGCAAGGGAATCACCTTCGACACCGGCGGGATCTCGATCAAGCCGGCGTCGAAGATGGAGGAGATGACCATGGACATGGCGGGCGCGGCCGCCGTGGTCGTCACGACGGTGCTCGCCGCCCGGTTGGAGCTTCCGGTGGAGGTCATCGCCACCGTGCCGATGGCCGAGAACATGCCCTCGGGCACGGCGTACCGGCCTGGGGATGTGCTCACGATGTACGGCGGCAAGACCGTCGAGGTACTCAACACCGACGCCGAGGGGCGGCTGGTCCTCGCCGACGCGCTGGTCCGTGCCGCGCAGGACACCCCTGACTACCTCATCGACGTCGCCACCCTGACCGGTGCGCAGATCGTTGCGCTGGGTTCCCGCACGCCGGGGATCATGGGTACCCCGGAGTTTCGGGACCGGGTCACCGCGATCTCGCGGGAGGTCGGCGAGAACGGGTGGGCCATGCCGCTGCCCGAGCATCTGCGGCCAGATCTGGACTCCAAGCTCGCGGACATCGCCAACGTCGCCAACCACCGTTGGGCCGGGATGCTCCTTGCCGGAGTGTTTCTCGCCGAGTTCATCTCCGACGACATTCCATGGGCGCACCTGGACATCGCAGGTCCGGCCTATAACACCGGTTCGCCGTGGGGCTACACCGGCAAGGGCGGCACCGGAGTGCCGGTGCGCACCCTGGCGGCAGTCCTCATCGACCTCGCCGAACGCGGCTGACCAGGAACGTACTTACTGGCCGTCGGCGTCCTGCTCTCGGTCCCGCAGGATGCGCTGGCGAGCGGTGTAGTCGCGCATCCGCTGCGGGTAACCGATCTTGGCGACGTCGTAGACCGGGATCTTGAGCCGCTTGCCCAGCCGCTGGGCGGCTTCGCCGTTGTCCACTCTGCGTCGGGTCCACTCGCCATCGTGCGCGACCAGCACCACAGTGGTCTGGGTGACTGTGGTGCGGGGTTCGACGAAGGCCTCGACCCCGCGGTGCGCGGCGGCCCATCGCTCGAGGTGGTCGATGTCCGCGGTGGACGCTGCGCGCAGCACGCCTGGCCGCTCTCGACGCCGGAGCCGGTCAAACAAGCCCACCGGCGACACCTCCTCGCATCCGCCGGACCTTCCGACGATTCTGCCAGCTCAACGCATCCATTCGGGTGATTTTCCGGTTTCTCCCCGGCGCCCGATTCGGGACCCGGGGCGACCGCGCCCGCATCGCAAGGGCACGGGCCGTGGTGACAAGATGGCTGTGGAACTCAGCTGCGACAACGGGTTCCACAGAGCATCTCACCGAGCACCACGGTATCGACATCAGCTTGAGGAGTTTCTCAGTGACCGGCACCTCAGCGACCGCCACCCCCGCTGACCTCGTAATCCTCGGCGGCGGCTCGGGTGGTTACGCCTGCGCCCTGCGCGGCGCGCAGCTGGGGCTGTCCGTCGTCCTGGTGGAGAAGGACAAGCTCGGCGGCACCTGCCTGCACCGGGGCTGCATCCCGACGAAGGCGCTGCTGCACGCCGCCGAGGTGGCCGACGCGGCCCGCGACGGCCACCAGTTCGGCGTGAAAACCGTACTCGAAGGCGTCGACATGGGTGGGGTGAACAAGTACAAGGACGGCGTCGTCGCGCGGATGTACAAGGGCCTGCAAGGGCTGGTGTCGTCCCGGGGGATCACCAGTGTCGAGGGCAACGGCCGGTTGGTCGCGCCCAACGCGGTGGAGGTCGACGGCCGGCGCTACGTCGGGCGCGCCGTCGTGCTGGCGACCGGTTCCTATGCCAGATCCCTGCCCGGCCTGGAGATCGGCGGCCGGATCATCACCAGTGACCAGGCGCTGAGCCTGGACTACGTACCCGAGCGCGTTGTGGTGCTGGGCGGCGGAGTGATCGGAGTCGAGTTCGCCAGCGTCTGGCGCTCCTTCGGCGCTCAGGTGACCATCGTCGAGGCGCTGCCCCGGCTCGTCCCGGCCGAGGACGACTTCTCCTCCAAGCAGCTGGAGCGGGCCTTTCGCCGTCGCGGCATCGCGTTCAAGACCGGTGTGAAGTTCACCGGTGCACAGCAGTCCAACGCCGGCGTCACGGTGAATCTGGAGTCCGGTGAGCAGTTGGACGCCGATCTGTTGCTGGTCGCTGTCGGGCGCGGACCGAATACCGCCGACGCCGGTTACCAGGAAGCCGGGGTCCGGATGGAGCGCGGCTTCGTGCTCACCGACGAGCGGCTGCGCACCAACCTGGCGGGGGTGTACGCGCTGGGTGACATCGTGCCGGGCCTGCAGCTGGCACATCGCGGTTTCGCCCAGGGCATCTTCCTCGCCGAGGACCTCGCCGGGCGCAACCCGACCCCGATCGACGAGAGCGGCATCCCGAGAGTGACCTACTGTGAGCCGGAGGTCGCCTCGGTGGGCCTGTCTGAGGCCCAGGCCAGAGAGCGCTACTCCGAGATCGAGACAATCACCTATGACCTGACGGGAAACGGCAAGAGCCAGATCTTGCAGACGAAGGGCGCGATCAAGCTGGTGCGCGCGAAGGACGGCCCGGTTGTCGGATTGCATATGGTCGGCGCCCGGGTCGGCGAGCTGGTCGGCGAGGCGCAACTGATCTTCAACTGGGAAGCGTACGCAGAGGACGTCGCCGCTCTGGTGCACGCCCACCCGACGCAGAATGAAGCCCTCGGCGAGGCCCACCTCGCCCTGGCAGGCAAGCCGTTGCACGCGCACGGCTGACCGACGGATCAGCGAGAAGGACGAGAGAGTCGAGGCAACAGATGGCGCACTCCGTGGAGATGCCTGCGCTCGGCGAGAGCGTCACCGAGGGAACGGTGACGCGCTGGCTCAAGCACGAGGGCGACACCGTCGAGGTGGACGAACCGCTGGTCGAGGTGTCGACCGACAAGGTCGACACTGAGATCCCCTCACCTGCCGCCGGCGTGTTGCAGCGGATCATCGTCTCCGAGGACGAGACCGTCGAAGTCGGCGCGCAGCTCGCGGTGATCGGTGACTCCAACGGCAACTCTCCCGCCGATTCTGGTTGGGAGCTTCCAGAGACGGTGGCCGCGCGGCAACGCCAGCAGAGCGAGCGGTCATCCGAGCCTCCGCTCGAGCCGACGAACAACGCTGCTGGGACATCGCGCGAGCCGCAGCCCGCCGCCACTGACCCGCAGCCCGCCGCTGATCCCCAGCGCACCGCTGAACAGTCACCCTCCGGTGACGGATCCGCCGGCTCTGCGGCACCAGTGCTGATGCCCGCGCTCGGGGAGAGCGTCAGTGAAGGCACGGTGACCCGGTGGCTCAAACAGGTCGGTGAGTCGGTGGAGCTGGACGAGCCACTTCTGGAGGTGTCGACCGACAAGGTGGACACCGAGATCCCGTCCCCGGCGGCGGGTACCGTGCTGGAGATCCTCGTTGCGGAGGACCAGACGGTCGACGTGGGCGCCCGGTTGGCCATGGTCGGTGCTGCTGCTCCAGCGCCCTCCGCGCCGGAACCACCTGCCGAGCCGACGCGGACGCACGAGCGCTCTGAATCCGAGCCTGCCGAGGATCGCGCCCCGTCCGTCCGGGAGGACTCCCCCGAACCCGAGCCCCGGCCGGAAGCCCAATCCCAGTCTGCATCCGAGTCAACGGCCAACAACGATGGGGCCGGCGGTGCACCGTACGTGACCCCCCTGGTGCGCAAGCTCGCCGCCGAGCACGGTGTCGATCTGTCCGGAGTGCAGGGCACCGGCGTCGGCGGCCGGATCCGCAAGCAGGACGTCCTGGCTGCGGTCGAACAGCCGGAGCCGGAACCGGAACCTGCCGAACAGGCACCGCAGACTTCCACTGTCACCGCGCCACCATCGCCGGTCCAGCCATCGGCCGCAGCCTCCGAACTACGCGGGAAGACCGAGAAGCTGTCCCGGATGCGCACCGTTATCGCCAAGCGGATGGTCGAGTCGCTGCAGATCTCCGCGCAGCTCACCACCGTGGTCGAGGCGGACATCACCCGCCTTGCCGGGTTGCGCGACCGGGCAAAGCAGGCGTTCGAGGCCCGGGAGGGCGTCAAGCTGTCGTTCCTGCCGTTTTTCGCCAAGGCCACGGTCGAGGCGCTCAAGGCGCATCCGAGGGTGAATGCCTCGATCGACACGGAAAAGGGCGAGGCCACTTACCACGGCGCGGAACACCTCGGCATCGCGGTCGACACCGAGCGTGGGCTACTGGTGCCGGTGATCCATGAGGCGGGTGATCTCAACATCGCCGGCCTGGCCCGCCGGATCGCCGACCTCGCCGCCCGGACCAGATCCAACAAGATCACCCCAGACGAGATGAGCGGGGGCACCTTCACGATCAGCAACACCGGCTCCCGCGGAGCGCTCTTCGACACCCCGATCATCCTGCAACCGCAGGTCGGCATCCTCGGCACCGGCAGCGTGGTCAAGCGCGCCGCAGTGCTCTCCGGCCCCGACGGAGACACCATCGCGATCCGCTCGCTCATTTACCTGGCCCTGTCCTACGACCATCGCCTGGTGGACGGCGCCGACGCCGCCCGGTTCCTCAATACCATCAAGGAGCGCCTCACCGAGGCCGCCTTCGAAGCCGACCTGGGACTATAGCCCACGTTAGCGGCCCCGCTCATGACAATCCTGAGC
>JBOHHE010000317.1:0-1864 GCA_050700355.1 Pseudonocardiaceae bacterium
GCCTTGGAGCCGTTACTACCGGACGGGACACCCGAGCACTTCTCGCTCTATGGTGGGTTGGTATTGGTGGGGGCTATCGCATCACTGCGGAGTGGCGATCCGTGGCAGGCGCGAGAGCTGCTGCGGGAGCCGGCCCATCAAGCCGCCTTGCGGGTTGGCGAGGGACACAACTACCACAACACGGTGTTTGGGCCGACCAACGTGGCAATCCACATGGTCTGCGTAGAACAGGAACAGGGTGAGATTGTCGAAGCGTTGCGGCTTGCGGACAACGTGGATATCTCAAGTATTCCGTCCTTGGAGCGAAAGACTCAACACCTCTACGAGGTAGCTCGGTGCTACGAGTGTCGGAACAACGACCCGGCGGTTTTCGTGCATCTGAAGATGGCTGAGCGGCTGTGCCCGCAGGACTTCCAGCACAAGCAGGACGTCCGTGGCATGGTCACGACCCTGGTCAAACGGGCCAAGCCGTCATATGCCAGTGAAGTCCGGGAGTTCGCCGGACGCATCGGCCTGCTGGACTGACCGGCCCCCACGTCATCAGCGTGACTCAGGTGATACGGCTGCCGTATCGCCTGACTCGGCCTGCGCATCGTATCCATGCCCACCGAACTGTGCGTTCCGAACCGCGCGTTCGTGAATCGTTACCTTTCGCCGTCAGATGATCGCTGATTGTTAGATTCTCCCCGGCCCCAGGGTCGGGATGACGAGCTACGGGAAGGGACGCGGCAGGTGCCCGTGTCGGTCGGTCTGTGCCTTCCCCCGCGCAGGCAGTGAAACGACTGGCCGGGTATCCACTCCCCGAACCGCACTGCTTCCCGGTGAGCTCGCCCCGGCCCTGGGTGCCGACCACAGGCACACACGAGCTGGGGGTACCTCACCAATGCTGGAAGCCAATGGTGTTCCTACGCCGTACCCGAAATCCCACCCGTTCTCCTGGTTCCCGCTCGCCGGTCAGCGCCATGCCATCGATCGGCGGGACCGCAACGTCCCACTGGGTGCGCCGATGCGGTGCCTGTGCGGTGCCACCCATCCCCGGGCCGCCGAGGGCGACCTGGAGTGGCTCTGGCAGACCTGTGAGCAGTGCTGGGACGAGACCTGCAGGATCGTGGGGATTCGGCCGCGTCGATGAGCTACCAGAAATCATCTGTCATAGAGGAGGAGGTCGTGGTGAGCGCTGCGCACGATCAATCAGTTGCTCTTTCCTCCCAGACGGTGGAGCCCGACTGGCGGTCATGAGCTACGTGTGGCAGACGAGGCACCGGTTGCTTGTGGAGCAGCTTGCGGGAGGGGTGGAATGGCTCAGCGAAGAAGAGCCGATCGAGCCGAGGGCGGTCGACGAGAAATTGGTGCGGTTGCTCATGGGTGCGGTCACGCTGCTGAAACAGGCGAGCGTGGGAGAGAAGTGGGATTGGCGGAGGTGCGAGGATGGCTGGAGCGAAATCGCGCTTCTGGATCGCCTTCTGACCATCGGGCCGGGTAGCCGTTCTCATTCATTTCAGGAGACGGCAGTGCGCGTGAGCACCGACACCACGTCCGAGGGGGTGCCGACTCGGGTCGACGTTGAGGCACAGGGCGCCCGAACGAACGCTTCGGTTCCCCACTGTGCGCTAGCTCCGGGGGAGGTGCTGCCGGGCCAGCCGGCGCCCCGACCGGAGTTCCGGATCGAACCGGCCGCGGACCCGGGGGCGCTGGCCGCCTACCACGCGCTGCGCACCAAGGTGTTCGTGCACCGGCAAGGATTGTTCACCGGCCACCGACCGCGACGATCGTGACGACGATCCGCGCACCGTGGTCCTGGTCGCCAGGGACGAGGCGGGCACGGTGCTCGGCGGCACCCGGCTCGGGTCGGTCGACCCTGGTT
>JBOHHE010000318.1:0-1754 GCA_050700355.1 Pseudonocardiaceae bacterium
GTGTTGGCCCGGCGTGGGCTGGACGTGTGCGGTGGAGGGTTCAGCAGCCGCGGCGGGCGCGGCGGGTGGTGGAGTCGGTGGTTCTGAGCTTGTCCCCGTAGCACGGACACCTGACCTGAGGTGGCCCCGGCCACCAGGAAGGATGTCCCCGTGCCCGCACCTCACCCTCCTGAGTTCCGTCGTCGAGCCGTCGAGCTGGCTCGTCTGGGCGAGCAATCGATCGCCGCGGTGGCCAAGCAGCTCTCGATCAGCGAATCGTGCCTGCGGAACTGGATGGCCCAGGACGACGCTGATGAGAACGGCAGCGTTTCTCGGTTGACGAGCACCGAGAAACGCGAGCTCACCCAGCTCCGGCGGGACAAGCGACGCCTGGAGATGGAAAACGATATCCTGAAACGAGCCGCTGCGTATTTTGCTCGGGAGAACATTCTCCCAAATTAACGTATCGGTTGGTCCGTGAACTCGCCGCCGACACTGATACCGAGATTGATGTCGCGGTGGCCTGCCGAATCCTGGGGGTATCGAGGTCGGGCTACTACGCCTGGCTCGGCCGGCCGCCCTCGGCCCGCCACGAGGCGAACACGTTGTTGCTCAAACACATCAAGGAGGTCCACAAAGACTCACGCGAGACCTACGGCTGGCCCCGGGTCCACGCCGAACTGACGCTGGGCCTAGGCCTGGTCGTCAACCACAAGCGGGTCGCCCGGCTGATGCGCGAGGCGGGTATCCAGGGCCTGTACCGGCGCAGATACCGACGCGGCCCGACCGGCCCAGCCACCGAGGACGACCTGGTCAAGCGGAACTTCACCGTATCAGCCGCCGACCGGCTGTGGCTGACTGATATTACCGAGCACCCGACAAATGAAGGGAAACTGTACTGCGCCGCGGTCATGGACGCTTATTCACGACGTATCATCGGATGGTCGATCGCACACCATATGCGGACCGAGCTCATCATCGACGCACTCGGTATGGCCACGCTTCGCCGGCAGCCCGACAATGGTGCCACGATCCTGCACAGTGACCATGGTACACAATACACCTCGTGGGCGTTCGGGCAACGGCTCCGCGCCGCCGGGCTGCTCCCGTCGATGGGCACGGTCGGGGACTGCTACGACAACTCGATGATGGAATCCTTCTGGGGCACCCTGCAACTGGAGGTTCTCGACACCAGGACCTGGGAAACACGCGCCGAGCTTGCCAACGCCATCTTCGAGTGGATAGAATGCTGGTACAATACCGAGCGACGGCATTCCAGTCTCGGAATGCTCAGCCCGGTCGATTTCGAAGCCGCTGCACCACCCCACACGTCCACACAGGATGATCACTAACCCCACACCGTGGGTGTCCGTGCTACGGGGTCAAGCTCAGAATGTGTACCCAGCCGGGTGCCATTCGGAGTCTCACAGCGGGTGTGGAGATGCGGGCGGGGTTTTTAAGGTAGCTTTGGTTCTATTAGCTCTGCGATCCGTAGGGCTTCAGCGCAGGGGTCGATTGAGGGGCCGAGTTGGGACGACGCCAACACATCCACCGACAGCGTCACCTTCGACCCGCGATCTATCCGCTGATCACACTCGGCAGAGCCCTCGTAGGTGAGCCGGATCCCGGACCGTCCATTCACGGTGTTCTCCATAACGCTGGCGACCAACGGGTTATCCCGGTCCGCGAGGATACTCGCGATGGTCGAATCATTCCGAGCCATGCGCAGGTTAAATGGCGTACCCTTCCACTCGCGCCCCTTCCGAGTCGCCGCC
>JBOHHE010000319.1:0-16018 GCA_050700355.1 Pseudonocardiaceae bacterium
GGTTACACCAGCTCACCCCCACCCCCGACGGGAGACTACTGGGCCGGGGCGTCCGCGAGGGCAAAGCCATGATCGCCACCCTGCGACACCGCCTGATCTGCATCCCCGCCCGCCTGATCCGCCACGCCAGAGCGCTCACCCTGCGGCTGCCACCCAAGCATCAACTACCCACCGAAGTCCTCGCCCGCCTGCGCGCCCTACCGGCCACACCCTGACCAGACCCCACGGGCCCCGACCACCCCCCGGAACCCGCTCACCCGAGGCGACACTCGGGCCCTCACCCTGCACCCACCCCGAAAACAACCACCACAAGATCACAAACCAGAACAGAAGATCACTTCATACCGTTACTCGCGGAATCGGGTCAGACAACAGCTTGTCGAAGTCCATGCTGCGTTCCTCACTTACCGGATGCCATTGGCCTGCTACGAGCTGACCAGATGGTCAGCGTTTGGTCGGCAAGTGTTGGCGTTCAGATGACAGCCAGCCCAGCCCATGTGCATAATAGCAGTCTGCTCGTCTGTAGAGTCATCCTGGCCGTGAATCGCGACCTGCTTGTCGCGGTCGCGCCATCATGATAAGTAGGGTAACGGTACTCGTACTTGGTCCGCTGGGCCTCGACGACCTTCTGACCGCGGTTCCGCCGCAGACACAACACTCATGACGAGTCAGTGGTCGCCTTCGCCGCGGAAGTCGTCGGCGATCTTGAGCAGGAACTCCCGCGCCGCCCCGTTATGCAAGGCGTAGCGCTGGTAGTGGGCGAATAGGTCCAGGTAGTAGCGCACGTCAGTGGGGTCGCGCAGCATGAGCAGGCCGGTCTCGCTCTCGACGCGGACAAGCCGGTCGTCGTAGGCCACGAACACGTTCAGCGGGCCAACTGGCACCCGCATCCGCAACGGGATGATTTCGATCATTACGTTCGTCAGCTCAGCGGCTTGGGTGATGTGGTCTATCTGCGCAGCCATGCCCTCGGAGTCAAGTAGCCGCCAGCGCAGCGCTGCCTCGGTGAGGAGGAAGGCGAACTGCTTGTCCTCTCGGTGCAGGATCGCCTGCCGCCGCACCTTGTGGTTGACGATCTCCTCTACCGCCGCTGGCGAGCGTTCTTCCGGCCAGCTCAGCGCCTGCCGAGCGTAGGCAGGAGTCTGGATCAGCCCGGTGATCATGGTGGGCAGGAAGTGGTGCTGAGCTCGACACTGTGCTTCCAGGGCCTGTAGGTCCCGCTGGCGGGCTGCGGGGTCGGCGCGGCTTCTGAGCCTGCCGGGCTGGAACTCGGTATTGGCCACTCTGGCCAGCGACACAAGTTCGCGGCTGCGTTCGGCATCGGCATCCAGCGCATAGACGATGAGCTCGACGT
Source organism: Pseudonocardiaceae bacterium (assembly GCA_050700355.1). Lineage (GTDB taxonomy): Bacteria > Actinomycetota > Actinomycetes > Mycobacteriales > Pseudonocardiaceae. The sequence goes on from JBOHHE010000319.1 coordinate 1,355, forward strand.
CGGTGATGCTGGGGATGATGCGCCCGGTCTCTATCCGGGAAATCTTGGTCTGGCTCATGTAGACGCGGGCCGCGAGGGCGTGCCCGGACAGGCCAGCGGCCCTGCGCAGGTCACGCAGGGCCGACGACAGCTCCAGCCGGTCCACTTCGGACCATTCGGGATCGAGCATCAGTAGCCGGTGATAGCCCGATAGGTGAAGAACGGGATGGCGTGCCGCAAGGCAATGTCCCGGTAGTGGCGGAACTCAGCGGGATCGGTATCCGCCAGTACCTCCCGGCCCAGCTGAATACCGTCCTCAGCGTAGACCTGCTTGAGCACTATCTCGTCGTCGAAGAACCAAAAATCCCAGTCAGGAAGTCCGAGATCGGGCGTCCGCAACAAATCCAGGATACGGATGTCCTCACCTCCATGGCTTACGTTCCCGACGTATCCCCAATCGAATTGCTTACGAATGTAGTCGGTTAAGGGTGGCATGAGGACTCGAACCCGCTGCACGTACCGGCCATTAGCAAAGTAGTCACGAAGCCTGAGATGCCACCCTTCGTTGTAGCCTACGGGCATGGGTTCACCGGCAAGGTAACGCTCCAGCAGCCCTACCTCCTTCGCGACCCTGTACTCTGGCAAGGTCTCGAGACGGAAGGCGGACCGCTGAAAAGTGTCCCACTGCGACGCGGTGCCCAGGCGAGCCGGAACGCAACCTTCAGATGACTGCACGGGCCGCGCTCACCAGCAGCTCGACGGAGATCTCGACCATCGCCTCGCCATCCGGACAGTTCACGTCTGTCATTAGCGTTCCCCGCACCGTAATGGCGCCGCACCTGGTGCGGTATACCGCTTCACAGTCATCATCATCATAATCACCTGCGATCTTAGTCAATTCCATAGCTCCTCCTCGCTAGTCACCTTGCGTATCAGGATAGCTCCGTGTGGTGGCCACGGACAAGTGCTCCACGGATCTATTCGCGTTCTCGCATAGTCCTCTCGAGGCGTGACCGCTATGCGCGTTCCGGCATCACGAGAGCGCACTGAAAGGCTTGCGCACCGTTGCTGATTGGAGTTGTGTTCCCCCGTCGCTCTGGTGCACTCGGTCACCGAAGACGGTGTACCGGGGAGACTCCAGATCTGATGATTCATGGAGAAAACGGGAACGCAGGCAACCATGCGATACTTCGAGCAGGCCAGGTATGCGACGTAGAGCAGGCATAGCGACCCGCATCGGGTGACGGCGGCGCCAGATGGGATCTGACAGTTCGGATCTGGTGATCGCGATGCAGTTACTCGACCATCTCAAGCTGCGCGGTTTCAAGTTCCAGCGCACTGCCTCGGGCGCGGACGGCCCGCTGGTCGGAAATCGAGTGACCGGGAACTGGGCAGATACGATCTACATCGAGGGATTCAGCCACGGCTGCGTCGCCTGGCGAAAGCGGAAATCCTCGCTCATCGTTTCCGGCGACGGACTGGTGGAGCGTCAGGCGCACGGCAGTGCACTCGATGTGCTCAACGAGGTATTGATGTGGCACCACGATGAGACGTTATGAGACCTCCAGTCGATGTGCGCTCGGCGGTGGAGAAGAGCTCCGGCCGTTTCGTTCCCGCTCTCCCGCAGCGGTGACTCCCCTCAGGCGAGGCGGCCGACCCTGAGCACGGCGAGGTCGGGGGAGCCCACCCCCCGCAACGCCCCGGCCTCGCCGTGCTCCATCCGATGGCCAACCACCACCGAACACAGGTAAGTCACTGATCATGAGAGGAATCCGCAGTGGTAGAGCTGACCAGTGCCGACGATGACAAACGCCGGGTTGTGGTGCTGCCGGTGACCTGTTGTTGTGACGGCCGGGAGCCCCTGATCGCCGAAATGAGCACAACGAACAGATACGCCAGTCATGCGTCGGTACGGCGGAACTCATGATCTGGTATGTGGCATCCCTGCGCGACCACGATACCCACCTCGCCGCAGAGCTCACCGAGGGTGCGGTCACCGCATCCTGTGGCCATTCGTTCCGCCCGCTGGTCAAATTGCGCGGACAGCCGCCCGATCCCCTGCAGATATGCCTCACCTGCGCCAGATCCCTGTCACAACGAACGTAGAGTTCGACGGGTGACGGCTCCCGGGTCACTGTAAGTTGCCCGCCTTCGTGGAGATCACGGCGAGCTGGGGGGCTGCGGGTTCGACAGTGCCGTTACGCTGCCGCCCATGGCTGCGGACATCGTGCCGATCGAGCTCTCCCTGACCGCTGGTGACCTGGTGACACTGTGGGCACCCCGGTGGCGCGAGGACGGCGAGGAATGGGAGGCCTTCCTCGGCGACGACAACGGCCTCTTCGCCTTCGCCGACGTCGCGGCGCTGGTCGGCTTCGTGCGCACTCCCGGGGGGCACGATCTCACCGACCACCCGGCCTGGGCGATGGTGCCCCGGCTCCCCGCGCCGGACCTACGCCCCGAGGAATCGCACCGGTACGACCTCGTCGGCGTACCCGAACTGGTCGCCGATCCGCCGGATACCTGGGTGATCGGTGAATTGGCCGACGTGGTGGCCATGGTGCGCTCGCTGGCCGACGTCTGCGGCCTGGACAATGTGCACCAGGTACTGGGCGCCACCCCGGCCTTCGACCTGCTCACCGGAGGCACGCTGGCCTTCGGTGGTCGCGAGGGTACCCGGCTCTGGGACGAGCTGTGCACGGTGATCGCACAGCGCTGGGACGAGGTGCTCGACGAACTGGACGAGCTGGTGCGCACCCCGGAGGTTGACCCCGCGGCGCTGGCTACCGCGCAGACCGAATTGGCCCAGGCGCAGGCTCCCGACGAAAGCCCCGAAAGCAGCTCCGCGGACAGCGCCACCGAAAGCCTCCACTCTCCGGGAGATCCGGCACTGGCATTCTGGTCGGAGGTCGGTATCGACCCGATCCGGATCATCACTGAGCTTGGCGAGCACTACACCCTGCGTTGCTACGTCGACGATGCACCGGTCTTCCTCGGCCGGAACGGGCGTCTGGAGGTCTTCAACTCGCCGCGTGCCCTGGCCCGCTACCTCGCCGGTGATCCGGAAAGCCACGACCTGGAGGATGTGTCCACCTGGCCACAGGTGCTGCAACGCGCGCACGGTGGGGAGCTGAAGGTGGCGGTCGACCAGAGCAACTCCTACGCACTCGCCGACTTGGCCGACGACCTGTCCGCCGGCCCGGAGATGGTCGACCCGGTCCAGCTCGACCTGGCGGTCGAACTGATCACCGATGCCGAGCGATGGGCCGGGTCGGACACCGCGGACGAGGCACTGGGCAGCTCCCAGCCTCTGGGCTGGCTGGTCTCCTTCGTACTCAAGCCGGACCCGACCCGATTGGCGCCCAGCGCGCCCTTCGACGCCGAGGTGGCCGCCTGGCGCATCCTGGTCAACGGCCTCGAAAACCGCCTGCACGTGCACTGAACCAACGTTCAACGGCCTCCACGACCTGTTCGAGAGGCAGTCCACGCTCGGTGTGCAGCTCGGGTGCGAACCGCACCTCGGCATAGACGACACCGTCGGCCGCCAGATCCTCGGCGCATTCGGCTGCCACCCGGTGCAGCGCGGATGGCCTCTGCATCACCCCGACTGCATCACCCCGACGGTGTGCGTGAAGGGCTCCAGGTAGCGCTCCAGCATGCCGGAGGTCGCTGCCGCACGGGACGGTGCGCAGGGTGTCACGCGTCAACGGGGTAACCACCTGGCAACCGTATCCTCGCCGTTGCGCTCCGGCTGGGGGCCTTCTTTTGGGAAGTTTCTTCCCAAACGTCGCCCGCTAGGGTCACCGCCTGTCGCCCCGGGTAAGGACATGGTTAGGCTGCGCCCGCATCGCCACTCTTACGTTCACCCCTATCTTCGTCAAAGGTCAGGCCACCCGTGAGCAACGACAACTCCACGACATCCTTCGACCGGATGCGGAGCATGCTGATGCGTGCCGCTGAGATCCGTGACAGCGAGCAGCAGCAGGTCTTCGATGCACTGGACGAGATCCATGCGCGCTTGGCTCCGCTGGAGTCGCTCGGCTCGGTCCGCAAACGCCTTTCGGAGCTGCCGGACCGGACCGAGGTCAGCGTGCTGGCCGAGCGGCTGGACGAGACCCTGGCCAAGCTGGACTCGCACGACAACGCGATCACCGGGCTGGCCCGTCTCGTCGAGTCGATCGTGGACAAGCTGGCCGCTCCATTCGCCGAGCTCGGCGGACGGCTGGACGGGATGGCGGGCCGGTTCGAGGGAGTCGCGGGCCGGATGGACGGTCTGGAGGATCGGATCGCCGGACTGCACAAGCGGATCGATGAGCTGGATCACCATCTGGACAAGCAGGACGGCAAGCTGGAGGGGCTGCCCGCCGCGGTGCACGGCCCGGTGCGGGAGCGGATCGACACGGCCGAGACGGGGCTGCGGAGCCGCATCGACGAGGTCGACGAGGGCGTCCACGAGCACCTCGACGGCTTGGCGCGGACCGTCACCGAGACCACCGACAAACTGGGCGGCAGCCTCGGCGAGGCAGTGTCCAGCGGGCTCGACGCGCAGACCGGCCGACTCGACCCACACCCTCGGCTGGATGCGCTGGCAAACACCCTGCAGGCGGTCAGCGCCGGACTGGACACCCTATCGGCGCGACTGGACGGTCTGGAGAAGGGCGTCGACGGCCAAATCAGCACGGTTACCCAGCGCCTCGGCGCGCTGGACGGCGCACTCGCCGCCCGCCCGGACACCGCCTCGTTGACCGATCTGGTCCGTCAGGCCAACGAGGAGTCCGAGGTGCGCAACGCCGGTCAGCTGGACGAGGCGATGGCCACCTTCGCCGAGCTCATCATGGGTGGGACACCGGCTCAACTGATCTCCACTCCCCCACCCCCGCCCCGACCGGCGCAGCGGCGGGTCCGCGCTTCCAGCACCAAGCCGAGGTCCGAGCAGGCGCGGAGCGCGGAGGAGGTCGCCGCGTCCTGACCCACTGGGCGGATGAACCGCGTAGTGGCCCGCACCTGCATTGATGCAATTGGTGCATCGAGTCGATAGGTTCGGTCGGGTGCGCCTGATGCGGTCCCGAGCGATTGCGATACTGATCACCACGATCAGTGTGTCAATTCTGCTCGGGGCCGCCCCCGGAAACACCGAGGCGCTGAGAACACCGACGCCACCGGTGCCCGCGCCGATCACCCCAGACACCTCCGGATGCCCCAACCGCACGACCCCTCCCCCGCCGATCGATCTCTCCGAGGTCCCGCCTTCCGGCAGGCAGCTCACCGAACCCCTACCGCTTCCGGACCGGCCAGTGGGTGGGGAACGGATGGGCGAATGCGGCCTGGTGCTGCCTGACGGTGCAGCTGCTCCGCCGGAGGGGATCAGCGCCGCCTCCTGGCTGCTGGCCGACGCAGCCACCGGCGAGGTGCTCGCCGCCAAGGATCCCCACGCGCGGCACCGCCCAGCTTCGACGATCAAACTGCTGACCGCGTTGCTCGTGGCCGACCGGCTGCCCCCCGACAGGATCGTGGTCGCCACCGAAGCCGACGCCGATCAGGAGGGCAGCAGAGCGGGCATCGGCCCGGGAGGCTCCTACACGGTCCGTCAGCTGCTCGCCGGTCTGCTGCTGGTCTCCGGCAACGACGCCGCGCATGCCCTGGCTGAGCAGCTGGGCGGACTGCCCACGACCATCACACAGCTGAACGACCTGGCCACCAAGCTGGGCGCACAGGACACCCGCGTCGCCACCCCATCCGGATTGGACGGTCCGGGAATGAGTACCTCGGCCTATGATCTGACCCTGGTGTTCCGGCACGTACTGCACGACCCGCTGCTCGCCGAACTGCTGAACATAGCGGTGGTGGACTTTCCAGGCTTCGCCGACCGGCCAGGGTTCATGATCAGCAACGACAATCGGCTGCTCGCGAACTACCCCGGCGCGGTAGGCGGCAAGACAGGGTTCACCGACGACGCCCGCCATACCTATGTCGGCGCGGCAGTCCGGGGTAACCGACCGCTGATGGTGGTGCTGCTGCGCGGCGAGCAACGGCCGGTGCCGATGTGGGAACAGGCGGCGCGGCTGCTGGACTACGGATTCGCGCTGCCCCCAGGATCCGCGGTCGGACAGCTGGTGACCGGAACCCAGCTCACCGAAACCCACCCGGCCGACATCCAGCTCACCGAAACACCGTCCGCCCCGGCCCGGTCTGCTCAGCCGCAGCAGAGCGTCACCACCCTCCCGCCGGGGTCCGGTGATGGCGACACCGTGTCATTAGGCGGCTCCAGCGCTCCCGAGGGGACCGTTATGTGGCCGGTGTGGCTCGTGCTGACAATCTCTGCACTCGCCATACTCGGTGTGCTCATCGTACGCAAACGTACATAAATGCTAACGTTTCCCAGTGAAACCGGATCAGCGGCTTCCGGTCGTGGCGCTGGTATGCTCCCATGGCGGGCTGAATGCGTTGATCCACGTCCTTTCGCCGCTGCGAACTGATTTTCCCGGCGCCGTGATCGTGCTGCAGCATCACAGTCCCACCACGGAAAGCGCTCTGGCCCAGATCCTCGGCAGGAACACGACACTACCCGTCAGCTGGGCCCACGACGGTGCACCGCTGATCCCCGGCCGGGTCATCGTGGCCCCTCCGGGCAGTCACACCCTGGTCACCGGATGCCGCACCATCGCGCTGATCCAATCCGGAGAGCGCCCGCCGTACCGACCCTCGGCTGATCTGCTGCTCACCACCCTCGCTCTCGCGATGGGTCCGCAGGCCATCGCCGTGGTGCTGTCCGGTTACGGGGTGGACGGAGCCACCGGCGCCACCGCGATACACCGTTTCGGAGGACAGGTCATCGCCAGCGACGCCGCAACGTCGGAAATCTTCTCGATGCCGGAGGCCACGATCACCCGGGACAATGCCATCGACCATGTACTGGCGGTTAGAGAAATCGCTGAGCTGCTCACGGAATTGGCGGATCAGTAAGGTAACGACAAGTGACGATCCGCACTTCCCGATCGTGGCAATGGTGTGCTCCTCTGGGGGGTGAGGAGCGTTCTGGCCCAGATCCTGGACGAGCGCACGGCACATCCGGTCCGCAACCCTGGAGACCCCCACCCGCCGGATCAAGCACCAAGATTAGATCGACAACAGACGATCAAAGAAACTGCGATAACGGCCGAGCGCGACTCGGAGATCCTCGGTCGAGGCCTGTTCGTCGTCGAGGCCACGTTCGAGCTCGCTGCGCTGGTCGCGGAACAGCCGCTGCAACTCGTCGAGTACCTCGCCGACCAGCTCGTCAGCTTGGCGGACGGAGCGTCTCGGCTCGTCGACGAAGTCACCCTTGAGCCGGCTCCACCGGCCTTCGAAGTCACGAGCCCACTCGGGAGCGATCAGGGTGGACGCCGACGGCTCCCTTTCGTTGAGAAAGGACGCGTCGGTGTGCGGTGTGGTCGTCGTTTCGTCGGCATCACTCATGTCTGGCTCTCCTTCGCCGTCCGCTGGTCGTGGCCTCCGGTGTCATGCAGCAGCGCGTCGACCAACGAGCGATACGCCGTGAGGGCCCGCCGAAGCTCCTCGGTCCCGGCAGCATCCTGCTCGTGGGCACGGACGATCCGCCGAGCCTCGCGATAGTGCCCGGTGACGACCGGGTACTGCACCGAAAGGTCGTCCGCGCGCTGGTCGAAGTCGTCCACCGGGTACCCGCGCGCCGCCATCACGTCGATCACCAACTGGTCCGCGTTGTGCACCGCACGGCTGGGATTGTCGACGAACTCGCGCTGCACTTCGGCCCAGCGCTGCTCGAACTCCCGCTGCCGGCCTGGCTCAAGGGTTCGCAGTTCCAGCTTGCGCTGGCGCTGCTCGCGCCGTCGTAGCTCGGCCTCCGCTTCCCGACGGCCATCGGCGTGCTCACGACTACGGTCGTATTCCGGTCCGAACTTGTCCCGTAGCCGCTGCGACTGTTGTTTCCGCGTCTGGAGGTAAATGACCGCGCCGATAACGGCCAGCACGATCATCGCAAGAACGATCATGAGAATGATTGTGGTGGTAGTCATTACTCGGGGTCTCCATACCTGCTACTGCGTCGGTCTTCAGGTGAGCCGCCGGGTTCAGGGCGCCTGGATATCCACACGGCCCCGTCCGAACCCTTGTGGTTATCAACGACCACGTTAGGTGACCTGGAGGACCGCAGACACCGCCATACGGCCGCAGACGACACCACCATTCGGCCCAACACGGGTTCAGTGCGCCGTATCACCGGCTCCGTCGGACCCGGTGACGCTGAAGCCTGCGCCCGGCTCCCTTCTGAAGTATCCGCACCGTCATTTCTTGGGCCAGTATGGCTGATCTTCAGGTGGACGTGGAGTTCGTGCATACGCCGCGCGGTTCGGTGCGGTCGGAGCAGACCTCACCCGCACCGGCTGACTGAATTTGGATTATGCAGGCAAGCGGCTCAATAAGGTGGCCAGGGCGGCGCGGGAGGACACATTCAACTTGGCGAAGCTGCGCTTGAGATGGGTCTCCACGGTGTTCTCGGTGATGTGCAGTTGGGTGGCGATCTGCCGATTCGTACGGCCGGCGGCGGCGAGTTCGGCAACCTGCCGCTCGCGCCTGCTCAGTGCGGATGTGTTCGGAACACGGGGAAGCACCGAAGGGAATCGCCGCTGCGGCGCCAGCCCGAGAGTTCGCAGTTCGCGGGCGGCGAGATCGCGGTCCCGGCGGGCACCGATCGTGGCCAGGTCGGCCTCGGCTTGGGTCAGCGTGAGCACCGCCTGCTCGTGGTGCCCAGCGGCAACCAGGACGCGGCCGAGTAGCAGCCTCGACCGGGCCGCTTCCAGCGGCATTCTGGTCTCCTGGGCATCGCTGAGGGCCGCGGTGGCGGCGACAAGGGCTTCGTCGTGTCGTCCCTGCATGAGCCTGACTTCGGCCCAGGTCCGCTGGGTATGCAGCCGCCCCACAGGGAACTCAGCAATCGGGCAATCAGCAGCCAGCTCAGCGTAACCCTGCGCGACCTCGACCTGCCCTCGGGCCAACTCTGCGCGAACGAGTAGTGCGTAACCCCGCGGTCGGTGCGGCGGGGCGATGAGGGTGAGGTCCCGCCCGCCGGCGGCGGTCAGCAGCATACCCAGGGCCCGTTCGGGTGCGCCGAGGTCAAGGAGCGCCTCAGCCAGAAGGAGGCCGGCGATCACGGTCGCCATCGTGCTGAGGCCCCGGGCTGCGGCCAACGCCTGCTCGCCGTACCGGACGGCCGCGACCGGGTCACCGCTGTCACGAGCAGCCCACGTGGCACCGACCAGCGCCATGGTGCGGAACATGTCGTTGTCGAGCGCCTGGGCGCCCTCCAGCGCGGTCTGGGCCTCGGTGACAGCCTCGGCGAGACGACCCTGGTACAAGAAGCACAGGGTGCGGTTGCAGCGAAATAGCGGCACGAGATAGCCCTGCCCGGTTCGTCGGGCGATCACCAAACCGCGGTCGAGGTGACGCAGCCCATCGGCGTCGCGTCCCAGCATGATCTCGGCGTGCCCGAGGTGGGTGAGCACCACGAGCCGGCTGGTCAACACCTCGTCCGGAAGAGCATCAACTGTGCAGGCGGCCTGGGCCAGATAGCCGAGCGCATCGGCGGTTCGGCCGAGCTGGTATTCGGCGAAGGCCAACTGCGCCGCCGCGCTCACTGCCAGCGGATCGGCCCCCAGGCACCGTGCCTCGGTGAGCACTTGGCGGGCGAGACTGCGCATGGCGGGGTAATTCCGGCGCCAGAAAGCGACCTGCGCCAGTTCCAGGGTCAGCGCCACGGATTCCCGGTCACTCAGGTCCGGCCGCGACGTCAGCTTCATGGTGATCAGCTCGGCTGCCCTGTCATGGCGGCCGAGCAGGTTGTATGCCTGCCCGATCAGTCCCACCAGCCGGACATCGAAGGCCGGATCACCCGCAGCAGGCAAGGATCGAGCAGCCAAGAGCACCTCGATGGCGTCGGGCAGTCTTCCTGAGGTGACCAAGGCGTCGGCGTAGGCCAGCAGCAACGCCAGCCGGGTCGCGCTGGTGTCGTCCCGCTCAGGCAGCAGCCGTAATGCCGCCTCGTACCAGCGGACCGCGGTGGCCGGTGCCCGGGCCAGTGTGGATCGGGCGGCCTCGGCGAGGAGACCGGCCGCCGCCGCGTCTCCCGGTGCGGCAGCCCGCTCCACGTGGTGGGCACGTTCGATGAGCGGCACGCCACGAGCTGCCAGCACCGTGGCGGCCCTTCGGTGCGCAAGTAACCGCTGCCCCGGTGGTACGGACTCGTAGACGACCTGACGCAGTACCGGGTGCCGGAAGCGCAGTTCCCCGGGCACCTCGGTCTCCCGTACCAGATCACGGGCGGTCATCTCGTCGAGTGTGGCGAGCACCTGCCGCTCGGGCACCTGGGCGACCTCGGCCAGAATCTCTGGACGGACCACGTCACCGATCACTGCGGCGAGCAGGGCCACTTTGCGATCTTCGGCTGGGAGCGTGTCGAGCTCGCGCCGCATTACCCGTCGCACCTGCTCCGGCAGACCGATACCGGCGCTGCCCTGCTGACCTGACCGGGCGAGCGCCTGCAGGTAGAGCGGGTTGCCCCCACTTGCGGCATACAGTTTCGCGCGGGCCGCCGCCGAGAGCGTCGGGTCGAGTAAACGGTCCATGGCCGAGGTCGGGAGCGGACCCTGGGGCAGTCGGGTGACCGTGGGTGTGGCGTCGATCGCGGATACCAGCGTCCCGCTCACCTGGCGGGGCCGATAGGCCAACGTCAGCAGCACCGGCCCGGGAGGGGGCCGATGCAGCAGATAGCCGAGCAGCTCGATCGACCCACCGTCGGCCCAGTGCAGGTCATCCAAGGCCACTACCAACGGCCGGCGGCGGACCAGCACCGCCAGGATCGCCCTTACCGCAGCAAACAGCCGGTACCGCTCCACCCCGAGCAGCGGGCCGGCGTCCACCCGTGGGTGCCCCAGCGAGGGAAACAACTCGGCCAACTCGGCCAGCTGCGCCTCGTCGATGAGCTGCAGCGGGCGCGCGCCGACCTCGCCGAGCAGTGGATCCAACGCCCGCGTGATCGCGGCGTAGGGAATGTCGCGTTCCAACTCTCCGGCCCACCCACGAGCAACTGGGTAACCATGTACCGCCGCCATCCGAGTCAGCTCATCCAACAGCCGGGTCTTGCCAATTCCTGGTTCCCCGGTGACGGCCACGACCCCCCCTCGGCCCGAATGCAGGCGCGACAGTGCCCGCTCGACCGCGCCCAGCTCAGCACTGCGACCTACGAACGGAGTGTCCCCACCCAGCTGCGACTCGTCGCTCATCTGATGTAGAGCGCACTGAAGCGACCTCGATACACCTGCCCGAGCCGACTTTTCGCGCGGTGTCACGGATTACCGTGACTGTGCGACGTCGGCTCCGTGCCCGTGCCTCTCGTCCAATGACGGCTCGGGGCAGAAAGCTCCGGGCCTGGATGAGGAACGGTGAGGAAATGGCCACAATCAGAAATCTCCAGCTGGAAGTCCAGCTCAACGGCGGTCCCAACGACCCGGTTAGGGTGGTCGTTGACTACGACATCGTGTTCAACAGCCTCGACCGGAACGAGAACGTCCGCTACCGGGAGCTGGCACGCGTGATCGGCGATGACACCGGGATCCCCGGTGACATCCTCAATGCCGGTGACGACCTGCTGCGCGTGATGCTGGACCAGGTCACCGAGACGGCCGGTCAGCAGGCGGTCCGCAGGCACCTGGAGCGGACGATCTCACGGTCAACAGCGAACGAGGACCCTTCAGGCTTCGCTCCGAAGGACGAGCTGCGGGCCGAGGTCAGCTTGCGGGACGTGCAGGGCTTGTTGCAGCCGGTGTTCGCCGAGAGCAACTTGGTGGAGGACCGCTTCTGACACCGAATCCGGCGCCAGGGGAGTAAAGGGGCGGTGCGGTCCGAGGCCGCACCGCCCCTTTTTCAGGGTGAACCGTCGACCTCGAACGCCGGCCTCAGCAAGTCTGGGTCGTTGTCGTCGAGGTAGGCGTTGGCCTGGAGAGTGAACAGTTCGGCGTACCCGCCGCCGAGGGCCATCAGTTCGTCGTGGGTGCCCTGCTCGGTGATCCGCCCGTGATCCATGACGATGATCTGGTCGGCATGGCGGATGTTGGCCAGCCGGTGGGTGATCAACACAGTGGTGCGGGTAGGTCCCGGCCCGGCACCGTCGCCCGGGGTATCGCCGGCGCGGCTGAGCGACTGGAGGGATCGGAACACCGCATGCTCGGCGCGGGCGTCCATCGCGGCGGTGGGTTCGTCGGCGACGAGCAGGGGGGCGTCCCGGTACAGACCGCGGGCGACGCTGATCCGCTGCCATTGCCCGCCGGAGAGGTCGCAGCCGTTCTGAAACTGGCGGGAGAGCACGCTGTCCCAGCCATGCGGAAGATCGGCGACGACGGCATCGGCACCGGACTCGGCCGCGACAGCATCGAGCAACCGACGATCGGGATCGGCGCGTTCCAGCCGGCCGATGCGGATGTTGTTCTCAGCGGTCATCGGCCACTCGGCAGGATTCTGCAAGACCAGCGCGACCTGAGAGTGCAGCTCGTTCTGGTCGACCTGCGCGATGTCCACCCCGTCCCAGCACACCCGGCCCTGGTCGGGCAGGTAGAGCCCAGTGATCACCTTGGCCAGGGTGGACTTGCCGGATCCGTTCTCCCCCACCAATGCGACGACCTGCCCTCGGTTGATCGTCATACTGACCCGGTCCAGGGCCGGCTCGTCCTTGCCCGGATAGCTGAAGGACACCTCATGCAGCTCGATGAATTTCGGATCATGTGGGAGCGCCACCACGGCTACGGCCCGCCGCAGGTGCCGGCACTGATCCAGGCAGCTGGTCAGCAGGTCGAGGTAGAGGCTGTGCTCGTAGAGCCGGTTGGCGGCGAAGACCGTGTTGGACGCCGCTGAACTGGCGGTGCGCATCGCCACTGCCGCCGCGCCGGCCACGGCCAGCGGCATCGCTCCGGTGTAGAGCAACAGCCCGAGGACACCGTAGGCCAGCGCGGTGCCCACCCCGGCCAGGGTCCGGCCGACCAGCCGGATCGCGGTCTTGTGGTGCTCGACCCGCACGGCCTCAGCGGCGAGCTGGGACCCGATGCGACGGTGCTCACTCAGCAGGGTGCGCTGCGTGGTGAAGGCGCGGACCTCGGCCGCCTGGGAACGACTGGTGATCATATCGCTGGTGATGCCCAGCCGGCGCATCCGCGAGACCATCCGCATGAACGACTGGTAGGACAGCATTGCCGCACGCACGCTGGCCCAACCGTTGGGCATCGCGGCCAGCAGCACCACGGGTGCCAGCACGGGGTTGAGCAGGCCCGCAGTGACGATCGCGGCGGTGAGCGAGATCATCGAACTGAGCAGGTTCCCGGCGTCGCTCACCCCTTGGCGGACACTCATGATCCCCTGTGCGGACGCCCGGCGCATCAGCTCCACGAAGTCCGCATCGTCGAACGCGACCAACTCCACCCCGATCACCCCGGCGTGCAGTTCGTTCTGAACGCGCAGCTCCACCCGAGGGGCCAGCACGGCGTGCACGGCGCCGACCGTGGCGTCCAACAGCCCTCGCGCCGCATAGGAGGCCATCACCAGAGTGAGCGCAGGCAACGCCGCCACCACCCGCTGCGGCGTCGGACCCTGTTCCAACAGCTGGGTGAACACGGTCGCGGTGGCCAGCAAACCGAACGCGGTGACGCATCCCGAGAGCAGCTCGACCGCCGCCGCCAGCAACGTCAACCGCGGCGAGGTCTGCCAGGCCAGCCGCACCAGCATGCCCATCGCACCCGGAGCCGCCCGCAGCATCGAGCCGATGCCCGCGCCGGCGATTGTCTCGCCCACTTTCGCCCAGGACGGTGTCTTGACATCATCGACGCCGATCAACGTTGGCTCGCCCGAATCTGGTGTGTTAACGCCCGGGGCTCGCCTGGACCGCATAGTGCCCTCCCCGACTCCATCCCCCGCCGAGGCAGCATGTCACGCTCAGCACTCGGACGGTCCGTACGCTGCTCCGGGGTCAGCGGTGCGCGTACCTGCCGAGCCAGTCGAGTCGGCCGGAGAGGTGGAGCGCGTCGCGGGTCCGGTGCTGGGCCCGGTACAGCTCCAGCGCCTCCCGCCACGCGGTGCACGCCCGGTCGTCCCGGCCCATCGCGGCGTGCGCGTCGCCCAGCTTGTCGAGGGTTCTGGCGACCTGGAACGGGTGATCGAGGGCCCGATACAGGTCGAGCGCCTGATGGTAGTGCTCGACGGCCCGCTCGTGGTCGCCGCCGTGGTTGTGGCTGTAGCCCAGGCTGTCCAGGGCGGCCGCTTCGCCGATGTGATTGCGGTGGCGGCGGTGCAGCTCCAGCGCCTCCCGGCAGTGCCGGCGCGCCCGATCGTGGTCGCCGAGGCGGGCGGCGTACCAACCGACGTCGTTAAGCGCGTAGGCCTCCCACACCGGGTTGTCAAAGGTGCGGAAGAGGATCAGGGCACGGGTTGCGTGCTCCAGCGCCCGCCGGTCGTCCGCCCGCTCCTCCCACGCGCCCGCGAGGTCGTGGTGTGTGAGGGCTTCGGCGACGCGGTCGCCCTGCTGTTCGGCCAGGTGGAGCGCGTGGCGTAGATGCTGGACCGCGTCCTCCAGCCGCCGCACCGCGACGTAAGCTTTGCCGAGGTAGCGGTGGACCACCGCGCGCTGGGCGTCGT
>JBOHHE010000320.1:0-7438 GCA_050700355.1 Pseudonocardiaceae bacterium
CAGCTGATCCGCGCAGGTGAGTTCGACATTATCGTGGCCGGGGGGCAGGAGTCGATGACCCAGGCGCCCCACCTGCTGCCCAAGTCTCGCGCTGGGTTCAAATACGGCGACGTGACGATGCTGGACCATATGGCCTACGACGGTCTGCATGACTCGTTCGATCAGGTCTCGATGGGTGCCTCCACCGAGAAGCACAATGCGCGCCATCAGCTGACCCGCCAGGAGCAGGACGAGTTCGCCGCGCGCTCGCACCAGCGGGCCGGGCGGGCCGTCGAGAGTGGACTGTTCGCGGCGGAGATCACTCCGGTGACGGTGCCACAGCGCAAGGGGAATGCCATCGTGGTGGAGGCCGACGAAGGTATCCGGCCGGATACCACCGCCGAAGGGCTGGCCAAGCTGCGCCCGGCGTTCTCCGCCGACGGTACGATCACCGCCGGGTCATCCTCGCCGATCAGCGACGGGGCGGCAGCGGTGGTGGTGATGAGCCGGGCCAAGGCCGAGGAACTCGGACTGAGCTGGCTGGCCGAGATCGGGGCGTACGGAATGGTCGCGGGCCCGGACGACTCCAGCTTGCACGAGCAGCCCGCCAATGCGGTGCTGGCGGCCTGCGGGAAAGCGGGTATCAAGCCTACCGAGCTCGATATCGTCGAGATCAACGAGGCGTTCGCCGCAGTGGGTGTGGTGTCGACGCGGAAGCTGGGAATCGACCCGGAGCGGGTCAATCCCAATGGTGGCGCGATCGCGCTGGGCCACCCCATCGGTGCTTCCGGGGCTCGGCTGGCGCTGCACCTGGCATTGGAATTACGTCGTCGCGGTGGCGGGGTGGGCGCCGCGGCACTGTGCGGCGGCGGTGGCCAGGGCGATGCGTTGATCTTGAGAGTTCCTGGCGGCGGCGACGCGTGAGCCGTCGTGCCGGTGATGTCGATGATCTGGTGGTTCGCGCCCAGGCCGGTCAGGCCCGCGCGGTCGCCCGACTGATCTCGCTGGTCGAGGACGGCGCCCCGGAATTGCGGGACGTCGCCGCCGCGCTGGCTCCCTACACCGGTCGGGCCCAGGTCGTCGGTATCACGGGCCCACCCGGAGTTGGCAAGTCGACCTCCACCAACGTGCTGATCACGGCGCTTCGAGCGGTGGGCAAGCGGGTCGGCGTGCTGGCGATCGATCCGTCGTCCCCGTTCTCCGGAGGTGCGCTGCTGGGCGATCGGGTGCGGATGCAGGACCACGCTCTGGACAGCGGCGTGTTCATCCGCTCGATGGCGACTCGTGGGCACCTGGGGGGCATCGCCTGGGCCACCCCGCAGGCACTGCGGGTGCTCGACGCCGCGGGGTGCGATGTGGTACTGGTGGAGACCGTCGGCGTCGGTCAGTCCGAGGTCGATGTCGTCTCGCTGGCCGATACCACGCTGGTGCTGCTGGCGCCGGGCATGGGCGACGGGATCCAAGCCGCCAAAGCGGGTATTCTCGAGGTCGCCGACGTCTTCGTGGTCAACAAGGCCGATCGGGACGGTGCCGATCAGACCATTCGGGATCTTAAGTACATGATTTCTCTGGGACGCCGGGAACGGGAGGGTCCACAGTGGCGGCCGCCGATCATACGCACTGTGGCCAGCCGGGCCGAGGGAATCGGCGAGCTCGTCGGTGCTATTGCGGAGCACCGCGACTGGATGACCACTCGTGGTGAGCTCGATGCACGTCGGCAGCGTCGCGCGGAGGCCGAGATCGAGGCCATCGCGCTGGAGCAGCTGCGTAAGCGATTCGGTGCTGTCCGGCGGCGCGGTAGCGCTTCTGGGGATGCGGTCGTTGGCCTATTCGGGCTGGCCAAACGAGTCGTGACCGGTGAGCTGGACGCCTACCGCGCGGCCGACGAGCTGATCGCCGAACTCGGTGCCTGAGCTGGCGGAACGACACGCACGCACGCCGTCCCCGATCTGATTCGATCGCCCTGACCATGGACGACCGGATACTTCAGACTGGGCACGGCGTGCGACTTCTGGCGATTCGCTGCTGGCAGAAACACCAGTGGGATCTTACTAGCAGCAGCAATGGACCGCGATGTGGAATCCGCGATCAGCCAACGATCCCATGCTGTTGTGCGTGCTAACGAATACCGCATTCACGTTGTTGAAGCGTCCCACGACCGTAATCTGCCCAGTTGGCGAAGAGTTTATGCCGCTGGACAGTCCTATGGTCGCGACGTAGCAACAGTCACGCACGTTACGGTCGAAGATCACCTCATATGCTCCTGCGGAGCCGTGTACCTTCCTGGATGAGCGTACCCCGCACCCGCGTGCCAGTGTTCCATTGGTGTTCACGACGGCGAAGAGCGTGCACGCGCGGCCAGAACGCAGGCGTTGGGCAGCGGCAGCATTATCATCATCGGTATTATTATTATTATTATTGCCGGCGTCGTCCCCTGCGCTGGCCGGAGTATCCACGTCGGGCTGTTCTGAAAATTCAGCTGGATTATTCATCGAGCTATCCCCCTGTCTTGGTTACTATGTCCTCGGCTCTGATCGTAAATGTTGTGAATCAGCCTAACCAGCCGTTGATTCCTGGTAACGTGGTGCTGTAGCGTGCGATTTTGGTAACCTGGTGGGATGGGTAAGGTTAGAGTGCTAAAAAAACTTCCATTTACCCAGATTCGCGCAGCACGGTGAGCAGCGGCCCCGCGCGTGTCTCAGTTCGATCCGGGGTCAGGTTTTTGGTGCCGGCTACGGCCCGTACGGTCCGGCTGTCCGGCGGGGTCTGTGATCCGTTGACAGCTGCGGTGATGAGCGATCTATGCTGCCTCGCCACCAATCCATTCCGGATCCGCTTTTAGTCCACTCGCAGTCAAGGGAAACCGTCCTTCGACACGAGTGGGTGACCACCAAGGGATGTCGTCCGGACGTGCGGCGCGGCTCACAGTGACGAAGTGTTCCGTACTTCTAACAGTGTGCTCTACACTCGGTCGGAGTATTGTGGGGGAATCGCTGACATGCCGTCGCAATCGCGATGGTGGAACTGACGCGATCGAGCAGGGGGGACGTGCGGACGGTGGTCGCTAGTTCTGGGACAGCCGGTGCCGAGAGCTATGGCGACCGGATCGGCCGGATGGATAGTTACGACACGATCGAAAGGGCCGTGCGTGACCTCGTGACGCTGGTACGCAGGCAGCGTCACGGCTCTGCGGGTGGAGGTAACGGAGCCATCCTGGACCTGCAGGTCGATGACGTCCGGTGTCGACTCGAGGCGGCCGGCTCTCGATCCGGAGCCTCGGTGGGCAGCCCGCTCAGCAGGCGCGAGACGGAGGTCGCGCTCATGGTGGCGCAGGGGTACCCGAACAAGACGATCGCTTCGGTACTCGAGATCAGCTCCTTCACTGTTTCGTCTTATCTTCGTCGGATCTTTGCCAAGCTCGGCGTCAACACACGTGCGGCAATGGTCGCCCGAGCTTTGGAGAACCGTATGTTACCCGAGCCCGTCACGCCGGCCGATGCCGAGCCCGACCCGGTACGTGGCAAAACGCGCTGAGTCCACTTCTGGGGGAGCGAGTGGCCGCGTTGCAACACAAACGGCGGATATGCAGACCGGTACCTGCTTGCTTAATATCGGGTGCCTTGGTTCGACGTCACATAGCGGGGGGAGAAGATTTGACAGTGACGGGTCTGACTGTTCTCAACGCCGACGAGGAATTGCTCGACGATGTTCGCGGGCTCGGTGCGCAGCACCGCCCAGATGACGCGGCCATGGCTCGTGGCATTGAGCTGGCGGCCGTGCGAAAGCTTGACCTGCGTGGTGACCGGGACCGCGATCCGGGCGCTCCGAATCCGTGGCGGTCGGTGTGATCCCGGTCAACAAATACTCCAGCCGATTGGGGGAGCGGGTCCGGCTCGTCGCGACGGCACGCACACCGACGTCGGCGAGAACTTCCCATTCGACCGGACCGTGCCGACGAGCTCGAGCTGTTGCTTGCCGTGCCGGGTGGCGTGCACATCTTTCCGGTCTACGAGCGCTGACTGGCAGCTACCGCGGTTCAGTGCGGGTCGGTGAAGTCGCCCGCCGCGCGGCGTACCTGGGTGAGCAGTGTGGTGAGCTGGGTGCTCTGCTCGGAGTCCAGCCCGACCAGGCCGAAGTCGATGTCGGTGAGTGCCACCGTGGCCATCTTTTGGCGTTGCCGCCCCGATTCGGTGATGGCCACCAGGGTGGTGCGCCGATCAGTCGGGTGGGCGGTGCGCTCCACCAGCTGGTCGGCTTCCAGCCGGTCGACGATGTTGGTCACGCTGGTCGGATGCAGCTGAAGTCGCTGGCCCATGACCTTCATCGGCAGACTGCCCTGGCGGGAGAAGAGCAGCAGTACCAGCGCCTCGTACCGGGCGAAGGTCAGACCGTGCGGACGTAGTGCCGCATCCACCGCGGACTGCAGGATCTGCTGTACGCGCATCACGTTGGTGACAGCGGCCATCGTCCCGGCAG
Source organism: Pseudonocardiaceae bacterium (assembly GCA_050700355.1). Lineage (GTDB taxonomy): Bacteria > Actinomycetota > Actinomycetes > Mycobacteriales > Pseudonocardiaceae. The sequence continues at coordinate 4,456 of JBOHHE010000320.1, forward strand.
GTCCGATTCGATCCTGCCAGAGCTGCGCGGCGCGATCGATGGGGTCGAACGGCAGTGGGTGATGGGACACCATGAGTGAACCGTAGCTGCTCACGCTTGTGATGCGACGCACCCTGGTGAGTTTTAGTAGGACGTCCTACAGTCGGATGTAACATCAGCTCGCCGGGAGGCTCGCAATGAGTACCGCCTTCGACTCGCAGAACGCCGACCCGCAGGCAGGCCGGGAGCGCTGGCGTCGCCGGTACGCCGAGGCCGAAACGGGAGGGAAGATCCGAGACGCCGACTTCACCACGCTGTCCGGGCTCGACGTCGATCCGGTGTACGGGCCGGCGGAAGGGGAGACCGTCGAGGGCTTCGAGCGGATCGGCTGGCCGGGCGAATACCCCTTCACCCGAGGCATCCACTCCACCGGATATCGCGGACGGACCTGGACGATCCGCCAGTTCGCGGGTTTCGGCAACGCCGAGCAGACCAACGAGCGCTACAAGCAGATCCTGCGAAACGGCGGGGGTGGGCTCTCGGTCGCCTTCGACATGCCCACCCTGATGGGGTTCGACTCGGATGATCCGCGCAGCCTGGGTGAGGTCGGGCACTGCGGAGTGGCGATCGACAGCGCCGCCGATATGGACGTCCTGTTCGCCGATATCCCGCTGGAGCAGGTCACCACCTCGATGACGATCTCCGGTCCGGCGGTGCCGGTGTTCTGCATGTACCTGGTCGCCGCGGAACGACAGGGCACGGTGATCGGGAAGCTCAACGGCACCTTGCAGACGGACATCTTCAAGGAGTACATCGCTCAGAAGGAGTGGCTGTTTCCCCCTGAGCCGCACCTGCGGCTCATCGGTGATCTGATGGAGTACTGCACGGCGAAGATCCCGGCCTACAAGCCGTTGTCGATCTCCGGTTACCACATCCGGGAAGCCGGTGCCACAGCCGCGCAGGAACTGGCGTTCACGCTGGCCGATGGCTTCGGTTACGTGGAACTGGGCCGCTCCCGCGGGCTCGAGGTCAACCGCTTCGCCAGCGGCCTGACGTTCTTCTTCGACGCGCATGTGGACTTCTTCGAAGAAATCGCCAAGTTCCGCGCGGCCCGGCGGATCTGGGCTCGCTGGATGCGCGAGGTCTATGGCGTCACCAGCGAGAAGGCGCTGTGGATGCGCTTTCACACCCAGACCGCGGGTGTCTCGCTCACCGCGCAGCAGCCGTACAACAACGTGGTACGCACCGCCATCGAGGCACTTGCGGGAGTACTGGGTGGCACCAATTCGATGCACACCAATGCCCTGGACGAGACGCTGGCACTGCCCAGCGAGCGTTCCGCCGAGATCGCTCTGCGCACCCAACAGGTGATCATGGAGGAGTCCGGGGTGGCCAATGTGGTCGACCCACTGGGTGGGTCCTGGTACGTCGAGGCGCTGACCGACCGGATCGAGGCCGAGGCCGAGCGGATCTTCACCCGGATCAAGGACATGGCGGCGGTCGCCGTGCCCTCGGGCGAGCACCCCATCGGTGAGATGACCTCCGGCATCCTGCGGGGCATTGAGGACGGCTGGTTCACCGGTGAGATCGCCGACGCCGCTTTCGCCTACCAGCGAGCGCTGGAGAAAGGTGACAAGAAGATTGTCGGCGTGAACACGCTTCCCGAATCGGTCACCGATGAGCTGGAGATCCTGCGGGTCAGCCACGAGGTCGAGCGGGAGCAGAACCGGGTGCTGGCGCGACGTCGTTCGGAACGTGACGAGGCGGGTGTGCAGCGGGCGCTGGCGGCGATGGTCGAGGTCGCCGGTGGTACGGGCAACCTCATCGAGCCGATGCTCGCCGCGGTGCGCGCCGAGGCCACCCTGGGTGAGATCTGCGGTGCGCTGAAGGCGCAATGGGGCGAGTACCGCGAACCGGCGCGGTTCTGAGTGCTGCTGATCTGCTTACGGCTGATCGGAGTGACCGGCGCCCGCCCTTTGTTGGATGCGTGCCAGGATGGTAGGTGTGAGCAGGCCCAACCCGCAGCAGACCCGAACCATGTCCGCCGTCGTCTCCGGCGCTGTCGATCTGTCCGCGCTCAAGGCGCGGGCCGATTCGGCGAGCAAACAGCAGGAGCAGGCTGCCCCCCGAACCGGTGGGGGCAGGCAATGGATCGTGGACGTCACCGAGCAGAGTTTCCAGACCGACGTCGTCCAACGGTCCCTCCAAGTGCCGGTCGTAGTGGATCTCTGGGCGACCTGGTGCGGTCCGTGTAAGCAGTTGTCCCCGGTCCTCGAGCGACTCGCCGAGGCGGGTGGCGGGACGTGGGTGCTGGCCAAGGTGGACGTCGACGCGAATCCGGGGATCGCCCAGCTATTCGGTGTCCAATCCATTCCCGCCGTGGTGGCGATTGCCGGGGGCCAGCCGGTGGACGCGTTCGCCGGTGCCTTGCCCGAGCAGCAGGTTCGGGAGTGGATCACGGGGATGCTCACCGTGTTGCGGGATCAGATGCCGGGTATCAAAGCCGCCGAACAGGCAGCGGCCGGTGGTGACGCCGGGCAGCCCCAGCCCGATGCTGCCCAGCCCGATGATCCCCGGTTCACCGCCGCCGAAACTGCGCTGCAAGCTGGGAACTACGACGCGGCCCAGGACGCCTACCAGCAGATCCTGGACAGCGAGCCGGGTAATGAGGACGCCAGGGCCGCGCTGGCCCAGGTCCGTTTCCTGGCCAGGGCCGAATCGGTCGATCCCTCAGCCATAGCCAGGGCCGACGCCGCACCCGGCGACATCGGCGCGCAGCTCGCAGCGGCCGACGCAGAGGTGGCCGCCCAGCAGGTGGAGCGGGCCTTCGCGCGACTGGTCGACACCGTGCGCCGGTCGACCGGGGACGACCGGGACCGGGCTAGGGCTCATCTGGTCGAGCTGTTCGAGCTCTTCGCCCCCGACGACCCACAGGTCGCCGCCGCCCGCCGCGCCCTGGCCCGCGCCCTGTTCTGACCCGTGAGTGGCGTTGGGTGCTCTGGCA
>JBOHHE010000321.1:0-2438 GCA_050700355.1 Pseudonocardiaceae bacterium
GGCTTATCTGCTTCGACTGCCCATGCGCCGCTGAGGCGATCTTCGAACCTGCGCAGGTCGACAGCTTCGTGAACCTGATGACCCAGGCGAGCCGAGAGGCCCGCAGTGACCACAAGGCCCCGCCGCATGAACCGGGGCGGAGCGATGCCGAAGACAGCACCTGGTGGCTGGGTGTTCCTCGATCGCAAGCGCCACGACGGGATCACCGTCCGCTGGCGGCGTGGCGAACCACTGGCCTATGTGCTGGACGGCAAACGAATAGGCGATCACACGCTGGCCGGTGTCCTCGACACCATCCCCGCCCCCCCGACTGGCTGGACTGACCTGGCCGACCTCCGCCTCGCCGCTCAACGCTGGCTCCGCCAGCCCTGAACATCCCCTGAAGGACCCAGCCGGACTCCGGCTGATCCTCCACCACTCGTTCAGCGACAAGCCGTGAGCTGGGTGATCACTTGCGGGGACAATCCGCAGTGGCACCGGAAAAGCTACGTAGGCGCCGGAATCGTTCAGTCCTCAACGGCCCGACGACGGCGGGCCTCAGTGTCCTCGTCGAGTTGGCGGGCCTGTTCATAGTGTCCCAACTCCCGCAGGTTGGCGGCGAGGTTGCCGGCTCAGATCAGGGTGTCAGGGTGGTCCTCATCGAACGCTCTCGGTACATCGATCGTCACGGCGGGCAGCGTAATGAGGTGAGCCCGCGAGCGGTGACGCTAGCCATCGTTCCGGGGCAATCAGAACCTGTCCCACCGGTCGGGGCCGTCGTCCTCAGGGGCCAGCAGTATCGGCCATACGCGCGCACCGAAGTGTCACCCAGGATCGACCCCGGCAGTGGATGTCAGACCTCGGGGCCACGATTCACCGGTGAGCATGCATGCCTTCGTCGACGAGTCGGTCCGTGACCAGCGCTATCTACTCTCGGCTGCTCTGGTCGATCCGTCTGACCTGGCACGGTTGCGCAAGGTACTACGAGCTCTACTGCTCGCTGGGCAGCGCGAGCTGCATTTCAAGAAAGAGAAGCCTCCGCGCCGCCGCCAGCTCGCGGATCGGATCGTTGCCGCCGGCGCCACGATCACGGTCTATACTGCGGGTTGCCGTCACGGAGACGAAGCCGCGCGTCAACGGTGTCTACAGCAATTGGCCCACGATCTGATCAAGACCCGAGCGCATCGGCTGGTCCTCGAAGGGCGTGAAGACCGCGACGTGATCGACGCTCGAACGCTACGAACCACGCTGGGACCACAGCCGAGTCTTGGCGGCCTGACCTACGAGCACGTGGAGAGCACACAGGAACCCTTACTGTGGATCCCCGATGCCCTCGGCTGGTGCTACGGAGCCGGAGGTGATTGGCGCCGCCGTGTTGCCTGCGCCATCAACAAGGTCATCGACTGCGACCAGAGGTGAATAGCGCGAAGCCCGGCCGCCGTCCGTCCGGACGTGGACCGGGCTCACTTCCGCAGCCTACGGGGCCTTGGCCTGTACAGGATGCCATACCTCGACGGCCAGCTACAAGCAGTAGGTGATGCGCGCCTTCGGCGCGACTGCCAGCAGCGCGCCGGGAGGCACGCAGTAACCGCAATGGCCCCGCCACATGAGCCGGGGCGGAGCGATGCGAGCTGGGCGCACAGGGTGAGCAGATCCAGCTCGGCGGGCTCGTCGGCGGCGAGCCGGTCGAACGCCACCTGCCAGCCGGAGGCCAGGGACACCGGGTATCCCGTGGGCGCTTCTTCGGCCAGCTCGCCCCACCGGGGGTTGCGGGAGGTGATGAGCACCTGCCCGGCACCACCGGGCAGGAACGGGGCCAGAGCTCGCGGGTCCTCGGCGTTGTCGTAGATCAGCAGCCAGCGGTTGCGCTCCCGTAGTACGCCCAGCAGCCGGGACACCGCGGCGGTGAGAGGGTCGCTGTCGGCGGCGAGGTCCAGGGCGCGCGACAGCTCGGCCAGGCGGTCGGGGATGAGGGCGGGTTCTTCGGCGGGCACCCACCAGACCACGTCATAGTCCTGGCCGTGGCGGTGGGCGTACTCGATGGCCAAGGCGGTCTTGCCGATCCCGCCCATGCCGTGCAGGGCGTGCGCCACTGTCGCTCCACCGGTGAGCAGTGCACGGCGCAGCTCGGCGAGCACCTGGCTGCGTCCGGTGAACTGGACGCTGCGGGCGGGCACGTTCCAGATCCGGACGACCGGGGCTCGCTCGGACTCGGCTCGCGGCAGCTCGATCAGCGCCTGGTACACCGCCGTGTGCAGGTTCTCCGGGCTGCGGGCCGTCACCACGGTCAAGCCGGAGTCGAGCAGGCGGGCCCGAAACGCCGCCTGGCGCCGTCCGTGTTCCGGATCGAAGTACAGCTCCCCGTCACCCGGGGTCTTGTCGTCGAGTAGGAACACCAATCGCGGCAGGCCGGCCGTGCTGGCCGTCTCGAACTCCAGCTCGGTGTGGGACAGCTCCGG
>JBOHHE010000322.1:0-22632 GCA_050700355.1 Pseudonocardiaceae bacterium
AACCAGCTCGGAGAGGCGGAAGTCCTGCTGGATCTGGGTGGCAGCGCCCGACTTTCGAGTCGGGCGAGGATCGCAACCTACAGCTGGGATGATAGGGGCGCTGAGCAGGGCAAGGACCAACCGGTCAAGGTGGGGGACGACGGCTGTGACAGCGCCCGGTACGGAATCGCGACGACCGAGCAGATCTGGCGGCCCTACCTAAGGGCCGCCTAACCGGGACGGGTGCTTTACTCACCGGGTGACCGATCAGCCACCCCCAGTAATCGACACCAGCAAACCGCACTCCGCTCGGGTCTGGAACTACTGGCTCGGCGGTAAGGACAACTACCCCGCCGACCGGGAGATCGGTGATGAGGTTCGCAGGCTCTACCCGGGCATTGTCGACATCGCCCGCCACTCGCGGGTGTTCCTGGGCCGCGCGGTCCGGTTCCTGGCCGGTACGGCGGGCATCCGGCAGTTCCTGGACGTCGGCACTGGGTTGCCCACCGTCGACAACACCCACCAGGTGGCCCAGGCGATCGCCCCGCAGTGCCGGATCGTCTACGTCGACAACGACCCTCTGGTGCTGGTGCACGCCCGCGCTCTGCTGACCAGCACTCCCGAAGGGGCCTGTGACTATATCGACGCCGACGTTCGGAATCCTGACGTGATCCTCACCGAAGCCGCCCGCACCCTGGACTTCACCAAACCGATCGGCCTGATGATGCTCGGCATCCTGGGCAATGTCCTGGACCACGATGAGGCGTACGCCGTCAGAGACCGGCTGGTCGACGCGCTACCACCGGGCAGCTACCTGGTGGTGGAGGACGGCACGAACGTCGTGGCTCCGGCGGCCGCTACCGCCGCCGAGACGACCCGCGCCGAACACGGTGACCCGTACCGCCTGCGCACCCCCGAGCAGATCGCCCGATTTTTCCACGGCCTTGAGCTGCTGGAACCGGGGGTGGTCTCAGTGTCCCGGTGGCGGTGTGACGCCACACCCTGGGGATTGCCCGCTGAGGTGGACGCCCTGTGCGGGGTCGCCCGCAAACCCTGAGCAGGAGGAGCCTCCGATGGTGCCCCTGGACCCGAACTGTCCCCGATACTCGACCAAGCCCCCGAGGAGGAGCCGATGACCACCGCAGCAGTCGCGAAGATCCCCTACATGGATGCCTCCCCCGCCGAGCTGCGGGAAGCGATCCTGCCCGAGGACCAGCCCCAGTTCGACCCCGGCTACCGACGTGCCCTGGACGCCGCAGCCACAGCGCAGATCGACAGTCGGGCGGGATCCTCGGCTGCGGCGAGCATCGCGACGTGGTCAGCCACGTCACGGCGGGTCAGCTCGGCTCTCAGCGCGGCATCGACCAGTCCGGACAGGGTGGTCCCGGTGTCGCGGGCGAGCACCAGGGTGCGAGCGTGGGTGGTGTCAGGCAGCGAGACCACACTGGTCCGAAAGCTGGGCGCTGCCACCGAACCGGTTTATTTCACTCGCTACTTTGAGGCCCCCATGTTGTATCCCTCGGCGGCCGGCCGGTCTTGTCGGTATCCGAGCTTATTATTGCGCTCCTCAACTTCGGCCACCGATTGTAGCCGATATCCGGATCGTTGGATCGAAGTTTGCGAATGAACTCGATCTCTACCCGGCTCACCTCAACATCGAGTGCGTCCTCCGACTCCCAGAGGATCTCCTTGCGAACAACAAAATTTCGCTGCTGCTCACGAGTGAAGTCGTGTTCGATGAGCCGGCTGTTAGCGCTCCCAAAGTAGTTGAGAGTACCGGTTAAATCCTTGCCGATATAGATCTTTCCATTCGGATAGGTAATCTTGTAGACGATTTTCATTGCCCTCTCTCATCTACCACACTCGGAACCACAGCTGCCCCACACGCCGTGGGAGCGGTGAGCGCCGCAACGATGGTGAACTGTCTGGCGTCCGGTCCACAAGTCACCCTGGGGTCGCACTTCGTCGTCAATCCTTCCCAAGGATCGGGTGTGGAGTCCAGGATCGCGACCACTATCGGGAACCGGACGAGTGCAGGGGGTAGGAGTCGCGATGAGCGGCCAGGACACGAACACCGCCCAGAAGAACACCGCGCTGCGGGTGCTGCTGGACGAGGCGGAGATGAGCAACGCCGGGCTGGGCCGTGCGGTGGTCGCCGCAGGAGCCAGGGAGGGAATCCATCTGGGCACCGACACGACCTCAGTGCGGCGGATGCTCGACGACAGCCAACCGTACTGGCGCAAGCTCCTGCTGGGTTCGGTGTTCAGCGCGGCGGCCTTCGCCGAACCGGCGCTGTTCGCGCTCGCCCCGCCTTGGCCGCTCAACTCCATGTGACGGAAGGGCACGGCCTTGGCCTCCTCGGGGACATCGGTGCGGCTCGCCGGGCGGTGCTGACGGCCGAACGCCACTACGAACGCTTCCGGCCCAACATCTCCTCGGCCGCGACCTGGAACAGGCCGCCGCTCACGGCCGGAACGCCGTGCGCACCGCCGCCGAGGTCAGCTCCACCCGCGCCCTGGACGGGCTGCGCATCCTGCAACGGCAGGTGCGCCCGCTGCGGTCGGCTTCCCCACCTCTGGCCGAACTCGACGAGCGCATCACCGACTTCCTCACCCACACCACCCATCGCCACCAGCAGGAAAAGCCCTCTGACCGCTGGTGGGGCGCTCAGGGTGCCGAATCAGGAGCGGCGGGTGACCAGCGCGGGAATGTCGATGCTCAGGGTGAACGGCACGGTGGTGATCAGCTCGTCGGTCGTCGCCGGGGCCTTGATGTAGCCGTCATGCGGTGCGCCCAAGTGGAACACCGTGATTGAGGGAGCAGGCGGGTCGAGGTCGACGATCCAGTAATGCGGGATTCCCGCCTCCGCGTACTCGTACGGTTCAAGGTGCAGGTCCACGCTGCGCGACCCCGGTGAGATGATCTCCACAGCGAGCAGTACATCCGGTGCCGCCAGCCGCCCTTCGGGTCCGCCGACCCGCGTCACCACAACATCAGGCACCCGCACGGTGGGGGAGGCTCGGCGCGAACCACCACCTCCATATCAAGAACACTCTCCCAGTCAGCGGGCAACTGCCCGTCGAGCTGCTGGGCCAGGCGCTGGGCAGCAAGCTGATGGCGACGAGCAGCCTGCGGGGACACCAGCAGAACACCTTCCTGAAGTTTGTACCGGTAGGTGTTGTCCTCCGGCAGCGCGACCCACTCGTCCAGGGTCATCAACGATCCCGGGTCGTGCAGCGGCATGGCCATGGCACGTCCTCAGCGATGTCCATGGGGCGATGTCTGATCCAGAACGCAGTATGCCAGGCCAGACCGACCACTCAGGCCCGGCTGGATGCGCCCAGCCTGAAAGAACTCGACCCGGCCATGACGGCGGGCGACCGACTCTATGCCAGCTACCTGCTGTCGCAGACGGGCCGGATGACGTCGAACATCGGACGCAACGCCCGCACCGAGGACGACCGAGCGCGCAACGTCCGCCAGTCCATTGCGCTTACTGACGTCGGTGCTTCTTGGTCTGCGTGAGGTTGTGGCTTGGTCGGGAGCGGGGAGCTGCCTTGATGGGCTGTTCGGTGTTGCTTCGAGCACGCGGATCAGATTCGCCTGACCCCTCGTAGCTCCGCGAGCAGTCGTTGGTCGTGTGTTCGGTGAGCAAGAGAGGCTGCGATGCTGGGGGAAGATTTACAGGACGGGGAGATTGTGGCTCGGGTGGCGGCGCTGGATATCGGCAAGGCCGAGGTGGTCTGCTGTGTTCGGGTTCGGCATGAGAGCAAGCCGGGACGGCGGTGCCAGGAGGTGGTGACCTACTCCATGATGACCCGCTCGCTGCTGGGGATGGCCGATCATCTCGGGTGCTGGGGATTAGCCGGGTGGTAATGGAGTCCACGTCGGATTACTGGAAGCCGGTGTTCTACGTGCTAGAGGCCCAGGATGTCAAGCATCTGCCCGAGTCGGCCGAAGACGGATAAGTTGGACGCGGTGTGGCTGTGTAAGGTCGCTGAGCGGGGGATGATCCGGCCCAGTTTCGTGCCGCCGCCGATCCGCCGGTTGCGGGATGTAACCCGGTATCGGGTTGATCTGGTGGGGGTGCGGACCGCGGAGAAGCAACGGGAGGAGAAGCTGCTGGAGGATTCCCGATCACACTCAGTGTGGTGGCCAGCGACATTTTCGGGGTCTCGGGGCGGGAAATGATGGCCGCGCTGATCGGCGGGCAGAGCGACCCCACGGCGTTGGCGCAACTGGCCCGGGGGCGGCTGCGCGCCAAGCTCGGGGTCCTGCAAGAGGCGTTCACCGGGCATTTCACCGATCATCACGGGTTCATGCTGGGCAAGATGCTGGCCCGAGTAGATGGGCTGGACGCCGATATCGCCGAGCTCGGACGCCACGATCGAGGAGATGGTTGCCCCTTTCGCCGTGACGGTGGACAAGCATGATGAGATTCCCGGGGTGGGGATCACTGCGGTCCGGGTGATCATCGCTGAGGTCGGAATAGAAATGTCCCGGTTTCCCACTGCGGCCCATCTGGGCTCCGACTTCTACGACCACCGCATCGGCTCGGATCGCAAAACGCAACCACATCCCTCAACTCGAAGCCCTCGGTTACAAGGTCACTCTCGAACCCGCGGCCTGAGCGCGGCTTCCCCCGTCCCGGCTCCGCCACACAGCCACGCCGAGCCGGTAGCCCCGTTTGACCGTACCCGACTCGATTTTGGGTCAGGCGCCGGGGAGTAGTTGCGATCCTCACCGGCCCCGAAGAGCCGGTGCTGGCGCCGAATCGGATGCTTTCCGCGTCAAGTTCAATTTGTTGCGATCCTCACCGGCCCCGAAGAGCCGGTGCTGGTTGGGAGACAGGAAAAGACCGGTGACCGAGTTACTGTTGCGATCCTCACCGGCCCCGAAGAGCCGGTGCTGGGGGTTCGTGAGCAGGGTAAGCCTGCCATATGCCTGACGGTTGGGAGGCTTGACGGCGGACATATGCCGGATTTCTGCCAGTTCGAGCTCGGAACCTTCTGGGAGATCCTAGTCTGCTTGGGGTTCCTAGATCACAAAAGGGCCGCGCGGGTCGATGTCACGGGGACGGCCTAGACACTCAACGTCGTCGAGGGCTCGCGCGGGGAGTCGGTACAGGCGCACGCTGTCCTGGGCTGGATCGATTACGGCGTTGAGAGCGGCGATCAGACGCAACTTGTCAGCGTCTCGGCAGACTACCTCGAAGACAGACTTCTGCACACGATGGCCATACGCTTCGCAGACCCTGGCCATACGACGCAGGCGCGCTTGGCCAGCCGGGCTGGCGGTCTCCACGTCGTAGGTGACGAGCAAGTCCACCTCAGCTCACCGTCCATGGCAGATATTGGTCTAGGTCACCGCGTAGGTGACGAGCGAGCAGCCGGGCCTGCACGAGGGCCAGTAGCGCGGCAGGAACCTCACGACCCAGATGAGCGTGCGGCCAAGGTCGTTGTCGGCTCTGCTGCCATGCATTCAGCACTATCCGACGGGCATCCTCAGTGAGCCGCACGGCTCCACCGGGCAGTAGCTCGAAGTCATTGTCGCCAAGCTCTCGCCGATTGAGCAGGGTGAACGCCAAACGGTCAGCCAGCAGTGGCCGGAACTCCTCCATCAGGTCCAAGGCCAATGCTGGCTTACCGGGACGGACGCCGTGCAAGTAGCCGATGTATGGGTCCAGACCGACCTGTTCAAGCGCGCCGTGCACGCTCACGCGCAGCATGCCGTACAAGAAGGACAGCAAACAGTTGACGGGATCGGTCGGAGGCTGGCGGGTGCGCAAGAAAGTCTCACCGGAATGTACACACATGGCGGGGAGAGCAGCGAAGTAATCGCGGGCCGCAGTGCCTTCGGCACCCAGGAGCGTATCCAGATCACTGGTCTGCCCCAGGGTGGTGAGGGTTTCGGCTTGCCGTTGGGCGGCGGCACGCAGGATCGCCTGCCGGTTACCCGTCGTGTCGCGGGCTGCGCGCAGCAGCACCTGCCGGGCGTTGTGAATCTTTCCAGCGACCATCCGCTGGGCGATGGCCAGGCAGCTGGCCAAATTCTCATACGCTCGGTGCTGTGCCCGTCGAAGCAGGGGATTACCCGCAATCGGGCCACCCATCCTGGCGCGGAAGCGCCCGAATCCGGTCAGCCAGCTCACGCTGCGCTGGTCGTCGGCGCAGCGCAGCAGGAGTTCTTGGGTAATGGTGACACCGCCGAACAGCACCATGTGGTCGATCCGAGCAAGCGGAAGGATCTTCCGATCGGTCTGTTCCGGATGGTAGATGCGAACAGTGTCACCGTCCAGATGCAAGCTCGTTCCCGGAGTCTGGACGTACATGGTGTTGAGGAGCTCAATCACGCCAGACTCCTAGCGGACGTGGCGTAAAGAGGTTTGCCGTAGTGCTTCTCCGCTCGGTGAGTTCGGGCAGGCAGTCGTCACGCAGGGAGCAGCGTCGGCATCGGCGGTCATGCTGAGCGGCGGGCAGGATAGTGTCCGCCAACATCGTCCGCATCGCGTCAGCGGCCTGCCGTACCTGATGGAACAACTCTTCGGACATGAGAACCTGGTGCCGACGACGGTCGGCGGCCGAGTAGACGTAGCCGTCGGGCACCTCGAAACCAGCCTCAGCCAGACAGAATGCCTGGCCGGCGAGCTGAACCTCGGCGGGTCCACCAGGCCGGTACGGGCCGACCTTGTATTCCACGGGTGTCGCCCGGCTTCCGGTGATCTCGACTAGGTCGCACACGCCGTGCACACCGTGTCGGCGGCTGAACACCGGCAACGCCCGGATCACGGTGACGCCTCGGCGGTGACGGACACCGGGAATGTCCACGCTGTTGTGGGCCAAGTCACCCCGAACCGTGTCGACGCTGTCCGACCAGGTGGCCTCCAGGTGGATCAAACCGGCCTGCCGCGGGCAGTAGCGGACGTGTTCGAGCGCGGAGAGCGGAATGCTGCGCAGACCGCCTTCCACATCATCGCTTGCCTCCGTCACGACCACAGATCGACCACCGTCGTGAGAGTCACGCCTTCGGGTAGTTCACCGTGGCCAACGAGACGCTTGTAGTCGGTGAAGTGTCGGGGCGGCTTGTCTACATCGATGAGGTCGAATTGGATTCGGCGGCTGAGTTGGTAAGCAGAGGCGACGCCGAAAGCGTTGGGATGGCTGTACACATAGAGGCCACACAGCTTCATCTCGCCTCGGGTAGCCGAGCGGTCATGGTCGAACATGGTGCTCAGCGCTGTCCACAGGGTGTCAAGGTCTTTGCTGGTGACGCCGGTGCGGCCACCCCGGCTGGCGGCGTAGAAGGCGTGTGCCCGGTATAGCCCATAGGGCACAGTCCACTTCGACCCCATTTCGGTGCTCTCGCCTTTGTCGATGTCCTCCTGGCGGGTCTGGGTAACTCGGGTGATGGCGTGGTCGGTGGGCAGAACAGGGTGCAGGCTACGAGCGAAAGTGACCTGCAGTGGACCGCGCACCTGTCCCGCGCCCCGCGCCTTACTGCCCTCGGCGGCCTTACCGGTGCTCAGGACAGCGCCGAACATCCGTACGTCGAAGTAGTGCTCACACAACCACCGCTGCGCGTCCTCGCTGTTCTCGGTGGCGGTGAGCGCCTCCTTGATCCGGGTGTTGAGAGCATGCCCCGCCTCAACGAAGATCCCATAACGTGGGTCACCCACTTTGATCTCGGGCACAACGTCGCGGATCTTCCGCTTGAGCGCGACGTCGGTGACCAGGCCGTGGCCGGTTTCGCTATCGGTGCGAGGCTGGTTGCCGCCATCGGGATCGCCGTTGGGATTGCCGTCGGTGACATCGAACAACAGGACAACGTCATGGCGCACAGTGGGGTCGAGGTGGATGCTCATGCGGATTCTCCCTCAGGGTCGGTGGAGTCGGGTTCAGTGGGGGTGGTGTCGGAGGTACCGGCGGAGTCCGGCCTTTTACGCAGATCGGCGCTTTGCTGGTGGTAGCCGAGGATGAAAGCAGCTTGATCGGCGAGGACCGCTCCGTGGGGAATGCCCCCAGCCTTGACGAGGAGAGAGAACAGCTCGTCGAGGAGCTTCCGGTAGTACCTTGCCGAGCTCTCACGGTCCCGGTTCAGTCGCTTGAGCCAGGCTTGGGCGTCGCGGCGGCCCGCGACCAGAGCGACCGCGGGGCTGGTGACGGCACGGACGAAGTATCGATCGGAGAAGGACACGTTGAGCGTCTCGTCACCGCGGGCCTTCCCGGCGGTGTATTGCAGACTTTCCAGGACGGCGAAAACGCGCCCGGAGAGATAAGCGGGCTGGTGAAGGTCGGGGTTAAGAGTTGGCATGTATGCCTCCGGAGTCGGGGTACCGTGCCAGCGGCGAAGCGCGAGGCGGATGAGGGCAGCTCGTTCGGTGTCCAGTCGCCCGTCGGTGCGTACCCGGTGGACGACGTGGGCGAGCAGCTTGGGCGGGAGAGGTTTGCGGAGCAGCGCGGCGCTCAGCAGCGCGTGGTGTAGACCCTCGGGGTGATCAGCTCCCGATGCGCCGAGCTTGGCGTACCGGCCTCGTCCCTGATCGCGGCCTGGGATCCAGCGTCCGCTGGCGGTGACCAGCCGGCTGATTCGGAGTCGGCGGACCTCGCCGCTCCAGACGTCGACGATCTCGTGATCGTCGAACCAGAGTTGGAGAAAATCTCTCACTCGTGGCAGCGGCTGTTCGATCCATTCCCGCACCACGACCCGGGCGATGTTGCCGCCCACCGCGACCGCGCAGAACATCGACAGATCGTCGACGTCAGAGCGCCTGCCACGTGCGGGGCTGCCCAGCAAGTCGGCGACACGGGCGGGGTCGTCGGGATCATCGAGGGCACCGAGATCGAATTCCGACCGGTTGCTGGTCCACCAGGCCAGGCGGGAGTCCTGACCTGGGAGTGTGGTGCTTGAGGTGCCTGCCAGCAACGTCTCCAGTGCGCTCATCAACAACAGCCCGCAGGCCGGGCAGATCGGGGTATGTGCAAGCTGCTCCTGGAGTGCATAAACATGGGTCACCTTATTGAGGCTGACCAGCGCGGCGTTATTGCTGGCCCCTGGGACCAGCCGAGTGGGCAGTTGCTGCGGAATAGTTTTGAGTAGCGGCCCCACCTGTGCGCATACCAGACACAGCCCGGAGCGAGTGCTACTCTTGCGTGCTCCGGCTTCACTGGCCCAGAATCGCTGAGCTGAATCGCTGTCGTGTAGAAACTGCCCGCTGCTGCGGAAGGCCACCAGGTGAGTGCCGACCAGGCTCGGTTCATCAGGGATCTTAGTTGAATGGCCGTCGGCGAAGAAACGGTGCAGTGCTGTGGCGGCAGGACCACCGCCGCTGTCCTGCCAGCGGGCAATCAGCTCCCGGAACGCCGCGTGGTACTGCTTAGTTTTGGCAGCACGCTTGTCGTCCGTGGCCCGGCCCAGTGCGTACTCGGCCGTGTCGACCGCGAGCATGGGCTGGCTGGCGGTGCCTGAGCGTTGCACCAAGGGCACCATCCGTTGCGTTCCGTGGCGCCGCGCGCGGTCACCGGGGTCGGCGAGGTCCGTGAGGTACCGGGAGGCCGGGGACCCATCCGGGTTGAGTTCGACGACCCAGCGCACAGGTTTAGTGGCATAGAACGGTGGAGTGGCGCGCGGATCGGCGCGGGCGTACTCGACCAGTCGGTGCAGCAACATCAGGCACTCCCTGGCTCTGCGGCGGGTACCTCGATGCCGCGCGCTGGAACGTGCAGTACGCCGGAATCAAGCCGCGCGGTGAACCACTCCATGCGGATCGGCGGTCCGTGGTGGATGGTGTGCAGCATGACGCCGAGGTCTTCGCTGTGGAGCCAGCGCGGGCTCTCGTCGACTTCGACGAAGTCGGCGCTGAACTCCCGGGTGCCCAAGTAGGGCTGGTGGTAACACGCCCCCCGGCTGACCCGGCGCCGAAACTGGTCCCGGTACGCCGCGATCGGCTTGGTGGCATGCTCGGCCAGTTCGACATGGGCGTGAATGCGGTAGGCGACATCACGCAGGCAAACCGCGTTGCGCTGATCCCGGTGCGCAACAGTATCCACTCGTGTACCGCGGCGGGCGGAGTCCAGCGAAACCAGTGCGGAGGTCTCATTACGGCGGATGCTGAACTGCCGGATCGGACACAGGACCTCAATGGCCACGACCCGGTATCGCATCTCCGGCTTCCAGAAGATCGCTTCCAGGACACCCCGGGCAGCGGTGGGCGTCATCACCGGGTAGGTGACGCGTTCGACCTTCAGCTCTGGCCGGGAGAACAACGCCGTCGGTCCGCTCACCTGAACCTTCAACGGCGGATCTCCTTCGGGGCTGCGCGCGAGCAGCAAGGACTCGTTCGGATTCAGCACGTGAACTCCTCCCAATGCGGGTCTAGGGCTATTCCGGTGTCGTCGTCGTACTCCCCGATCCACTCCGCCAGCGATCCGGGCTGGCCGCGCTCACCCAGCACCGGCTCCATCAGGGCAAGCACACCCGGTTGCCGCAACGCCGATCGATGCACGGTAGTGATGTAGGGCCGTAGTTCCCGGAGCGCCGACGCCTCCGGGCGGCCGGGCTCGGAGCGGATCTTGGCCAGCAATGCCATCACCATCTGACGCTTCTCGGTATCTGCTCCGCCTTTCGGGGTCACCAAGGCAATCCCCTCATCAGTGATCATTCGAAACGCAGCCGAGCGGTCCCGGATCTGAGTGGCGGGATCTGCGGGACCGTCAGTCACCGCAGCGAAATCGAAGCTTTTCCGGGATGCCTGGATGCGCTTTCCCACATGGTCGTCGCTCTCCAGGTTCAGTGACCCGTACACGTCGTGGTAATAATTTCGCAACACGTCCGAGTTGTCCGGATTGGCCTTATCCGGTCCGAAGTGGACCCGAGTCGCATTGACCAGCGCTGAGTAAGAAGGTGGCTGTTTGCCGTCCGGTGGATCGACGATGATCACTCTTCCTGGTTGGGGCAAGTTCCCCTCCCGGTTGGCCCGTCCAGCCGCCTGCAGCAACGAGTCCGCTGGCGCCAAGGCGCGATAGACGACCGGGAAGTCCACGTCCACCCCGGCCTCAATGAGCTGGGTGGAGACCAGCAGCGTCGGCTTGCCATCGGCGAGACGTGACCGGACGGTCTCCAGTACCCGGTATCGGTGCGCCGGGCACATCCGGGTCGACAGGTGCCAGGCCACACCCTCGTTGACTTGACCACGCCAGCACTCCAGCACCTGGGCGGCGTTGCCGGTCGTGTTCACGACGACCAGAGCTTGCGGGTAGCCGGCTGCCTCGGCGGCGAGTTCATGCAGGGTCGGGCTGGGATCAGTGCGCCACTCGAAACACACTCGGCGTGCAGGGGTTCGGGTGGGGGGCTTCACGAGGATCTCGGTGCTGTCCAGGTCACGAAACGGGCTGAGGTGCCAGAAGTCCGGCTGGGTGGCCGAGCTGAGCAGGACCGTAGTGCCGAAGTGCGTGACCAACGTACGCAAGGCGTCCAGAATCGGCACCAGCAGACGATGCGGAAGCGCCTGCACCTCGTCCAGCACGAGGACCGCACCAGCCAAGCGATGCACCCGCCGCATTGCCGCCGGTTTACGGCCGAAGAGCGCCTCGAACAACCGCACGTTTGTGGTGACAACGAAGGGGGCGTCCCAGTTCTCTGCCGCCAATCGCTCCCAACGACGGGCAGGATCCTCGCTGTCCAGGTCGACCTGGCTGTGGTGCTCCAGAACCACCCGGTCACCGCCGGGAGACTGGTCGTCCAGATGGTCCCGATAGACGGCGGCGTTCT
Source organism: Pseudonocardiaceae bacterium (assembly GCA_050700355.1). Lineage (GTDB taxonomy): Bacteria > Actinomycetota > Actinomycetes > Mycobacteriales > Pseudonocardiaceae. The sequence continues at coordinate 11,746 of JBOHHE010000322.1, forward strand.
GTTCGGTGATCGTCAAGAACGGGACGGCCACGATCACCCGCCGCATCCCATATCGCGCTGCGTGATGTAGAGCGAACCCCGCAGACGACAACGTCTTACCCGACCCGGTCGGGGCTGGCAGCCGGAAAATCCCCGGCGCCGACGACGCAAACGCCACGCACGATTGGTAGATCTGCTCGCGCGTGGCGTCCATCGCGGAGCGCGAGCCTCGGTGGGCCAGCCGGGCTATTCGCTCTGTCTCAAACCGGTGCAGCAGCGCGGCGAAGTCAACGTCCGCGCGCACAGCGGGCTTCGACGCACCCGCGAAGTGCGCAGCGGTATCGAGGAAGTCCGCGTCACACAGGGCACTGAACACCAGCCGCAGGCCCATCTCGGCCACTAGGGGCTCCGCCGCCCACTCCGCTGGTAATGGCACTTTCTCCGCAAGGCTCAACTCCGGCAGCAGCATCCGTAGCCTGCGCTCGGCATCCTCATGCTGGTCAAGGCGGGCAGGCGAGAGCTCGGCCAACCGATCGGAGATATCCCGAGGGCACGTCAGACCGCCATGGTGCCCCTGCACCGCCAGGGCAAGTTTGCCCAAACCTCGGTCACGAGCGAGCCGAGTCCCGAGCAGCCTGTGCTCCACGCCGACCGGCTTGTCTGTGCCCTCCACGCGTAACAAACCCTCCTGCCACGCGCACGATGCCTTGCCCGCGTCATGGAGCAGCCCCGCCCACCACGCGATATGTCCGGCACCGAACGGCTCAGCGAAGCGCCCGGCAAGCTCGGCCGTATCCCGCAGATGGTCGACCAGAGCGTGCCGACGGCCCTCCTTATTCACACTGTGTCCCCACACGCTCGATACATCGCCAGCCATGAAACCTCCGTGACACTGCTCGGCAAACCCTTCCGAAGATCACAACCACCACGAGCTGTGGAGCATACGAGAGCCCACCGACAGATCTCCGCGATCGAGAAAACCCACAGCAGCCAGTGCCGTGACGGAGGCTGGGGGAGATCACCACGCAGATGATCTCCCCCAGCCAGTGTTCGCGCGCGGGGCAGATCCGCTGCTTGCACGCATCACTATTGCGATCCTCAGCCCCGATGAACCCCCCGAAGGCTGCTGACAACTACATGTGAGCACGGGCGCCGGGCGCATCCTGAAGACTGTCGCCAACCAAGGCCATGATGAGGTCGGCTATGAGCTTGCTGCTCTTCTCTGCATGGCGATATCGGCCAGGCATCACGATGCCCCACATGATCACCAGACAGAACAAGATCGCAACGAGGACCAACGGGACAGCTATGACGATCCATCGGACCGTTCCCCGTCCCGCTAACAGCATCCTCACCCGCACCCATCATCCGACTGCCTGGCGGCACACAGTAGCACTCTTCAGTGAAGCGTTAAGGCCCCTAACGACTCGCTGGACGGATATTGGTTGCTCGGCTGCTCAGATCGCGCCAGCTGGTGACGGACGACGCAAGATCGTGATCTATCCGAGAGCGACTCAAAGCTCAGGAGATGCTCCAGCTCCTCCTGCGCGCCCACGCTGGAGACCAAGCTGCGAAGACCGCAACCGCCATGGGGCGGAGGTTAGATCATCCGTCATCTGCAGCGCCCGGTCTTCAGACCGGGCGAGGATCGCAACCAGCCGCCAACGTCATTGCCCTGCGCGGGCCTGCCTCGGATGGTTAATCACCGCGCGAATGAAGTGACGGGTCGCTCATCATCAGGTGCCTGGCTCGCCGCCGGGAGCTGGGGCGTCATGCCGGTGGCCGCTCGGGGCGTCGGAGGAGGTCGGGATCGCGCCGAACAGGGGGTCAGGCTCCGCGTACCGCTTGCGTAGGGCCGCGTGCCGGGCCGCCCCGGCGTCGGTCAGGCTGACGGGGCGGTGATCCCACAACGGGTCCCCCTCGGCGAGGGACAGCCACCCCGCCCACGCGATCTCGCCGAACACCGCCACGAGCTCGGCGGGGATCGGACGATCGTGATGGAGATAGACCCCGGCCACCTTGGTCACAGCGCCTTCCTGGATCAAGTGCAACGCACGCCACTCATCCCGCGCCGGATCACCGGCATGTTTCGCGATCATCGGGGCCACTCACCCCTCCCACAGTGAGTGCAGCACCACATCAGCTTCGGACAACAGGCGGTGCCGGAAATCCGCCGGACTGGCCGGTGAGCTCGACCAGTGCCCGCAGGGACGCGCTCTGCTCGTAGCGGCCCGCCAGCTCGGCGCTGAGCCACTCGCGGTCCAGGCCGATGATCCGAGCACGTACCTGGTCTGCCACGGTCCGAGCTCGCTGTCGATGCTGGTCATGGTCATCTCAGGGGCCTCCAAAGGATGGAATCAGGATCGACAACGACGTCTCCAGCGGTATCAGAGTCACCAGCACGTGCCCGATCCTCACCACCATCCCCAACCCAAGCACCACCGCCACCAGCAGGCCAGCGGCGTACAGAGAGAGGCAGCGCTCACGTGATGCGCTGCCGCCCGATCATCGTCTCGCATCTGGAGTGCGTCCGGGGGCGGCCACGCCAGTTGATTGGGGCGACGTCCTCGTTCTGCGCACGGTGTCCTACCGGCGAGGATACGTCGAACAGATCCGCCTTTCGCGGTACGAGATGATCGATGTGATCGTCGACCTACGGCTCAGCTCGGGAACACCGACCCTCGCGCGTCGTGGCATCCGGGTTGCTGACGTCGTGTCCCGGCTGGCTGCTGGTGAGTCCGCTGAGGACGTCGCCCGCGACTACCGGCTGGGCACACAAGAAATCGCACCCCTCGCCACCTAACGATCTTCGGTCGCTAGGTTCTTCGCCCTGCACGACGGCACACCGCACGGTGCCCGACACAGGTGTCGTTACAGTGCTAAATAGAAGTCGCCAGGGTCACCATGCGGTCGTACGACTTGCACGGACTGAGAGGGACGAGCGACTTCTCCCTGATGTAAGCAGCAATCGTCGGGGAGTCGGACTCCGTGTACTCCGGCGTTCGCCTATCTTTGGTCGCCTGCTGGAGTGCCCTCTTCGGCGCTTCGATGAGCTCGACATCTCGAGGCTGGCGCGGCAGCTTGCCCTTCCAGGCACGAGGCCGGACCGCCTCGACCGCATCAGGGAACAAGAACCACCACGCCTCGAGGGCCTGTACGGGTACCACGGGCAGTCCGCCAATCGTGGTGAGCTGCCGCGCAAGGTCCGCTGCGACCATACCGTCGGGATCATGGCTGTCTGCATCCCGGTGCACGATCACCGCTGCAACGCGGCCGTTGTTTGGCCTCGAATGCCTTTACTGTCCGCCCCAACTCGTCGACCCAGTCGCGAACGGCGTCCGGCTTCGCCTCACGAGTCAGCGACACCGGGCGGCGAAGGGGCCGGACCCGGCCGGCGAGCGACGTGTTGGCGCTGATCAGCAAGTGCATGATGCTCTGCGAGTCGTTCACGCTCTCGCCGAATACGAGCACCGCTGCCGGCTTGTTCTGGCGAGCGCTGCTCGTCATGAGGGCACGCCGCGGATGGCGCCCGAGAACCACAGTTCTCCCGGACCCCAGTCGGAGGCCTGCACGGCGCGGGTGATCTCGTCGGCCGAAGCGGCGGGAATGAGGGAGGCTCCGGTTTCCGGGTCACGGTCGCAGACGATGATCTCTTCCGGGCGTAGCCGATTCACCAACGTGGGCGAATGGGTCGCCGCGAGGATCTGGGTCCGGCGGCTCGCGGCGCGCAACCGGTCGAGCAACACGTCCATCGCGTAAGGATGCAGGCCGTGGTCGATTTCCTCGATCGCCATGAACGGAGGCGGATCCGGCTCATGCAGGGCCGCCAGCAACGCGAGCAACCGCACGGTGCCGTACGAGGCGTCCGCCAGATCGATCGGTACGGCCACACCGCGCTCACGAAGCTGCACCGACACCGCTCTCGCGGCTCCTCCCACCGGTACCAGCTGCACGCTCTGCAGCCCCGGTAGGCAGCGTGCCAGCTCCTGCGTGAGCAGTTCCCACGAATCCGGATCCTTCATCCTGATGCGGTTCAGCGCATCAGCCAGGTTGCCGGCGTCCTGGGTGATCGTCGCGCCGTATTCGCGGGCAGGCCGGCGTGCTGCTGAGACGTCGGGTTCGAATACAAGAATCCGGGACAGGAACTCCGTGAAACTCCGGATCCCCAGCCCACCCTCACTGTCGGACAACTTCGGCAGCGTCGCGAGCCCGGTTGTCTGGCTGCTCGCCAGGCTGCGGGAGAAGGTCTCCTGCTCGTCTTCGTAGATGGTCACCCGATCGTCGCTGACCGTGATCCGCCGTCCACGGCCGCCCTTGGGCTGGAAGGTGAACTCCTCCTGGCGTGAGATCGACTTGCCACGCCGTGCCAGCCGCAACCGGTATTCGTCGGGTGCATTCTCGCTGGAGTTAGCGGTGACGAGGCCCTGGATGATGAGCTCAACGGCACCGGGCTTGACGGATTGGCGCTGGATGTGGTCGAAACCGTTCCACTCGTGCAGGGCCGCGGCCAGGTCGAAGCGGACCGTCGTGGCCAGGAAGCGCAGGACGTTGAGCACATTGGTCTTGCCAGAGCCGTTTGGTCCGATGAGCACGTTCAGCGGGCCGAGCCGCACGTCGATCCCGGCCAGGGAGCGGAAGTTCCTCGCCTGGATGCGCGTGACAGGGAGCTTCATGCGCGTGACCTTCATGCTCGACCCCTCTCTGCGGTGTCGCTGCCATCATGTCCGTTATGGAGATGTTGGTGCTGGGCGGCACTGCTTGGCTCGGGCGGGAGCTGGCTGGGCAGGCGGTCGACCGGGGACATGGAGTGACCTGCCTTGCGCGGGGCGAGAGCGGCGACGTGGCGGACGGCGCGGCGTTGGTCGCCGCCGATCGACGCGAGCCAGGGGCGTACGACCGGGTGGCCGACCGCGACTGGGATGCGGTGGTCGAGGTGTCGTGGCAGCCGGGGATGGTGCGCGGTGCCCTCGCCGCGCTCGGTGAGCGGACGCGGCACTGGACCTACGTGTCCTCCGGCAGTGTCTACGCCTCCCAGGCGACGCCGGGTGCCGACGAGACCGCGCCGCTCCTTCCGGCGACCGACCGTGACGAGGTCGAGCGCGAGCTGTACGGACCGGCGAAGGTCGTATGCGAGCAGGCGTCGAGCTCGGCGGTCGGAGACCGGCTACTGATCGCCCGTTCCGGGCTCATCGGCGGCCCTGGCGACCACACCGGACGCTGCGGTTACTGGGTCGCCCGCGCCGCTCGGGATCCCCTTGGCCCGATGCTGGTCCCCGCCACGCCGGACGCACCGACCCAGGTCATCGACGTCCGAGACCTCGCAGCCTGGCTGCTCGACGCCGCGGAGACGGGCACCACGGGCACGTACAACACGGTGGGCCCGATCGTGCCGTTCGACGAGTGGATCGAGCTGTCCCGCGCTGTCGGCGGACATCGCGGGACGGTGGTCACGGCGCAGTCGGCGTGGTTACTCGAGCAGGGGGTCACCGAGTACATGGGCCGGGAGTCGCTGCCGATGTGGATCGGCGGGCCCAGGTGGGAGGGGTTCTCGGCCCGAGACGGCTCGGCGGCACACGCGGCCGGGCTGCGCCACCGTCCCCGCACGGAACTCCTCGCCGACCTGCTCGCCTGGGAACGTGCGCAGGGTCTGCACCGCGCGCGCCCCGCCGGCCTCAGCGCGCAGCGCGAGCAGGAGCTACTCGATGCCCTCGCCCAGCTCAAGGGCTGAGCTGGGCCGAGAAAATCCGGGAGCGGACGGAGGTATTCGGTGATCAGGAGCCGGTGGTGCCGTCGATCTGTTCACGCAGAATGTCGGCATGTCCCGCGTGCCGAGCCGTCTCATCGATCATGTGGACGTAGATCCACCGTAGCGAGACCTCGCCGATCTCGCGGTGCGGGGACGTGTCGGCCAGCTCGTGCCGCGCGGCGATCTGTCTGGACCGCTCGCATTGCCGGTCGTAGTCGGCGATCAGTTGGTCCACGGTCTCCCCGGCCGCCATCCGGAAACCAGCATCCGGGTCATCCCAGGACACCGGCGGCAGCGCACTGTCCGGGATCTGAGCCAAGATGCGCTCGAACCAGTTCAGCTCGACCAAGCGGAGATGCTTGACGATCCCGCCCAACGTGGTTGCCGAAGGCACCAACCGACGGCGGGCATCCTCCTCGGAGACGCCCCGCACCTTGCGTGTCACCGTGTCGCGGTAGAAGTCGAGGAACGCCTCCAGCGTCGGGCGCTCCTCGGCAACGGCGGCGGCGATCACCCGCCGCACGGGTTGCGGCAATTCGAGATCAGGCTGGGTCATGGCCCGCACGGTAGCGGCCCGGCACGTATCCGCGGACGACGAGGTCATCGTCCAGCTCAAGGGCTGAGCTGGGCCGAGACACTCCTCGGGTGCCTCACAACGACTCGTCCGGCGGTGCCCTGGCCGATGATGTGCGGTGGCGGCGCACGGTCGCGGTCGGGGGCTACTCAGCCACCGCCGTCCTGTCCGCGCTGATCGGCACGACGACGTCGGTGGTGCAGGCCGGTGTGCTGCGCGGCCTGGGCGGCCCGCGGGCTGCGGGTCCCGGCCCGTAACGCGCTGCTGGCCGATGTCGTCCCGGCCGAGGTATACGGGCGCGCGTACGGGTTCGAACGCACGATGGACAACCCCGGCGCGATCGTCGGTCCGCTGCTTGCGCTCGGGTTGGTGTCGCTGTTCAGTATCCGGACCGCGATCCTGATCTCGGTTGTTCCTGGGCTGATGGCGGCGGGAGCGATCATGTATGCGATCCGGCAGGCCAAGCTCCCGAAGGTCACCGAACGCACGAAGCTCCGTTTCCGGGTGCGTCCGGTGTTGCGTGGCCGGCTGGGCCGGGTGATCGTGGGTTCACCGCGTTCGAGGTGGGCAATGTCGCGGCGACCCTGCTCATCCTGCGCGCTACCGACGTGCTCACCCCGGGGCGCGGCGTGGCGACCGCCACGCAGATCGCGATCTCGTTGTATGTGGTGTATAATGCCGCAGCTACGGTCGCGTCCTTCCCGGCCGGTGGATTCTCCGATCGGCTCGGCCGGCGGGGCCCGCTGCTGGTCACCGCCGTGGGAGTGACGGCGTTTCTGCTGGCCTACCTGGTCTTCGCGGTGTCCGGCCCGGCGATCGCGCTGCTGCTGATCGCCTTCGTGCTGGCCGGGGTCGGGATCGGCTGCGCGGAGACCGCTGAGCACGCGGCGGTGGCCGCATTCGCGCCGCTGGAGCTGCGCGGTTCGGCGTTCGGGCTGCTCGCCACCGTGCAGGCGATTGGGAACATGGCGGCCAGCGTCATCGCCGGGCGGGCAGCTCCTCGATCTCCACGTCCGGGTCGATCGCGCGGAGCGGGCCGGGTTCCGCGGTCAGGATGGGGAACCCGCGTGCGATCGCCACGTCCACAGCGTGCGCGGCGGCTATATCGAAGCCCCCGGCCTGGTACGTCGGGTGGGCACGCACGCCGGCCCGGCCGGCCACTGACGCATCGAGATCCTCGACAACGACCGCCGGGGCGTCCAGGAACAACTCCAGCAGCGCCCGCGCCTCCACCGGAACGGTGGCCCATGCTTGCAGGAGCGCGGTCGAGGGAGTCGGAAAGGTCATCCCCAGTTCAACGGCGGCCACGAGGAACGCCCGACCGTATACGGAGCGGTCGGTGGCGATGTCCACGATGGTCGACGAGGTCAGGACCCTGCCGCTCACGACGCCTGCGGATGCCGCTCGACCCGCTCGCCCGTCAGGACACGGCGGGCGTAGGCCAGGGCCTCGGGATCGACCTCCCCGGCTTCGGCACGCCAGCGGGCCAGCCACTGATCGCGGGCCATCCGGGCGTCCAGGGCGCCTTCGACATAAAGGGTCTGCTCCAGTGTGTCCGAGCGTGTCCTCGTACGGACGGCAGAGTGACAGCGCCGATCCGGAATGCTACTGCGCGCAGCGTGTCACAGTGTCAGTTCGGCCGTGTCGATGCCGATCTGCAGGTCATCGAGATCGTGACCAGGTAATGAACTGACCCGGAGAACCTGAGGCTCAGCGTTGCGGCAGCGCTGGCTGACGAGGTAGCGGATCGGCCTCGGTAATCGATACTTATTCTGGTACCGTTTGGGTATGGCTGATGTGCTGCCAACAAACGAGGCTCGTACGAGATTGAATCAGATCGCGGCGACATTCGATCGAGTCGGCGCGGCCGGGGAGCCGATCACGTTCGGCTCGCACCGCCGCCCGCAGGCGGTAATCGTGCCGTGGGAGCTGTGGCGTCAGCTCGCCCCAGTAATCGAGGACGTGCTCGACCTGGCCACCACTCGAGTTCGGCTGGAGGACTCCGGCGCCCAGCGAATTGACCATTCCGACGTGCTGGCGACCCTGGATGAGGTGCGCGCCGCCGCAGGTGGCTGACAGACCGTTGACGCGCAGCCCGTACGCGATCACGTGGCTTCCCGCCGCCCCGGCGGATCTCCTCGCGCTGAATGTCGCAGACGAGCAGCTAGCCGACGCTGCTCTGGCCGCACTCGACGACGTTGCCCATCACCGGCAACGCGGCAAGGCGCTCGGCAAGCGCAGCATCTCAGGTGATCTCAGCGGCCTGTACCGGCTGCGGTTCGATGCGCCTGGTCAGCGGCCACAGCCGTTCCGGATCGTCTACCGGCTTACCCCGACTGAGCGACCGACCACAGTCGAAGTCGTCGCGCTTGGCCTGCGCGCTGATCACACTATCTACCACGAAGCAGTTGCTCGCACTGTGCCTGACCCGAGCCCACCAAGCGAGGACTGACCGGAGGTCGCGCGAAGGCGAGTGTGTCGCCGTTAGGCGGCGGTGGCGGTGATGCGGGCGCGGAGGTCGGGGACACCGGGGCTGGTGTGCAGGGGTTCCAGCGCGGTGTTCAGGACCCGGAGCCGGTGGTAGGCCCGGGGGGAGGACAGCGCCGAGATGGCGTCGACGGCCTGGTGGCCGATGGTGACGGCGGTGCCGACGTCCCCGGCCAGCGCGTAGGCCCCGGAGAGATCCGGGAGATAAAGCCCCCGGGGCCGGGCGTAGTCAGGGCCGAAGTGATCCACGGCTTGGCGCAGCAACGGCACCGCCCGGCCTGCGGCGCGCGGGTCGCGACTGGTGAGGGCCAACGTGTAGTGCGCCGCACCCTGGAGAGCGGCGAGGCTGGTTTCATCGAGGAACGCACCCCACGGCGCCCGGCTCGCCGGGTCGATGCGGGTGAAGTGCTCGACGGCCTGCCCGAGTGCGCGGTCGCAGGCCACCGCGTCACCCCGAGCGGCATGGCCTCGGGCCTGGATGTTCGCCAGGGCACACGTGGTGGACTCGGAGACAGGGTACCTACCGGCCGCGACGCCGTGACCGATCTGAACCAGCTGGAGCGCCTCGTCGGGCCGTCCCAAGTGCACCGCTTGAATGGCCATGTCGTAAAGAACGTAGACGGTCTGATCTGCACCAAGAGGGTGATTGGCGGCACGGGTGAGATTCAGCGTGATCACCCACAGCCGCCGAGCGGCCTCGTGCTGCTGGACCTCGAAGCTCATCCAGCCCGCCTGCATGGCCAGGCGCGCGGTGGCGATCATCAGGCGGGGCCGCAGCTCAGAGCTGACCTCGGCGCCCAGCAGCGGGAGCACGGTGCCCAGCTGCGCTACGGCGGCGTCGCGGACCAGGCCGCTGCCGTGGGCGAAGTCCTGGCGGACGAACTCGGCGGTGGCTTGCTCGATCACGTCCACGTCGGCCACTCCGACATGGCGAAAGCCCGCAGGGTCGGCTTGGGGCAGCAGGGCCAGGAGCCGGTCGATGTCCAGCCCGGCCACACCGGCCGCGCCGAGGGCCAGTCCGGCGATGTGCTGTGTGAAGTCTCTGCGGAGCATCCAGTTCTCACCCTTCCGCCCAGTCGCCCCCGCCCGACTCAGGGTAACCCCGCTATTGGAGAAACCGAGCAGCTCAGCGGGAATCCCGAAGACGGTGGCGATCCGGGCGACGACCCGGACGTGGCACAGCCAGGAGGCGCCGCGTTCGATCGCGGAGATCCGGGACTGGTCCAGGTCCAGCAGGTTCCCGAGGGTCTGCTGGGACCAGCCGGTGTGGGCGCGGATCTCCCGGAACAGGGCGCCGAAGTCGTAGCCGGCCAGCGCGGCCACGATCCGGTCCTGGAGGTAGAAGCCGGGTGGCAGGTCGCGGCGGGGATCCGGCCCGGCCTTGCGGCACGGGCCGCACGTCGTGCCCGGTCGCTGCCCACGGCGTAACCCCGCCCCGCAGCGTGGGCAGCTCGTTCGCCCGGTGGTGATCACTGAGAAACCCCCTTCGGTGACGCCGACATGATCGGCTCACCGTAGTGACGCCGTTGCACACCGTGGCTATCACGACCGCAACTTCCCGGGCCAGTGCGAATATCACTGACGTAGTTCGCCAGTCCGGATCGATGTTGAACCGCCCCCCGACCTCCGGTCTGATCAACGCTGATCGTGGCGCGGCGGCGATCCTCCCCCCGTCCCCTCCGCGCCACGATCCCCACGAGAGGAGGACCGGTTGAGTGATCCCGACCCGAAGCTGCTCGCCTGGCTCGCACTTCGACGAGTGCGCGGCGGTGCGGTGGCGAATGCAGGCAGCTATTACCTCGACCACGGTCTCCCGGTTCCCGCTTACCTTGCCGATCCCCTCGCCGAGCTGGCGGAGAACGGCCTGGTGGCGCTGGCCGACGCGGACCCCGCCGGGCTGCGACGGGCCACCATCACCCCCACCGGGCAGGCCCGGTACACCGCCTTACGCGAACAGCTTCGCCACACCCACCACGGGATCACCTAACCACTACGGCCGCACTCCCACATCGTGGAAGATCCCCGTCTCCATTTACCCCTTTCTGCGGCTCTACCCTTCACGATCCGCCCACACCGTCCCCGGCACACCACCAACCCCCCT
>JBOHHE010000323.1:0-36665 GCA_050700355.1 Pseudonocardiaceae bacterium
GCTGGACGAAAAGCTTCCTGCGGGTCTGCGCGTAATTCCGGACATCGACGTCGATCTTGAGCTTGCGCCGCGCGGTAAACCCGGGTTCGTCCGTCGGCCGGATCTGATCGTCGTGCCCGACATAGCCGTCAAGCGGGTACGCCGTGACGGAGGCATCCTGCGCGCCTGCGACGTGCTGGTCATCATCGAGATCGTCTCTCCTGGTTCACACCGTATCGACCATGTGGTCAAGCGCGGGGAGTACGCCGACGCGGGCATCCCGTACTACTGGATCGTGGACATCGACACCTTGATGACACTGATCAACTGCCACCTCACTGCGGAATTCGGCTACCAGGACCCCGGCCCCAGCACCGGCCGGTTCCGCACCACCAACCCCTTCCCGGTCACTTTGCTACTTGACGGTTTGTTCCCTGGCTAAGTTGAAGTTACGCAGTACTTCTGGCAGCCCGCGAGCGTGGCTATTGGACACTGTCCGCGTGATATGGGTGCGCAGCAGACGATCTCGAAAACGCCTGCTGTTAGCGGGCTGGCTGGTGGTGGTTGTCGCCCTGTTGGCAGGAACGTGGTGGTTACTGGCCAAAGGTCCCCGGGGTGCGGAGATCGCTACCGTGTTGGCGTTGCTGCTGGCCGTTCTGGGCATGCTGGGGAAGGCGCTGCGGTCGTTCACTGAGTTCGAGAGCAGCAAGATCGGACACGTGACTGCGGCTGGATGGCGGGGAAGAACTTCGAGCTGGACCCGCAAGATCAGGTGAGTTGTCGACCTCAGAGCTGGGAGTTGTCAAATCGTGACTTTGGGTCACCGAGATGGCACCGCGACCGCAAAGGCCGTCGGGCCTGCCGATCAGCCGGAGATGTAGGTCGTCGTCTCGCTAAACCGGCGGCGACCTGGTCATATCCCCGCATGAGTAGCGGGTACTTCGGGGTGTTGGGGGTCTCTGCCAGTCGGCAGTGGGGTGAAAATGATCAAATGAAGTTGGGTTGCCTTGCCTAATTTCTAGGGTAGCCTCCCCTGAACGGGTGTCCCTCGATCAGGCGATCCGGTAGGAGGTGTTCGTGGCGTCTGTCGCCACTCGTCGGGCAACGCCTGGTCACAGGTGTCTGACCTCGATGGCCTGCTCGCACCGGTGTCCCCGCCATCACCTCACCCTCCACACATTGCCCGGTATACCGGAATTCGAACAAGGAGCATCACCATGCCTGTCACCTTGCTTGGCCGCTCTGCCCCGATCATCCACAACACCACTCGCCGGCAACTCCTCATCGGGGGGGCGGGCCTGGCCGCGTTGCTCGCTGGTTGCTCGTCCACTGACCCGGCCACGGGATCTTCGGATACGGATACGGATACGGAATTCTCCCTCACCGTCAGCCACAAGTACGGCAGCACCGATATCTCCGGTGTCCCGGAGCGGGTGGTCAGCGTAGGTCTGACCGAGCAGGACTTCCTGCTGGCGCTCGGGATCACGCCGGTCGCGACCCGGGAGTGGTTCGGCGAGCAGCCGGGTGCGCTGTGGCCCTGGGCGCGCACCGTCGCCGGTAACGCACCCACCCCGGAGGTCCTGAGCTACGAGCTCAACTACGAGAAGATCGCCGCGCTGCGCCCCGATCTCATCGTCGGAGTGTCCTGGGGGATCACCGAGCAGGAGTATCCGAAACTGGCACAGATCGCCCCGACCGTCGCGCAGTCCGGTGACTTCGTCGATGGTGGCACTCCCTGGCAGGAGCAGGCCCGAAGCATCGGCCGCGCCGTAGATAGGCAACAGCGTGCCGAGGAGCTCATCGCCGGCGTCGAAGCGAGATTTGCCCGGGTACGTACGGAACACCCGCAGTTCGTCGGAGCGACCGCGATCGCCGCCTACGACTTCGGTGACGGAAGTCTCGGGATCTACGGACCACAGGATCCGCGGGCCAGGATCCTTACCGAGCTGGGATTTGAGGTGCCCCCGCGCATCGCCGAGCTGGTGGGTGACCGGTTCTACGCCGAGATCAGCGCTGAGCAACTCGAGCTCCTCGAGGCCGACGCGCTGGTCTGGATCTCCTACACCGAGGCCGGAGCGAGCCGCATCCAGGAACAGCCACTGTATCGAAGTCTTAGCAGCGTAATGCAAGGACGCGATATCTTTCTGATCGGCGCTGATCAGGTGGGAGCTGCTTACGCGTTCAGCACTGTGCTGAGCCTGCCGGTCGCGCTCGAAGGTCTGGTTCCGCAGCTCGTCGCCGCCGTTGACGGCGATCCGGCCACCACAGCCACCGGCTGAGCCGTCGGGATCAGCGTGACGCAGCGCGGTGAGCCCGCTGGCACCAGCATGCTCCATGTCCGGTCGTGCGACAACCTGCGTCGACCGGACATGGAGATGCACAGCCCACGTAGCGGTCGCTTCCGGATCAGTCGACTCGGTGGGCTGGACTCAGCGAGTTCAGGTACCGGAGCAGGACTTGCTCGGTCAGACCGCGTGCGACGATCGGCACGAAGCCATCGAGATACGTGTTCTCCTGTCCAGCCGGAGTATCTTCATCATCGGTGTCGTCGGCCGAATCAAGCCCTAGCGCCAAGATAAGTACCTCATACTCCGCAACAGATCGGTCAACGAGATCACGGCGCCATTCCGACACTGTCCTGTACTCGATCTGGTGGCCAATCCGGCGAGCCAGTTCAATGATCTCCGTGAAGTACACTTGATGTTGTGCGGTGAGGATGAACGAGCCGCCGTGTTCGGGGCCAGGATAGGGACTCACCAGCAGCCGTGCCGCTTCATCGACTGGAATCCAGTCTTCGGAGAACGAGAACTCGGGAGCCGTCCCAATATCCAGGATGCAGCGGATCGTGCGCCACACGACGTCGCGGTCATTGCCCACTCCGGTCTGGCTGTCGCCCGCGAGTCTGGGGACCCGGTACACGGCGGCCGGAATTCCATGGCTCCGCGCATCGTGGACGACCTGTTCAGCCCGCCACTTGCTCTCGGTATAGCCGGACACAGTGTCCGATGAGGGACGGTAGGCGGCAGCCGCGCTGGTCGAGACAAAGCGCAGCGGTTTGCGCCAGGTGGTCGCTGCGAGCTGCAGCAACGCTCGGGTCCCACCCACATTGGCAGCTTCGACTGTTTCATAGGAATGCAGCGCATCAACATATGCGCCATTGTGGATGATCAAATCGATCTGATCGGCCAGGCGATTGTAATCACTTATTCCGAGACCGAGACGAGGTCGTGCCAGATCACCCAGAACGACGCGGATCCTGTTCTGGCGCAAGACTTCTTCCGATAGTCCGTAGTGTCGAAGATTTGCACGCACTTTGTCCCGTGCCAGGGCCGGGCTATCGGCGCGCACCAGGCAGTGCACAGTGCCTGGGTACTGGGTCAGGATCTCGCGCAGCAGGAAGGCCCCGAAAAATCCGCTGGCACCGGTGAGCAGTACGTTATCGCCACAGTAAGGAGTGATCGGCGGGAGCGGTTCGGGCCAGGACGACATTATCGCGGGCTGCTTGCCACGGGGGCTGGACAGGGCGAGCGAATCTGGATCCGGTGAAGGTGGGGTGTCACCATCTTCATCCACAGCGGTGCGAAGCAGTAGTTCCCGGAGGGCGTCAGCCCAGAAGTTGGCGATCTCGTGGGAATCATCGGCGGTCAGAACTGTGGTGAGATGCGTGAAGGTGGCCTGCAGGCGCGGACCTTCGGATGTGTCGACCCAGATCACGTTGACTACCAGTGCATACGGGAAACCTCTCTCCGCATCGGGCTCGACGGCCGCTGCATCGGACTCCGCGGCCGGAGTCCAGTCATCCTGTTCGCCGATGTCGAATCGTTCAAGGTACCCAAGACGCACGTGAGGCTGGGCGGCACTGGCTAATACCGAGGCCACCTGGGAGTTGGCGTACCGCAGCATGCTGTAGCCGATACCGCCAGCCGGGGCGGCTCGCAGTCGTTCGGTGACCATGGTCAGCGCGCTGACCGGGTCCGGGGCGAATGGCAGCCGGACCGGCGCGATGGTGGTCAACCAGCCGACTGTGCGTGACAGGTCCATCCCGGCGGTGAGTTCTTCCCTGCCGGACCGTTCCAGATCCACCAGCAGATCCGCGCAGCCATCCCGACCGTGTTGCTCGTGCCAGCGTGATACCGCGACCCGCAACGCCGCCACCAGCACGTCCGTTACCTCAGTCGAAGCGTCCGCCGGGTACGAAGCCAGCAACGTCATCGTTTCCGCCCCGGACATCCGGAGGTGGTGGTGACCGGTTTCACGCATCGTTCCCCCCACTCCGGCGCCCACCACCAACTCGCCACCCGGAGCCAGCGTTTCGGTCCACTGCTCCAGCTGGGACAACCAGGCCGGTTCCTGTGCCTGGTCGACGACAGTCCTGGCAAAGCTGCGCAGCGATGTGCCTACGGTGCCCAGCTGAGGCGGTCGCCCGGTGCGCACCGCCTCCCAGCCGGCGGCGAAATCCGCCAGCAGAATCCGCCAGGAGGCCGCGTCCACCACCAACTGGTGGGCGACGATCAGCAACCGGCCTCGGTGTGTCCGGCCCGCATCGAACCACACCGCCTGCAGCATCACCCCGGCATCCGGGTCCAAACGGCTCGCCACCGCGTCGGACTCCAGAGCGACCGTGGTCCGCAAGGCGGCCTCGCTCATGCCTGTCACGTCGACCCGGCGCAGCACGTCCGTGAACCGAACCGACCCCGCAGGGCTCGTTTCGCAGGACCACAACCCGAGGGCGTGGCGGGTCAACCGCAACCGTAGCCCGTCATGGCGGTCCAGCACCGCCTGCACGATCTCCCCCAGGGATACCCAGCTGGTCGTGGCCGGGGTCATCACCAGCGATGATTGACTGCACCGCTCGATCGGACCAGCCACCTCGCTGAAGCGCTGCACGCTCGGCAGCGTGGGAAGTGCCCCCACTCCTCCGGAATCGGACGACGTCACGAGGGTCGCCTGCTCGTTCGCGACCAGAGCGGCGAGCTCCGCTGGGGTCCGATGCAGGAACACTTCCCTCGGGTTGATCGACAGATCTTGCTTCCGCGCGCTATTGACCAGCTGGACGGCGATGATGCTGTCACCACCGAGAGCGAAAAAGTCGTCATCGACACCCACTTCGGGCAGGGTCAGCACTTCGGCGAACAGCTCGCACAGGATCTGCTCGTGTGCTGAGCTCGGCGCCCGGCTGGCTTTCAGCCGGATCAGGGGTTGCGGGTCCGGCAGAGCCGTGACGTCGAGTTTCCCGTTGGCAGTCAGGGGCAGCCGGTCGAGCGTGACCAGCAATGCGGGCACCATGTACTCCGGAAGCTGCTGTTTCAGCTCCTCCCGCAATTGCTGCGGCAACGCGGCGGTAAGGCGGGCTGCCGTCGGGGAGTTGGCACAGCCGGACCACGGCACCGGGCCGGCGGCGTCAGCCGGCAGGTAGAGATCGGTCCGGACCCCGGTGTCGGTCCCGTCATCCGCCACGAAGACGGCTTCGAGACCGTCGCCTGGTAGAGCTGACCAGGTGACCTGAACCTGGTATCCCGATTCAGCGGCCAGCTTGTGGAGGCCTTCCTGTTCGACGCCACCGTCCTCGGCCCGCACCAGCTTCAGGATGTCAGCCACCGTGGCACCCTCATCCAGCGCACGCATCGCCGGAAGTTCAGCGGCGAGCCTCGCATCGGGTATTCGGCGTACCCGTAGCAGATCTGGCCGGTGCGTACGCAGGTAGCTGCCCAATGCCTCGATATCGTTGATCTCCAGGCCCCACACCAGGCTGGGTGCGTCGGCGAGGGAGACTGGACTCTCCGGCTGCCGGTACAGCACGGCGTCGTAGCGGTAACGGGTCAGTTCGTTGTGGTGGCGGCCGCGTTTGGTGCGGACGCTGACCGCGATCTCGGGCAGGATCGCCGGAAGTGCCGCGAAGAAAGTCGGCTCGACCAGCAATTCTTTCTCCAGCAGCAGGCCACGCTCGGCGATCCGGTACAGCTCGGCCGGATCCGTATCCGAGTCAGCTCTGGCCAACGCGACGGAGGTGTGCAGGCAGCGCCCCAGCCCCAGATGGCGCACGTCACCGATGAATACCGCTCCACCCGGCGCGACCAGTTCCAGAACCGCGGTGATGACTTTGGTCAGGTAATCGACGCTCGGGAAGTATTGGACCACCGAGTTGATCACTACTGTGTCGAAGTAGCTCATCGGAAGCCCTGTGGTGATGTGCGCCGGTTGGCAGCGTAATTTCACCCGGTCGCGCAGTCTTTCGTCCTGTTCCAAGTCGGCACGCACTTTGTCGATCATAGGAGCGGCGAAATCCGTGCCCCAGTACACCTCGCAGTCCGGGGCCAGCCGGGACAGCAGCAATCCGGTTCCTACGCCGATTTCCAGCAAGCGGGTCGGGTTCAATTCTCGGATGCGAGCGACCGTGGTGTCTCGCCACTCCCGCATGTGTTCCAGCGGGATCGGTTCGCCGTCGTAGCTGGAGTTCCAGCCGGAGAAGTCTTCGGCATGCAGTGCGGTGCCCAGTTCGGTGTACTGGGTGTCATAGATCTGCTGCCACTCGCCGATCTGCTGGTGTTCGGCTTCTTCCAGTAACTCCCTGTTGGGGTTTTCCGGAACGACGTAGCCGATCAGGCGGGCCGGCCCCGGTACGGTCGGATCCTCCCGGGAGACGACCACTGCCTGGGTGACCTGCGGATGGCGTGTCAATATGGTTTCGATCTCGCTGACTTCGACTCGCATCCCGCGGATTTTGACCTGGGTATCGGCTCGGCCGCAGAATTCCAAGATACCGTCCGGCCGCCAGCGGGCAAGGTCTCCGGTGCGGTAGATCCGCTCACCACTGGAGAAAGGATCGGCCACGAATCGAGAGGCGGTCAGTGCCGGATCGTTGATATAACCTCGGCCGAGCAGTAACCCACCCGTGTACAACTCACCGGTCACGCCCACGGGGACTGGGTTTAAGTCTTTATCGAGCAGGTATATTCGGGTGTTCGGGTTCGGTCTGCCGATCGTCACGCCGTCTCGCGGCTGGCCTATGCGGTAGAATTGATGGGTCACCCCGATCGTCGCCTCCGCCGGCCCGTATCCGTGATACATTGTTGCATTTGTGACTTTTCGGAAGCGGTCAAATAATTCTGTGCCCAATGCCTCTCCGCCGCACCACACGTGCTTCAAACCGTAGCTTCGCGTCCCGAAATCGGGAAGCTGTAGTAGCAGGTCCAACACCGAGGGCACCAGATAGACGAACGTGACCCGATCCCGTTCGATCACCTCCAGCAGATACTCGATGTCCCGTTCTCCACCGGGCTCGGTCACTACCAGTCGAGCTCCACTCACCAGCGGTAAGAATATTTCATTGATCGAAATATCAAAACCCATCGAGGCTTTGAACAACGCCGCATCCCCGACCCCGAAACCGAGTAAATCTCGTTGCCAGGACAAGCGGGAAGCGATGGCGCCATGCCGGATCATTACTCCCTTCGGCGTTCCTGTCGACCCGGATGTGAAAATTACGTACGCGAGGTTATGGGCATCCATCGAAACCCCGAAGCCGAGCTGATTCCCATTCGGATCGAACTTGTTCTCATCGGATTTTAAAAGATTCTCGATGTTAATTTCCAGCGTGCCTGTAGCGGCCATGCCCGCCGTCACCGCCCCGGTCAACACTGCCACCGCGGCGGAGGACCGACATACTTGTTCAATCCTCGTCAACGGCCATTCCGGATCCAGCGCAACGAACGCCGCTCCCGCCCGCCATATCCCTAACAATGCCACTACCAGATTCACTGAACGTTCTAGGCATACCCCTATTACTTGCTCCGGTCCGGCCCCTCGGGCGGCTAGCCGGCGAGCCAGCCGGTCAGCCCGGTCACTCAGTTCGAAATAAGTCACCGATTCGTCACCAGATAGCACCGCGATCGCGTCGGGAGTTCGTGCGACCTGAGCGGTGAATAAGTCAAGAACCGTAGCCTCGTCCACCTCGGTTGCGGTATCATTCCAGGTCACCAGGATCTGGTGACGCTCCTGGGCGGACAGCACATCCACCGCCGATAACCGAGCCTCCGGATCGGTGGCCATTATCTCCAGCACCCGCACCAGGCGATCTGTCACAGTCTGGATAAAAACGGAGTCGAAACAATCCGGACGATATTTCAACTCGATCAGCAGCTGGGCGCCGGGAACAGCGATAAGGCTGATCGGATAGTGTGTCGCGTCGTGTACGCCGAACTTGATAAGGGTGATATTGGCGCTATTCAGGGGCTCGGTCATCCGCCTGGAATTAAGTGGATAGGATTCAAAAACAACGAGGGTGTCGAACAAGTCGCCGAGGCCCATCGCGCGTTGCACTTCGGCCAGCCCGATGTATTGATGATCGAGTAGGCAGGATTGCTCGGTTTGGATTCGACTCAGCAGGTCGGCCAGTGACTCCACTGGATCCAGTCGCACCCGCACCGGGATGGTATTGATGAACAGGCCGATCATCGACTCGACGCCGGCCAGCTCGGCCGGCCGGCCGGCCACGGTCGCCCCGAACACTACTTCCGAGCGTCCGGTCAAGCGGCTGAGCGTCACCGCCCACGCCACCTGTACCACGGTGTTCAGCGTCACCCCCCGGCTCCGGGTCAATGTGATGAGCTGAGGAGTCAGCTCATCGGAGATGTCTGCGGCCACCAGCTCGGGAAGTACCGGCCGGCGAGTCGGGTCCGCTGTGGCGAGCAGTGTCGGTTCCTCGATCCCTGCCAGCGCTTGAGACCACGCGGCGGATGCCGCCGGGTAGTCCCTGGTAGACAGCCAGACCAGATGATCTCGGTAAGAACGCACTGCCGGCAGGACGGCCTCGTCGCCGTTCGAGGCATAGAGGGCGAACAGATCGCCGAGCATCAACGGAAGCGACCAGCCGTCCAGCAGAATGTGGTGCACCGACAGCACCAGCCGGTAGCGTTCCTCGTCCAGTTTTACCAGCAGGCACCGGAGTAAGGGCGGAGTCTCAATATCGAACCGGGTGATCCGGTCGTTCTCCATCAGATGATCAGACTGGCGCAACCGATCCTCGATCGGCTGGTCCGACAGATCGCACTCGATCCACGGTACCCGTGCCTCTCGAACCACTACCTGAACCGGTGGATCGTTAACCAGCACGAGTGCCGTCCGCAAACAAGAATGCCTATTGATCAGTGCTTGCATCGCGACCCGCAACCGAACCGCATCCAGCGGTCCCTGGACATCAACTATCAACTGCATCGTGTAGACGTCCAGGGAGCGCTCATCGAACAGGGCGTGAAACAACAAACCTTCCTGCAACGGTGACAACGGCCAGACGTCCTCCAGTCCCGACCTATCCGTCATTACTTCCTCCAGTTAGATTCGAGAGTGTCCGGCCAACCTTGCGGCGAAGATGCCAGCGGCGGGTTCGAGGTACGTTACCGATCTCGCGCCCGGTGTGCCCGCCACGACGCCGCTAGTTGGTCGAGTTGTATGGCGCCCAGACCAGGAAACGATGCCAATGAACCGGACGATGCGGTCTCCGCGATATCAGGAAGCACGGTGGCGTGTACGGCTAGCTCGGTAACGGTAGGGTTTTGGAAGATGTTACGTGGCGAGATCGCGATTCCAGCGGCTCGTGCCCGGGACACTAACTGGATCGATAGGATACTGTCTCCACCCAATTTGAAAAAGCTATCACCTGTTCCTACGGTAGGAACATCGAGCACGTCAGCGAACAGGCGGCACAGTAATTCTTCGGCCGCCGAGGATGGGCGGCGTTGGCCCGCTGATTTTCCGAAGTCAGGAGCCGGTAGGGCCTGGTAGTCCACTTTCCCGTTCACTGTCAACGGAAGCTCGCCCAAGATGAAGAATCCGGCCGGAACCATGTAGTCCGGCAGCACACCGGCTACGAACGCCCGCAGCGCCGTCGGGTCAACCGCGACACCGGGCAGCGGAGTCACATATCCCACCAGCCGCGCTACTCCCGGGGAATCCTCGCGGACCACCACCACGGCTTGGTTGACACCAGTAAAGCTGTTGGCGAGCTCCGCTACTTCACCAGGTTCGACCCGGAACCCACGGATCTTCACCTGATCGTCAACCCGGCCACGGAATTCAAGCTCTCCGTCCCGGCACCACCGCACCAGATCTCCTGTGCGGTACATCCGCGAGCCCGGCGGGCCGAATGGGTTGGCCACGAACCGGCTCGCCGTCAGTCCGAACCGGCCCAGATAACCCCGTGCCACGCCTATTCCGCTTATATACAACTCACCGACAACACCTGGTGTAACCAGGCTCAAAATATCATCGAATACATATACTTGAGTATTGCCTATCGGCGCCCCGATCGGAACTGAAGTACCAGCCTCGGGTCTCTCCGTTATCGGTGAACTTGCCAGTGATACCTCGGCGACGGTCGACCAGATCGTTGTTTCCGTCGGGCCGTACACATTGGTCACCTCAGCGCCTTCTGTGCACAACTTTGCCGCCAGGGTCTGCGGCAGCACCTCCCCACCGGTCACCACACGCAAACCGGATAACGAATGAGGCACTTCCGAGGCCATTGTCCGCCACAAACTTGGCGTAGCCTGCATGATCGTCACCCGGTTCGCGCGGATGAGCTCCGCCAGCCGCTGTGGATCATGGGTGTCGTCCCGAGAGGCCAGTACCACTCGGGCCCCGTGTAGCAGTGGCAGAAACAACTCCAATGCCGCGATATCGAACGTTATTGTCGTCACTGCCAAAAAGGTGTCCTCACCCCGTATACCCAGCCGGTCTTGCAGGGACACCAGGAGATTCGTCAGCGCTTCATGGTGGACCACGACACCCTTCGGTCGTCCAGTCGATCCTGATGTGTAGATCACATAGGCCGGATGCGCCATCATGCCGGGATGCCGGCTCGCGGTGAACTGCGCCCGAGAATTTTCATCCATTGGTATGTGCTCCAGTAACAGCACAGGGCAGGTCGGCGGCTTCATCCACTGTGATTCGACGATATCTGGTGATTCGACGATATCTGACGTGGTCAGCAACACTGTGGGTGCGGCGTCTGCGAGCATGAACTCGGTGCGAGCCGCGGGATGGAGCGGATCCAGCGGCAGATAGGCCGCGCCGGTCTTGAGGATGCCTAGGAGCGCCATCACCAACTCGGGCCCACGGGGCAGCGCCACTGCCACGATCTGTTCCGGCCCTGCGCCATAAGACAGCAACATCCGGGCCACCTGGTTCGCCCGAGCATCGAGCTGCGCGTAGGACAGTTCATATCCGGCGCACACCAGCGCGATGGCGTCGGGGGCGGCGGCCACCTGGGAGGCGAAGAGCTCGATCACGGTCCTGGTGGGAGGCGGCCGCGCCGTGTCATTCCATGTCGATATGAGCGTGGCACGCTCATCGGGATTCAGCAATGGCAGTTCGCGCAGCGTCAGCGCGGGCTGAGCAGCCACCGCCTCCAACATCGTCATCAATCGCGTTGCCAGCTTCCGTACACTGCTTTCGTCGAACAGTGCCGTAGCATATTCGATAACGCCGAGCAGTGTGTGGCCATCGGGGTGTGTGCGCTGTACGAAGAAGTCGAAATGCAGATCGAACCGAGCGCAACCGGTGCTTATCGGTTGATCTTTGATATCCAGGCCGGTAATGGTGATGTGCTCTGCCTGTGGGGCGTTATGCAGCGCGATTCCCACCTGGAACAGCGGATGGTGTGACAACGACCGGACGGGGTTCAGTATCTCGACCAGATGTTCGAACGGAATGTGGGAATTCGCATAGGCGGCGAAGTTGATGTCCCGCACCCGGGTGACCAGTTCGGTGAATGTGGGGTTACCCGATGTGTCAGTGCGCAGTACCATGGCGTTGATGAAGCAACCGACCACGTTGTGCAGGGCCGTGTCGGCCCGGTCGGTGAAAGGAGTTCCGAGGGGGACGTCCGTACCCGCGCCAAGCCTGGTCAGCAGCGCCGCAACGCCGGCTTGCAGGACCATGAAAATGCTGGCTCCACTTTTAGCGCCCAGCGTGCGCAGGCTGGTATACAGCTGTGGGCTGAGCGTGAACTTCACTATGTCGCCCTCTGCGGAGGCGACTGGTGGACGTGGTCGATCACTGGGTAATGCGATCTGCTCCGGCAGTTCCTGTAGCGTCTTCCGCCAGAAGCGGGTCCCCATGCTGAAAGTACTGTCCGGATCGTCGGCTGTACCCAGCAGTTGTTGCTTCCATAGCGTGTAGTCGGCGTACTGAACCGGTGGCGGACCAAGGTCCTGTTGTCGGCCTTCAACCCGTGCCGCATAGGCTGTGATGAGGTCTGCCAGCAATATTGTTGTTGACGACCCGTCCGCTGCTATGTGATGCAGTACAACCAGCAGTACGTGCTCGTTGGGCGCGAGGCAGAAAAGGTACGCCCGAATCGGCCGTTCGATGGCGAGATCGAAACCATGTCGGGCGGCGGTTCGCATGGCCCCCGCGATATCCCTTTTTCGACTTGGGACGAAAATGATCTCAGGCCTGCTGGAGGCTATGTCGAGGACCTGCTGCTCTGGTATTCCGTCTTGTTCGGGGTACACCGTGCGGAGTATCTCGTGCCGAGCCATGACATCGTTGAATGCGGCCGTCAGCGCTTCGGGATCCAATGTTCCTGACAGGAGGACGGCGAACGGCACATTGTAGGTCGGACCAGGACCTTCGAAATGATAAAGGAACCAAAATCGTCGTTGGGAGGGTGATAGTGGTAATTTCTCGGGACGAGGCACCAGCCCGAGAGCGTGGCTTACCGCTGTCTTCTGGTCGCTCATCCCTGTGCTCCTTCATGATCGCAGGGTTGACTCAGCTTCCTTCCCGGCTTGCTGAGCTGGTCAGTGCTTGAATTAGATCTGCAAGAGTGCGGGTGGTGAATAGTTGCTGGACTGTCACGATAAGATTCAAACGATCCTTGCAGCGTTGAACGATTTGCAGGGCCAATAGTGAGTGGCCACCGAGTTCGAAAAAGTTGTTGTGTAAACCGATGTCGGCCACACCTAATACTTCCCCCCAGATCGCTGTCAGTTCGTATTCCAGCGAGGTCTTCGGCAGAGTCGTATCAGCGCTCTGCGGAGCGGTGTTATCGAGCACGGCCACCGCTGATAGCTTGGCAGTGACCGACTCTGCTTCATCAGACTCGTTGAACGCATGGGTGACCTCGGGCACTGCGGGAATGTCAAGTGCCGGAGCTCCGGATGCTCCGCCAAGAAACCGAGGAGGGGTTTCGGTGAGGTTGTCCGACCCTGGCTGGCTCGTGGGGGCAGCTAACCAGAATCGTTCCCGTTCAAAGGGGTAACCCGGTAAGGAAACACGCCACCGCGGCTGCTCGGTCACTGAGGTCCAGTCCATCGCAACACCCTGTGTCCAGAGCTGCGCGATGGCATGACAGAGGAATTGCTGATCATCGTAGGGGGCATAGCCGTGCCGCATCGCCGGTATTGCGCTCGTGCCGGGACCCAGCTGGAGTTGCGCGAGCTTGGCCAGACCGTGGGTGGGCCCGACCTCGAGCAGCACGGGTCGGGTGCCGGTGTGCAGCTGCGCCAAGCCTTCGGCGAAGTGCACGGGCATCCGGGTCTGCCGTACCCAGTAGGTCTTGTCCGTGGCCTGTTCCGGTGTGATCCAAGTGCCGGTGAGGCTGGAGATGAACGGCAGTTGCGGTTCGTGCAGTTCGATCTTGCCGACTGCATTGGCCAGCTCATCGAGCACCGGATCGAGCAATGCCGAATGCGTGGCTCCGGGAGTCCGCAGTCGTTGATGCTGCACATCATCCGCCGTCAGTCGCTTCTCCAGTTCGGCGATCTCGTCCGCCGGACCGGACACGACGCAGGACATCGGTGCGTTGAGCGCGGCAAGCGAGAGGCGGCCGGACAAGTACCGAACAGCACACTGTGGCGCGTCGAGCTGCACGCTCAGCATCCGCCCACCCACCGACGCGATCAGCCGCTCACGTTCGGCGACCAAAGGTAGTACGTCTTCCAACGAGAACACCCCTGCCAGGCAGGCTGCGGTGTACTCCCCGAGGCTGTGCCCGAGCAGACCCATGGGCTGCACTCCCCATGATTGCAGCAATTGGGCCAAGGCGTATTCAGTGGCGACCACGGCTGGGTAAGCTGCTGAACGCCGAGTTATGCCGGTACCGTCGAGCAGTGTCGTTCCGTACGGAGACTGGTCCTGTTCGGCATATAGCACCGACCGCAGGTCGTAGCCGAGCACTGGCTGAAGGATCTCGGCACTGCGGTCGATCACCGCCCGATACACTGGCTCACTGCGGTAGAGATCCAGACCCATCCGGTCGTAGTGGGCTCCACCACCCGGAAAGAGAAACGCTACGGGCCGATCGGATGTGTCGACCCGTTCGATATCCGATCCTGCACCGAGCAGCATCTCGACGGCTTCTTCCGTGCTGCGGCACACGGTGGTGCCACGATATGGGAAGTGTCCGTTGCGACACTGTAGGGTATGCGCCACGTCCGCGATGTGCACTTCTGGATGGGCGAGTAGATATGCACCCAGCTCTGCGGTCATGATTTCCAGGGCGCCTCGGGTCTTGGCCGACATAGGCAGGATCGACCAAGTCAGCACTCGGTGTACCGACGGCCTGGAAGGAGCTTCCTCTACGATCGCGTGCGCGTTCGTGCCACCGATGCCGAATGAGCTGATTCCGGCTCGCCGTGGTCCGTTATCGGAATGCCAGGGGGTCGCGGTGGTGACGATCCAGAACGGACTGTTCGCAAAGTCGATCAACGGGTTGGGTTCGGTGAAGTTCAGGCTCGGTGGGATGGTTCGATATTCGAGGGCGAGCACCGTCTTGATCAGGCTGGCGACGCCGGCTGCGGCGTCCAGGTGACCGATGCTGGTCTTGACCGAACCAAGGGCACAGAACTGTCGACGGTCTATACTACGGCCGAATGCCTCGGTCAAGGCGGTGACTTCGATGGGATCGCCGACCGGGGTACCGGTTCCATGCGCTTCCAGGTAGCTGATCTCCTCGGCACTTACCTGGGCCAGCTCCTGGGCCATGACGATAACTTCAGATTGGCCCTGCACGCTGGGCGCGGTCAAACCGACTTTGCGGTTACCGTCGTTGTTGATTGCTGTCCCTTTGATCACTGCCCGGATGTGGTCCCGATCTTGGAGGGCGTCGCTGAGGCGTTTGAGTACGACCAATCCGACCCCACTACCACCTACCATGCCCGCCGCGTCGGCGGAGAAGGCTCGGCAGTGCCCGTCCGGGGAGAAGGGACCGTCGGGGACATAGCGGTAACCACGGCGTGCCGCCGGATACAGCGCGACACCACCGGCCAACGCCATGTCCGTGCTGTAGTTGAGCAGATCCTGGCAAGCCAGGTGCACGGCGACCAGCGAGGTCGAGCAGGCGGTCTGCACAGTGATACTCGGTCCGCGCAGGCCGAGTTGGTAGGACAAGCGGGTTGACAGCATGCCCGATGCGTTCGCCGTTTGCATGGCGAAGCCGGTCACCGAGGCCGGTGCTCCGGCCAACCGGGGGTACAGATTGTTAAGATAATACTGGCTTTCGGGTGCGCCCGCATACACACCGATGGCTCCCTGATAGCGAGCGGGGTGGTATCCGGCATTCTCGAGGGCGTGATAACCGCATTCCAGGAACAGGCGCTGTTGGGGATCGAGTAACTCGGCCTCGGCCGGCGAATAATCAAAGAACTTCGCATCGAAACAGTCCATGTCCGGGAAGTCCGCTTCAACCCGCACCAGGTACGGATCGGTCAGTCCGGTTGGGTCACCACCGGCTGCCAGATATTCCTCGTCGGAGACATTTCGGATGGATTCACGGCCGGCCTCGAGATTTGCCCAGAATTCTGTTGCATCACGGGCGCCGGGAAACCGGCAGGCCAGACCGATGATCGCGATGTCGGTGCCGGCGTCCAGCTCGGCAATGCTGTTCACGTTCTGGCTATGCACGGTGGCTGGGTTCCTTTCTTGATGATCCGGCTGCCCGACCCAGTCGGGCTTGACGCTGCCGGCGGGCACGTGCCGCGACCAGGTCCAGCTCGCCGGGGTCCTTGGCGCCCACGTCCTCGGCGGCCGCGCCGCAGTGCGCCGCGAGCAACGCCACGGTCGGATAGCGGTAAAGGTCGACGATGGCGACATCGCGCTGCAGTCGCCGGGCTAGCAAGGTCTGTACTTTTACCAACAGAATCGAGTGCCCACCTAGATCGAAGAAGTTGTCGTGCGCGGTGATCCGGGTGTCGGGAAGAACCTGCTGCCACACTTCGGCGATAGTCTGCTGCAATCCGGATGCCGGTGTGGCGGCCGGGCCTATCGCCTCGGCTGCTGATAGCTCATCGGCTAATGACAGCATCCGGGCTCGGTCGATCTTGCCCGTCTTGGTGAGCGGCAGCGTCGCGACGACACTGCCGGCGGTCGGCACCATGTACTCCGGTAGCTGATCACGTAGCCAATTCCGTAGGTCCGGCCAGGAAGGCGCGGCCGGCTCCGTCGGTTCCGAGACGCAGCAGGCGACCAGCCGGTCCAGGCCACCCGGTCTAGGTTGCATCAGTACGGCCGCTCTCCGGATGGCCGGATGCCGGGCCAGCGTCGTTTCGACCTCGCCGAGCTCGATCCGGAAACCACGGATCTTCACTTGATCGTCGACTCGTCCGTGGTATTCCAACTGGCCATCTTTTCGCCACCGAACAACGTCACCAGTGCGATACATTCGTTCCCCGGCCGCTCCGAAGGGATCGGGCAGGAACCGTTGAGCGGTCAGGCTCGGGCGTCTGAGATAACCACGGGTGAGGCCGGCGCCAGCCAGGTACAGCTCGCCGAATCGGCCCGGCCAGACCGGCCGCAGTCGCTCGTCGAGCACGTAGGCTCGCTTGTTGAGATCGGGAGGGCCGATCGGCACCAGACCGTCTCCCCAGTCTGGCTGGCATAGCCAGAACGTGGAATTCACCGTGCATTCAGTAGGACCGTATGCGTTGATCATTCGGTGGGTGGGTGACCATTGGCGGATGAGATCAGCGGGGAGCTGCTCGCCGCCGACCACCAGCGTCACCTCCGTGCTGATCGCCTCGGGCCCAGAAACCGTGGCGAGTACCGATGGCGGTAGCGTGATCTGATTCAGCCGCTGTTCGGCAATGAACTCCAGCAGCGCGGTACCCAACCGGCGGTCCGAAGGGATGACCACCAAGGTGTTCCCGGACAGTACGCTCAGGCCGATTTCCAGGATGATCACGTCGAAGCTCGGCGAGGCGAATTGGCCGATCACTGCCGGGTAGTCGAGATCGACGACGGATGTCGCTGCCGCTATCAGGCTCGTCAGGCCGAGGTGCGGAACCACTACCCCTTTCGGCGCGCCGGTCGATCCAGAGGTATAGATGACGTAGGCCGCGTTCGACGCCCATAGCGGCGCAATCCGGTCGGTGTCGGTGGGAGCTGTGTCAGCCTGCTGGTCCAGCGTCATTGCGGTAGCCAGGGTGTCCAGCAGGATCGGATCGGGCAAGTTGGGTAACCGATCCACGGTCCCGGTCGACGCGATCACGCATACCGGCTGGGCGTCCGTGATCAGGTAACGGATCCGTTCAGCGGGGTAATCTGGCTCGATCGGCAGAAAAGCGGCACCCGTTTTGGCAATGGCAAGCAGACTGATCATGACATCGACCGAGCGGGGCAGGACCACGGCCACCGTCCGTTCGGCACCGGCACCGTGACTGATCAGCAGGTGTGCCAGCCGGTTGACCACAATGTCGAGCTCGGTGTAACTCAGCTTGACCCATTCCGGTGGGTGCAGCCGCTGGCCGGCCAGCGCGAGGGCCGTTCCGCGCTGCCGCACCTGCGTCTCGAACAATTGCGGCAGCGTACGGTCCGACATCGGTCGGTGGGTGCTGTTCCAGTCCTGCAGTACATGCTGCCGCTCGTCATCGGACAGTAAGTCAAGCTGACTGAGACGTACGGATTCGTCAGCTGTCACTGATCCGATTACGCGAATAAGCCGGCCGGTCAGCGCGTGTGCTGTGGCCGGATCGAACAGGTCGGTGCTGTACTCGACATGAAGGTCGATGTGTTCAGCGCCGGGACGGTCAATGAAGGTGATCGCCAGGTCAAACTTGGCTGTCTTGGCGATGAATCGTTCTGTCTGGCTGGGCAGGCCAAGCAGCTGGAGCTCCTGACCGCGGCTGTAGCTGATCATGACTTGGAAAAGCGGATTGCGGGAGCGGGAACGGCTCGGATTCACAGCTTCGACAACCTGCTCGAAGGGCAGGTCCTGGTGGTCGAAGGCGGCGAAGTCGAGGTCACGAACTCGGGCGACCAGTTCGGTGAAAGTGGGGTTGCCGCTCGCATCAGCGCGCAGTACGAGAGTGTTGACGAAGAAGCCGACGAGGTCGTCCAACGCATCGTCGGTGCGCCCGGCGATGGGGACACCCAGGGGGATATCGTCTCCGGCGCCGAGGCAGTGCAACCACGCCGTGACCGCCGCGTGCAGCACCATGAACATGCTTGCACCCGAAGTGGCACACACCCTTCGCAGTGCGGTGCCCGAGGTCGGTGCCAGATGTGTCTGGATCATGTCGCCGCAGCCGGTGGGATCTGCGGGGCGCGGCCGGTCTGCTGGCAGGGAAAGCTCCTCCGGAAGATTACGCAGGGCGTTCTTCCAGTAGGTGAGTTGCCTGGCGGCCAGGCTGCCGGGATTGTCGGGATTGCCGAGCAGTCGTCGTTGCCACAGCGTGTAATCGGCGTACTGGACCGGTAGCGCCACCCAGTCCGGTGCTTGCCTGGCGACTCGGGAGAGATAGGCAGTGGTGAGGTCGGCGAGAAACGGCTGATCGGACCATTCGTCGATGGTGATGTGATGTAGCAGGATCACCAGGATGTGCTCATTTGGGCTGCTCGTGATTAGCGTGATCCGTATCGGTACCTCGATACTCAGGTCGAACGGGTGACTGGCCGCTGCGGTGACCAGGTCGGTAACCTGCTCAGGGGCGGCAAACAGGTTTTGGATCACCGGATGGGCCTGCGTTACCGAGAGAATGTGCTGGAAGGGCTCACCATCGTGCTCCTTGAATACGGTGCGCAATGACTCGTGCCGGGCCAGCACGTCGTCGAACGCGGTCCGCAGCCCTTCGAGGTCCACCTTCCCCCGAAGCCGGAAGACAAACGGGTAATTGTAGCTGGTGGCACCGTAGATTTTCTGGACCAGCCACAGCCGCTGCTGGGCGAACGACAAGGGCAACCGGGCCGGCCGCTGCATGGGGCGCAGCGCCGGTCGGGTCAGCTGCCCGCCGATCCGCTGGGCCAGTTCAGCCACTGTGGGCGCGGTGAACAGATCCCGAATGGTCAGCTCGGTACCCAGTGCCGACCGTGCCCGGCTGATCAGTCGAGTCGCCAGCAGCGAATGTCCGCCCAGCTCGAAAAAGTTGTCCTCGACACCCACCCGGTCTAATCCCAGGACCTCGGCGAATAATTCACAAAAAACCTCTTCTTCGACAGACTGCGGTGCCCGGGTAGGCGTCTTCGTCAGCTCCGGCGCCGGTAGCGCCGCACGATCCAGCTTCCCGCTAAGCGTTAGTGGAATCGTATCCAGAAATACGAAAACTGACGGGATCATATACTCGGGTAGCCGTTGCTCGAGGTATGCTCGTAACTGCGGTATCAGCTCGGTGCTCTCGCGGTTCGTATCCGACTCGCTCGTACAGTCGTGAGCTGTGGTATTCGTCGATTCTACGGGGACGATATAAGCGACCAAGCGAGTGGAGTTGGGTGCATTGATGCTTGCGATGACAACGGCTTGGGCGACGGCGGGGTGGGTGACGAGAGTGGTTTCGATTTCACCGGGTTCGATTCGGTAACCACGAATTTTGACTTGGTGATCACAACGGCCACGGAACTCCAGGTCGCCGTTAACGCTCCAGCGGGCGAGATCTCCTGTGCGGTACATGCGGGTACCCGGTGGGCCGTACGGATTGGCGACGAACCGGGACGCAGTTCCGGCGGGGTGGTTGAGGTAGCCGCGGGCCAGCCCATCTCCGGTGACATAGAGCTCGCCGATTGCGCCAGGTGGGGTGGGCCGCAGTACGGAGTCCACCACATAGATTCTCGTGTTGGGATCCGGTCGGCCGATAGGTACGGTGTAACCAGCCCAGTCGGGGCTGGCGGGCCAGAGGGTGGAATTGACGGTGGCCTCGGTCAATCCGTAGGCGGTGAACACTCGCACCTGCTCAGAACAGCGGGCGACCAGAGCGGGGGGAACGGTTTCAGAGCCCATCAGCAGGGTCGCCCCGGCGGGCAGTGCGCTGTCCTCGGGCAATGCGGCGATCAACGATGGCGGTAGGATCATATGAGTGATGCCGTGTTCGTGGGCGTAGCCGGTCAGTGCGTGATCGGGAATTCGGCGGGATTCCGGGACCACCACCAGGCTGGCTCCGGTGCTCAGGGCCATGCACAGATCCCAGACGGCCACGTCAAAACTCATTGAGGCAAATTGCAGGATCCGACTGTCCGGGCCAACTCCGAGCCGGTCCGTGGCGGTGGCCACCAGACTGGCGAGACCGGTATGTGGGACGGCCACTCCTTTGGGCTGTCCGGTGGAGCCGGAGGTGTAGATGATATAGGCGATATTGCTCGCCCGTAGCACGTTGGTCCGGTCACGGTCGGCCAAATTCGCGCTGTCGAACCCCGCTATCAGGGCGCAGACCGAAGGGTCATCCAGCACGAGTCGGTTCACCCTTCCGGCGTTGGTGACCTCAGGTGCGGTT
Organism: Pseudonocardiaceae bacterium; assembly: GCA_050700355.1. GTDB lineage: Bacteria > Actinomycetota > Actinomycetes > Mycobacteriales > Pseudonocardiaceae. The sequence goes on from JBOHHE010000323.1 coordinate 20,676, forward strand.
TCGGAGAGATTCAATAGCAGGGTGGCCCCGGCATCCTTGAGCATGAACATTATTCGGTCGGCCGGGTAGTCCAAATCCACTGGCAGATATGCGGCCCCGGCCTTGGTGACGGCCAACACCGCGATAATCATTTCCTTCGATCGGGGTAAGGCGATCGCGACAGTCTGCTCGGGGCCAACTCCTAGGCTGATCAGCAGCCGGGCCAGCCGATTCGCTGCGCCGTTGAGTTCCGTATAGCTAAGTGCCCGATCCTCGACGATCAGCGCTGGGGCGTTCGGCGTTCGGGCTACCTGCTCCTCGAACAACTTCGGCAACGGCAGCGCAGACACCTGCCGAGCGGTGTCATTCCACTTCACGACCACCCGGTGACGTTCTCCTGCGAGCATTACATTCAGATCGCTCACCACAGTCCCGGGATCAGCCGCAATGATACCTTCGACCACATTGTGGAACCGGCGTTGATGATTCTCGAGGTCTTCGGCCCGGTACAATTGTGAATTTGCATCGAAGTCTACGCGCAGGCCGCTGCCTTCACCCCTGTTGTACACAGCGATGGACAAGTCATCGACTGGCCCCAGTGACAAGTTGTGCACGGTGGCGAGGTGTCCAGCGAAACTGAGGTAATAATCAAAATCCATAAAGTTGATGGTCGGGCCGACGAACTTCCTGATCCCGTCGGGTAACTTAAGCTGCCGGCACAGGTCCTCGCTGCGGTATTTTTGATGACGTAATGCCTCATCGACTTGCCGCGATACCTCTCCCATGAGTTCATGGCAGTTCATTTTTGAGTGGACGGACAGCCGCAGGGGTAGTACGTTGGACATCATTCCCGGCGTCTTTTTCTGGATACTGTCAACATTAATTCTGACCGGTAGGCCGAGAACGATTTCCGTCGCCCCTGTCATTCGATGCAGATATACGGTGGCCGCCGCGACCACCACACAATGCCAATTCGTGCCGAAGCTCGCCGCACCGTCAAGGATGCGGGCAGTGTGTGATGGTGAATAGTTGTATGTCCGGCGATGGTGTCCCTTGCGCATCTGCAGAGGAAGAAAATCGGTGGTGAGGCGAACGGGTTCAGGGCGGTCGGAAAAACGTGTCAACCAGTAATCCTGATCCAGTGTGAACTGTGTGGAATCCCGATAAATCTCATCATTCTTCACGAGCGACGACAAAGTGTCGAACGGAGATTCACCACAGGACCTGCCGTAGGTCAGCGAGGTGTACACCTCGGCTACTCGTTGGGCGATCAGAGCACATCCGAAAATATCGACCACAATGTGATGGTAGATTTGACACCAGTACCATTGATGGGATTCGAGTTTCATCAACGTGTAAGAGAAAAGCGGACCACGGGCGAGGTCGAAAGTTTGACCGAGTTCACTTCGCATCCATTCCTCGGCCGCCGTCCGTGGATCCGGTTCCGTGCTGACGTCGATGATTTGCATGGACCAGCTATGAGCTGTGGCAGGTTTGACCACCTGCCACAGCTCATCCTGCTCGCTGACAATACGGACGCGGAGACAGTCTGTTTCGCTCACTGCCTGCCGAAGTGCCGTCTCGAAGAGGTCCGGGTTCACTGCGCCGTGCACCTCTATGTACTCGCCAATATTATAGACAGGGTCCTCCGGATCGAGCTGTACTGCGAACCAGATACCAGTCTGTGTGCTTGACAAGCGCAAACCTGCATCTTCGAGCCTGGTCATATGATTCCTACTTTCGTAGTTCACATAGCTTTCGATGTCTGCGACTCCGGCATGATCTGTGCAAGGCGATCGGAGTTCCCCACCTCGGTCTGAACTAGTGCACTGTGAACGTCACTAATCCCCCCAGGTGGGTGTGGCGGTCGGCAGGATGAGAGGTAAGCCTAACTTAAATTAGGCAGAGGTAACTTGTCAACGGTTTGAGGCGTTGATCAGTAACTTTTCAACCTGGTACAGATGGTGAAGATCTTTCAGGAAGAGCTGATGGCCGGTCCGTACCACGGTCGTGCCCAGCGCGGTGGTCACGCCGTCCGCGAGTGCCGTGTGGCGCAGGTGTGCTTTGGGCGGTCCGTCTGGCACCAATGTCACTTCACGGCTCAGGGCAGGATTCGGTTAAAAATGATCAATTCACTACCTCCCCGGTCGCGATGCTGGACGGCGGGCCGAGCCGTGCCGCAGGAGCTGGCACGGCTCGGTCGTGAGGTGCTGACCCGCAACCGCCAGGCGACTTCCTGTTTGGAGACAGCTCGAGAATTTTTCGAAGACGGTGATCTGCTCACCACTCGGGGTCATGCGTTGCTGGGCCAGATAGAGAACCGGCTCCACTAACGGTGAGGCCGATCATGGGCCTGCTCCGATCGGGCATAGGGTGCGCTCAACCTGACCACCGAGGGGAAACGGGGGATCGCTGTGAGCTATGGCCATGCTTAGAATCTAACCGGGAAACCGGCTCCTGCCGGCAAGCCCAAGCGCCCGCCGGTGGATCCGGCGTTGTGGTGGCGTGCCGATATGCGCGAAGCCCTGCGGGCCCGCGATATCGGCACGGTGTACCGGCTGGTCCTGGAGGCGACGGGAATGTCGCAGCACCGGCTGGCCAACCTGGTCGGCCAGGCTCAGTCGGAGGTCTGCGAGATCCTCAAGGGCCGCCGGGTCAAGGACATCTCCGTGCTGGAACGAATCGCCGATCGGCTCGGCATCCCCCGGGAGCTGATGAGCCTGAGCGCCTACGGCCCCAACGGCACCTACTGTGGTGAAGACCTGGTCGCCGACTCCCCGGAGGAGGTGGATGAAGAGATGTTTCGCAGGTACGTGCTGGCGTTAGGCGGGGTCGCCGCGTTCAACGCTCCGATCATTGGTGAGCTGGCCGAGCTGGTCGGCCCGTCCGTGGTGCCGCTTCCGTCCCAGGTCTTTGAGGTCCACGTCAGGAAAGTGCGTGCCCTCACCCGGTGGCTAAGCGACGCTGGCTGCGCCTACGGGTCGGATCCACAGATGAGTAGCGAGGCGGCCGCGTGGGCGACACAGCTGCTGCGACTGCCTGGTCCCGAGCCGGTCAAGCGGGCGCTGTTGGTGGCGGTGGCCGAGCTGGAAATCGAGGCCGGCTGGGCGGGGTTCGATGCCGGGCTCTACGGCCGGGCCATGTATCACTATGGCCGTGGGCTGGAGCTGGCCACTCAGGCTGGGGATGCCTACTACCAGACGTTGGCCCTGAACTTCGCGGGATTGGGCACCATCGAGCACGGCTACCTAGACGACGGACTGAAGATGCTGCAGCTCGGGCAGGCCACCGCATGGCAGATCCCCTCGGAGCTCGACCGGAGCACGCTACTGGTAGGGGAAGGCTCCCGGGTAGCCCTGGAAGCGTGCGGGCTCGCGGACTCCGCGACCGCACTGGCCGCACTGGGGGAGGCTGAGGCGGCTTACCGGCACCTGGGCAAATCGCAAGAACTGTGGTATCCCACCCGCGCTGATCCCTGCGGTGACCTGGACATTGTGGCCGCCCGCCTCGAACTCGACCGGAATCGGCTGGATGCTGCCGAGCCGTTCGCGGTGGCGTCGGTGCGCCGCTGGGATGGCCTGAGCCAGCGGGCCCGCACCCAGTCGGGCATTGTGCTGGCCACTATCCACGTCCGGGCCAGCGAGCCGGACGCCCTGGCGCTGGCCCACGGCGTGATCAGGGACGTGACCAAACTCAGCTCAGTGCGTGCCCGCCGTCGGCTCGAACCCCTGGCTACCGCGCTGGCGGCCCGACCCGGCGCCGACGCGAAGGAACTGGCCCGGACGGCTCGGCAGGTCGTCGCGACCCGCGCGTGACGTAGTTCGGCTTACGAGCGGGCCGGTGAACATGTCGGCCGGTTCGAGCAGACCTGCGCACGCCATACACGTCCGGACGGGAAGTGGGATGGGCCACCCAATAGACTGTAGGGGTTGCGCGCACGTCAGCGGGCCATTGAAGGGAACCGAGCTCCTTGACCGAGATCACCCTGCCGCCGGACCGAGACCGCGTCGAGCCGGTCGATATCCAGCAGGAGATGCAACGCTCCTACATCGACTACGCCATGAGCGTGATCGTCGGACGGGCCCTGCCGGACGTCCGCGACGGGCTCAAGCCGGTGCACCGCCGCGTGCTGTACTCGATGTACGACTCAGGCTTCCGGCCCGACCGCGGCTTCGTCAAGTGCGCCCGCGTCGTCGGCGACGTGATGGGTAACTACCACCCGCACGGTGACACCGCGATCTACGACACCCTCGTTCGGATGGCCCAGCCCTGGGCCATGCGCTACCCGTTGGTCGACGGCCAGGGCAACTTCGGCTCCCCGGGAAACGACCCCCAGGCCGCGATGAGATATACCGAGTGCCGTCTCACCGCGCTCGCGATGGATATGTTGCGGGATATCGACAAAGATACTGTCGATTTTGAGCCAAACTATGACGGCCGCACCCAGCAGCCCGTCGTGTTGCCGGCCCGGATCCCGAACCTGCTGGTCAACGGGAGCTCCGGGATCGCGGTGGGGATGGCGACGAACATCCCGCCGCACAATCTGCGCGAGGTCGCATCCGCATGCTTCCATGCCAGCTCGCTGAAATTAGTCCGAATTAAATGGATTGCGGGGATCATATGCTCAGCGGTGTTCACGTGCCCCTCATAACCCCATTCGACGGCGGACAGATCGACTTCAACTCACACGACCGTTTAGTAGATCATCTTCTTGACGCGAACCCGAATGGTTTGGTCATGTTCGGTACGACTGGGGAACGGCTCCTCATTAGTGATCAGGAAGCCGTGGCGCTCGCTAAGCGCACGATCTCAGCGGTGTCGGCAGCGCTTCCCCTGACTCTCGCTGTCGGCGCCGTCTCCACGCAGGAGGTCATGAATCAGGTACGCTTGTTTGAGGATTTGGAACCGGCGGCGTATCTGGTCGGCTCACCGTTCTACGTACGACCTTCGCAGGAAGACCTCATTCGGCACCATGCCACCGTGGCGACCGCAACCGAGCGCCCAGTGCTCCTCTACAACATCCCTTTTCGTAGCGGAGTGAATCTAACCAACGAGAGTGTCCTGGAGTTGGCCACGATTGATAACGTCATGGGCATCAAGGACGTATGCGGCGACTTGGAGCAGACATTTGAGCTGCTTCGGCTCAAGCCAGACAACTTCACGGTGCTGGCCGGGCAGGACCCACACTACTTGGCCAGCCTTGCCCATGGCGCCGACGGTGGTGTGCTTGCCAGTGCGCATTTCCGAACGTTTGATTTCTGTCACATGACGGAGCTCTTGCGTGGAGGAGCGCTCTTAGATGGTCGCCGAATCTGGGTAGAGAAGCTCCAGCACCTAGTGGAAGTGCTGTTCGAAGAGCCTAGTCCGCTGTCCATTAAGTGGATGATGTGGCGACTAGGCGTTATTGCTTCGCCGGAGTGTCGGCCGCCGCTGACTCAGGTGCCGGACCACCGGACGGCCCACCTAGAGGAAGCGGCCAGAATTCTGACGAACATAATTCGTCACCCACTTGCCTGAGCATGTGCGCTATCGTTGGTCTAGTCGGACCGCTTGCCGCTGTGTCCTGGGCCGTCAAAGGGCAACGAGCCTTACATGTGCTGACCCCCCGCGGTCCAGACGGTGCGGGTGTTCACGTTGATTGCCACGTTGCTCTGGGTGTACGGCGGCTCAGCATTAACGACGCCATCCATGGTGGACAGCCCATGTACAGTGATGATGGACGGGTTGTACTGATCGCAAATGCAGAGATCTACAACCATCGTATTCTCCGCCGCCAGCTGGAGCGACGTGGCTATATCTTTAAGTCCGGTAGCGACTGCGAGGTTATGGTACATCTGTACCGTGAACACGGCATAGAACTTGTGAACAAGTTGAATGGACCCTTCGCATTCGCGTTGCTTGATCGGGCCACAGGCGAACTTTGGCTTGCCAGAGATAGACTTGGCGAGAAGCCACTGTTCTACTCACGGACGGCCTTCGGTGTAGCCTTCGCCAGCGAGCTCAAGGCTTTGATCGCAGGCGGATTCGTTAGGCCAAGGGTCAACGAGCAGGCATTGATGGAGTATCTCAAGTACCAATATGTACCAGAGCCAGAAACACTACTGCACGCCGTCTACCACCTGCCAGCCGGTCACTACGCGCAAATCGAAGTGCCAAGTGGCCACATGCGTATGTATCAGTATTGGTCCGTAGACGTTGCAGCGGTAACCCCTCCTGATGACTGGGCGGACTGGCTTGTTGAACACCTTCGCCGAGAAGGCACTCAACTTGCTTGCGCTGACGCTGAGATGGGTGTCTCTCTCAGCGGTGGACTGGACTCCGCTATCGCTGCCCGGGTTCTGACGCAGAGTCATCCAACGCCGCACGCTTTCTGTGTTGGGTACACCGGTACACCACGTATTGACGAGCGTAAAAGAGCGGCCGAGACTGCGTCAGCACTTGGTTTGAACCTGATGTGCCTCCAGCTCACACCGGACAGCGTCGATACATCGTTCGAGGACCTCGCCGTTGCGGTGGATCAACCTGTCGCAGACTTGGCTGGCCCCAGCTACTACGCTCTCGCACGTGCCGCAAGCGCCAAAGACGTTCGCGTTCTCCTTTACGGCCATGGTGGTGACGAGCTGACAATGGGCTACGGCTGGCTGCAACGCGCACGCCAGGCGTTGCTCGCGCGACCGGACACCCCGCTTTGTCGTTGCCATTTTTATGCATATAATGAGGCAGTCTGTCTTGCGATCAAGGTAGCACCCCGGATTATGAATACTGATGCGCTAACCCAATTCAAGATGGGAACTTGCGGACATGAAGGCCCCGCTGTCGGCGACGCGGACATCCGCCGTTGTTTTACGAAGCTGTTGGTGACGAACTATCTTCAGTCGAATGGAGTCGCGCAGACCGAAAGGATCAGTGCTGCCCATGGCGTCGAGATCAGGCTTCCCCTGGTAGACCATCGCGTGGTCGGGCGTCTTATGAGCGTGCAGACGGATCATGGATCAGGACTCGACAAGCAATTACTTCGGTCGGCACTCAACGATTGGCTTCCTGGGCAGGTAGGTCGCCGCCGAAAGACACCGTTCCTGACTCCAAGCCGCGCGTGGCATGTGAGTCTCTTGCCGAAGCGGCGGGAGCGAATCATCTACGGTCAGCTGCGTGCATGCGGCATTTTCAAGCCGGGAGGATTAGAGGAGCTTGCGCACGCACCTGTGGCCCTTGGTGCAGGCACTTCGCTCACGTACAAGGTCCTGTTGTTTGAAACCTGGTGGAACTATCTTACAGGCCTGATGAATCGACCGATGACAAGATTGACAGGCCCGCCGGCAGAGAGGTTCTATCCACCATGAAAGATGAGGAACTCGAAGACCTTCTTCGCCGCGAGAACGAAGAGTATCTGGATGCGGTAGATTTGATCGCTGCTAGCAATGCGCCGACCGTCGCAGTACGTGAAAATTGCACGTGGGGAGTCGCCCAGTTTCGTAGTGCAGAAGGGTACGCCGGACGACGTCCCTATGCTGGAACACGGAACTTTGACGCAGTTGAGGACTTGGCACGCCGACGTGCGATGCAAGTGTTCAGGGCTGAGTACGCGAATATGCAGCCGCATTCGGGAACCGCAGCTAACCTAGCCTCATATCGTGCTGTGATGACCCCAGGCCAAACATTACTCACGTTGTCCATGCCTTCGGGCGGTCACTTTTCACACGGACATCCCAAGCACGTGAGCGGCTCTACCTACAACATAGTGCATTATGAGCTCGATCCTGTGACATTACAGCTCGACTATGCCGATATTCGGAAGCAAGCCTTTTTATCTGGGCCTGCCGCAATTGTCGCCGGTTACTCTGCCTATCCGCGACAGGTAGACTTCGCCGCATTTGCCAGTATCGCTGATGAGGTAGATGCTGTCCTCATCGCCGATATATCTCATGTGGCCGGCCTGGTTGCGGCTGGGCTCTACCCGAATCCCTGTGAGGTCGGTGCCTTGGTGACGATGTCGGTAGAGAAGACACTACGTGGTACACGCGGTGGCGTGATCTTGTGTCCGACACGACTTGCAGACGCCGTGGACTCCGCAGTCTTCCCTGGGCTCCAGTCATCCATAGGAATGGCGGGGTTAGTTTCAGTCTGTGCCTTGCTTAACGAGGTCGGGAGCGAGGGATACGTAGATTACCACCGCAGAACCCTAGCATATGCCCATCTAATGGCAGAGTCTTTGATATCGGAAGGACTGCGAATAATCAGTGGAGGAACAGACACGCACCTGCTCATGATTGACCTGAGAGATCAGGGACTCACTGGACAAGAGGCGGAAGGCCGCCTAGCCAGCCTAGGTATTCTTTCAAACCGTAACTTAGTGCCCGGGGATCAGCGAAGTGGGTTCGTGACGTCCGGGCTACGGCTTGGTACTGCCACCATCGCGGCTCGGGGCTGGACTACGGGAGACGTATATGACCTTTCGAAAGTTGTCGCGGCCACGCTTCTGGCGCCGATCTGGCCTAATTCCGATTGGGAGGTCTGGCGTGCCCGCATACGTACTCTGACGTCGCAGCGGCGGGACAACGATTCGCTAGCCGACCTCGTTGCCGCCAATTCGATAGCCGGTTCTTCGAGGTGAGCCGTAGCAAGTTGCGGGCCGGATACCACGCCTGGCGTACGTACCCTGCACACCGCGGCCGAGACGGAGCGAATTTTGCCTATGAAGAAATCGGACGGCTGCTTCAGGGCACGTCTGCGCTAGTCGCTCGGCCTCACGACATCCTTGAGCTTTGCGGAGACGAGCGCCTAGCATTCAATGAGCTGCGTGACATTGATGTGGTCGTAGCATGCGTTGGTCCGCACGCGTATCTGTATTTCTACTTACGGCAACGGTTGTGCCTGGACTTTAGGATCATTCGCGATGTCCGAACTGCGTTGTGGAACGCTTACTTCCTCCAAGAAGCGCTTATACAACCGCTTGTACGAGAGCACGACCTTCTTGTGCATTCGTCCGCGTACTCGCAGGCGATCTACGCCCATGCGTTCCCTGGACTGAATGGCACCAACCAAGCCGTGTGCTATCCGTTGACTCGATGGTTTCCCCAAAGGAAGCCACGTGCTGCCCGGAATAGCCGGCACGGGGTGACACTTGGCTTCATGGGACGAATGACGGGCGACAAAGGCTATCCCCAGGCTCTTGAGGTATTCGCCTCTTGCAGACGGCATTGGCCTGGCCGCTACCAGATGCTATCAGTTGGAGAAATGCCGGATCTGGATCATCACGAGACACAGCTGTGCCAGCACTTAGGCACCGACCGCAGCGGATACCACTCGCTCGGACCGGTCACTAGAAACGAAGTCTGGCAAGTGTACGATCAGATGGACGTCCTGCTGTTTCCGAGCACCTCCAATCTAGAGACATTCGGACGTGTTTTAGTGGAGGCGAGCTATGCAGGAGTTCCGGTACTCGCCGCCGGCCACGGTGCAGCTCACGAGCTGATCGATCCAGTTGCCAGAGTGCCGGTCACCTATCGGCGGGGTGAGTTGATCAGGTTGAGGGATTCGGTTGCTATGGGTGACCTTGACCTTGATGCTGCGGTTGGAGCATTGGCTGAGCCTGCGGCCATTCCCCGGAGCAATGGACATGAGCTGTATGCGGAGGACGACGAGTTGTTCTTGCATCTTGTGAAGGAGGGCATTAGCGCTGCACGCATGGACCGGGTGGTGAGGAGCGAGCAGGCCGCGTTCACTGCGCTAGTGAAGCTGCAGGATCTGCCGAGCCTAACAGAGCAACAGGCGCAAGAGCAGATAGGGGAGCTCGTGAAAATGATCCTGGCATTACACGATTGGTACAGCCTTCGGTACTATAAGGCGCTCAGTCGCCTTATTTTGGCCAGTCCCACCCGACGTCGAACAGCGCAGTTCGTCGGGCGCTCAGTGCGTTGGGGAGAAGACCTGACGAACATTGGGGGAATGGACATGGAATTCGCTCACTTTCTCCTCTTTGCGCCTGGCTACCGCCTCGAAGGAGAAAGCAACGCATGACGCAGCGTCCGTGGGCTGTCGTTACCGGCGCTGGCACAGGAATCGGTAGGGCTGTAGTAGAAAGTTTCGCGCCTTCGCACGATCTCTTGCTTGCGCATCTACATTCGGACGAGCACTTAGCATCCGCCACGTCGTCTGCAAAGCGAGTTGGCGCCCGTGTCCTCACCACGACAGGGGACCTACGACAGTCGGATCACCTACACGAACTCGTGGCTGCGGCCACAGCCCTGGATGGGCAGTTGCCGCTCCTGGTCTGTTGTGCAGGTGCCTACCCGCTGACGCCCTTCAATGAGCTTGACTACACAGCGCTCCAGGAAGCGATGGATCTGCACGTTATGGCAAACGTTATGCTTGTTCAGGGGTTGCGGCACCGACTGGCCGAGACGTTGACCGGTCGGGTTGTGATGATCTCCAGCTTGCTCTCGCAGCGCACCAAACTTTCGCTACTACCGTACATAACGAGCAAGGGTGCCCTTGAGGCCGCAGTGCGAGCCCTTGCGGCGGAGCTCGGCGCAGCTGCGGTAACTGTCAACTGTATCCGCCCGGGATCTATCGACGTCGGTCTTGGTAAGGGAACAAACAGTGACCCCGAGGCTGTGGAACGACAGCTTAATGCGCAGTGCATCCGTCGGCGTGGCCGACCACAAGATGTCGCAGCCCTTGTTGCGTTCCTCGCGAGTCCAAACGCTGGCTTCTTAACGGGACAGTGCATTAACGTCGACGGCGGTTGGTCCGTTCTCGGCTAACGATCTTTGATTGCTAGCCCAGTATTAAGGAGAGCGTCTCCTACGAAGTCACATCCCGCCAGCCGGTCGATACGGCAAGAGATAAGTCGTTCCGGGCAGCTGAAGACCACAAGCGAGGCACCGCAGCCTGTCGAACTCGGAGTGTCAGATCACCCGGAACAACCTACTGTACCATGATCGCAGTCTAATTTCGGCTACAGGAGAACGCGGGATCGTCAGCTGTGTCCGCGCGGAGAGCACGCTGCGTGACCGATAGACTGGCTCGGTTGTGCGCACGTCAGTGGCCGCTGAAGGGAACCGAGCTCCGTGACCGAGATCACCCTGCCGCCGGACCGAGACCGCGTCGAGCCGGTCGACATCCAGCAGGAGATGCAACGCTCCTACATCGACTACGCGATGAGCGTGATCGTCGGACGCGCGCTGCCACGCGTGCGAGACGGGCTCAAGCCGGTGCACCGCCGCGTGCTGTACTCGATGTACGACTCAGGCTTCCGGCCCGACCGTGGCTTCGTCAAGTGCGCCCGAGTCGTCGGTGACGTGATGGGCAACTACCACCCGCATGGTGATACCGCGATCTACGACACCCTCGTACGGTTGGCGCAACCCTGGTCGATGCGTTACCCGCTGATCGAGGGGCAGGGCAACTTCGGTTCTCCGGGCAACGACCCGCCTGCGGCCATGAGGTACACCGAATGCCGCCTGACCCCGCTGGCGATGGACATGCTGCGGGACATCGACAAGGACACCGTCGATTTCGAGCCGAACTACGACGGGCGCACCCAGCAGCCCACTATCCTGCCGTCCCGAATCCCGAACCTGCTGATCAACGGGAGTTCAGGAATCGCCGTGGGGATGGCGACGAACATCCCGCCGCACAATCTGCGCGAGGTCGGTGCGGGTGTGGTCTACCTGCTGGAGAACCCCGACGTCGATGACGAAACCTTGCTTGATGCGCTCACCGAGCGGATCAAGGGTCCGGACTTCCCGACCTATGGTCAGATTGTCGGCGCGGATGGGATCGCCGACGCCTACCGCACCGGTCGCGGCTCGATCCGCATGCGCGGCGCGGTCGAAATCGAGGAGGACGTCAAGGGCCGCACCACCCTGGTGATCACCGAGTTGCCCTACCAGGTGAACCCGGACCACCTCATCGAGTCCGTGGCCACCCTGGCCCGCGACGCCAAGCTCACCGGCATCGCCGAGATCAACGACGAGACCTCCGACCGGATCGGCATGCGCATCGTGATCACGATGAAGCGGGACGCGGTCGCCAAGGTGGTGCTCAACAACCTCTACAAGCACACCCAGCTGCAGCACACCTTCGGCGTCAACATGCTGGCCATCGTCGAGGGCGTGCCCCGCACGCTGCGGCTGGACCAGGTGATCCGGCATTACGTGCGCCACCAGCTCGACGTGATCGTCCGGCGCACCCGCTACCTGCTGCGCAAGGCCGAGGAGCGGGCCCATCTGCTGCGTGGGCTGGTCAAGGCGCTGGACATGCTGGACGAGGTGATCGCCCTGATCCGGCGTTCGCCGACGGTGGACGACGCGCGCACCGGGCTGATGGCGCTGCTGGACGTCGACGAGATCCAGGCGAACTACATCCTGGAGACCCAGCTGCGCCGGCTGGCCGCGATGGAGCGGCAGAAGGTGATCGAGGACCTCGCCGAGCTGGAGCGCGAGATCGCCGAGTACCTCGACATTCTGGACAAGCCGGAGCGGCAGCGCCAGATCGTCCGGGACGAGCTGATGGAGATCGTCGAGAAGCACGGCGACGAGCGCCGCACCAAGATCACCGGCTACGACGGTGAGGTGTCGACCGAGGACCTGATCGCCGTGGAGGACGTCGTCGTCACCATCACCCGGACCGGCTACGCCAAGCGCACCCGCACCGATCTCTACCGGGCGCAGAAGCGGGGCGGCAAGGGCGTGCTGGGCGCGGGCCTGAAGACCGACGACATCGTGGCGCATTTCTTCGTGTGCTCCACGCACGACTGGATCCTGTTCTTCACCAACAAGGGCCGGGTATACCGAGCGAAGGCATACGAGCTGCCCGAGGCCAACCGCAACGCCCGCGGTCAGCATGTGGCGAACCTGCTCGCGTTCCAGCCCGACGAGCAGATCGCCCAGGTCATGCAGATCAAGGACTACACCGCATCGCCGTACCTGGTGCTGGCCACCCGCGACGGCCTGGTCAAGAAGAGCAAGCTCACCGACTTCGACTCCAACCGTGCCGGCGGGCTGATCGGCATCAACCTGCGTGACGAGGACGAGCTGGTGGGCGCCGTCCTGTGCGCCGCCGAGGACGACCTGCTGCTGGTCTCGGCGCAGGGCCAGTCGATCCGGTTCAACGCCACCGACGAGGCGCTGCGTCCGATGGGCCGGGCCACCTCGGGAGTCCTGGGAATGCGGTTCAACCAGGGTGATGAGCTGCTGTCGATCGGGGTGGTCCGCGCCGGGCGGTTCGTGCTGGTCGCGACTGCGGGAGGGTATGCGAAACGGACTCCGCTGGATGACTATCCGGTGCAGGGACGCGGCGGCAAAGGGGTGCTCACGATTCAGTTCGACCCTCGGCGTGGCAAGCTGGTCGGGGCGCTCATCGTGGACATCGACGACGAGCTGTACGCCATCACCTCTTCGGGTGGGGTCATCCGGACCACCGCCAAGGAGGTGCGCAAGGCCGGTCGGCAGACGAAGGGAGTCCGCCTGATGAATCTGGGTGAAGGGGGGACTCTGGTGGCCGTCGCGCGCAATGCCGAAGAGGCGGGTGACCCGGATGCGGGTGGCACACCGATGAAGGTCGAGTCGTGACCAAACCTGACAATCCTCAGCCGGCGGAGTCGGATGCCCAGCCCGTGGCGATTACCGACGACGGGGTGCTCCCTACTGCCGGGAGACTCGACGTTCCCGCTGCGGAGCCAAACGGATCCCATGCCGCCGGATCCGACACCGCGTCGGAGGAGCCCACGCCTGGACCACCCAAGTTCGGGAAGCTTCCGCCTGAAGAACTCCCAGCTGGGAAGCTTATGTCTGAGGACTCGATATCTGGTGAGTCGACCGACGACGGTGCGACAAGTGGCTCCACCGCGCCGGTTCCACCCCGGACGAGCGTGGCGACCTCGGTGGCCGATGGGGGGCCCTCGACGGTGCAGCTGAAGCTGGACGACGTGGAGTCGACTCGCCGGACAGACAGCGCGCGGGCTGACCAACAGCGGCTGACCACCCGGACCTACGGATATTCGTCAAGCTCCGGGCCAGGTCCCGCGGCCGCTTCTTCTCGTTACGGCCAGTCCGCGGCGCCGCCCTTCAAAGCTCAAACCAACCAGGGGGCGGGGCAGGATTTCAGCGGACCCACGGTGCGCATCGGGGGGCGGGTGCAGTCCGAGCAGGTGTCACCTCAGCCGTCGCTGAGCACCCGGGTACGGCCCACCCGGATTCCCCGCCGCACGAGCCTCCAGCTGCGCCACCTCGAGCCGTGGTCGGTGCTCAAGGTCTCCCTGGTGCTGTCCGTCGCGGGGTTCCTCGCCTGGATGGTGGCGGTGGGGGTGCTTTACAACGTGCTGGGGAACATGGGTGTGTGGGATCAGCTCAATGGCACTTACTCCGACCTCACCTCGGTCAGCAGTCCTCGGGGAGGCGAGGACCTGATCAGCGCCGGTGGGGTGTTCGGCGTGGCGGCCGTGGTCGGGCTGGTGAACATCGTGCTGATCACCGCGATGTGCACCGTCGGCGCGTTCATCTACAACGCCTCGGCTGACCTCGCCGGGGGCATCGAAATCACCCTTTCGGAGCGCGATTGAGGTAGCAAGATCGAGCGGTTTGGGTGCGGGCTGCCGCATGCGGTAGCCTCGCCTGGGTCGCCACGAGGGCCTATAGCTCAGCTGGTTAGAGCGCATCCCTGATAAGGATGAGGTCGCTGGTTCGAGTCCAGCTAGGCCCACTCCATAGCACCGTTGTGCAGGAGGAGATCCACCGTGACGAAGATCATCCCGCTACTGCTCGCCGGCCTCGTCGCTTTCGTCGTCGTGCGTCGTCAGCGTTCCGCCAAGGCCGAGGCCGACCTCTGGCGCGAGGCGACCACCTTCACCCCGTAAGGAGTCCACTCCGGACCCGGCGCGCGCCGGGTCCGGAGTACTGGAGACGTAGCTCAATTGGCAGAGCACCGCCTTTGCAAGGCGGGGGTTAGGGGTTCAATTCCCCTCGTCTCCACCCGCATAACCGCAGATCAAGCGCATATAACTCATCTTCTTCATCCCTGCTGTCACCCGTTTGACCCTCCTGAGTCGGCGAAAGGCGGTGGACGTCTCGAAAGCGGCCAGGACACGCCGGTCATAGCCGTCCGGGGTGTGGGTGTAGCCGTTGAGCGTGGTCGATGCCTGCTTGTTTCCCATGATTGTCTGGACGATGTTGACCGGCACGCCGTCCGAGACGAGCCAGGTGGCGTAGGCGCGCCGGAGGTCGTGATAGCGCAGGCCACCGGCGACATGCTGGGCGACGTGGGCCACCACGTTCCGTTCGGCGGGAAGCTCCTTGGTCTGGGTGATGCCGGTACGGTCCGGCCAGGACGCGCGCCACGCCGTGGATCCGGACACCGCGAGATGGCTGACCCGGGTTCAGCGACGAGAGTCAGAAATTTTCGGTGGTGATGTCGAGAACCGGTGGCTGGTTCCGTCCCTGTGGTGAGCGTGACGACAATGGGTCGCACCAGCACTGAGGAGAACCACGATGGCGAAGTACTTGCTGCTCAAGCACTACCGTGGCGCCCCGGGGTCGGTCAACGACGTGCCGATGGAGAAGTGGACACCGCAGGAGATCTCGGCGCACATGCAGTACATGCATGACTTCGCGGTCCGACTGGAGGGGACCGGGGAGTTCGTCGACAGTCAGGCGCTTGCTCCCGGGGGGACGTTCGTCCGGTACGACGGTGCGGGTCGCCCGCCGGTCACCGACGGCCCGTTCGCTGAGACCAAGGATCTCATCGCTGGGTGGATGGTGATCGACGTCGACAGCTATGAGCGTGCCCTGGAGCTGGCCGGGGAGCTCTCGGCCGCCCCGGGGGCGGGCGGGAAGCCGATCCACGAGTGGCTCGAGGTGCGCCCGTTCCTGGCCTGCCCGCCCGCCATCACGGAGTGAGCTCACCGGTGAACGAGGCGCTGTTGCGGGGCCTTACGCCGAGTGTGCTCGGGATCCTCGTCCGCCGCGGAGCCGACTTCGCGGCGGCCGAGGACGCCGTGCAGGACGCGCTCAT
>JBOHHE010000324.1:0-3773 GCA_050700355.1 Pseudonocardiaceae bacterium
GTGCGGCGCTGGCGGCCGCCGCCGCGCGCTGCCCGGTGCAGGTCTCGCTCGACATCGCGCTGCCCGGCGACGGGCGGCTGGCCCCCGCGGTGGAGAACACGGCGTACTTCGTCGTCACCGAAGGGCTCACCAACGTGGCCAAGCACTCCGGGGCGACCCGGTGCGTGGTGACCGCAGGCGTCGACGGCGAGCGGGTAATCGTGCAGGTGCGCGACGACGGCCGGGGCGGCGCGCACGTCGGCAAGGGCCACGGCCTGGCCGGGCTGGCCGACCGGGTGGCCGCGGTCGAGGGTGCGCTGGAGGTGGTGAGCCCCGCTGGTGGGCCGACCGTGCTCACCGCCCGGATCCCGCTGGCCGGGCTGGGGGAATGATGTGGGCGTGCGGGTGGTGCTGGCGGAGGATTCGCTGCTGCTGCGCGAGGGGCTGATCCGCCTGCTGGACGAGGCGGGCGCCGAGGTGGTGGCCGCGGTCGGGGACGGTGCCGCGCTGGTCGAGGCGGTGCTCGCGCAGCGGCCCGACGTCGCGGTGGTCGACGTGCGGATGCCACCCACCTTCACCGACGAGGGCCTGCGCGCCGCGCTGGAGCTGCGCCGCCGAGCCCCGGGGACCGCGATCCTCGTGCTGTCCCAGTACGTCGAGCAGTCCTATGCCTCGGACCTGCTGGCCACCGGTGGCGGGGTGGGTTACCTGCTCAAGGATCGGGTGTCCAAGCTGGCCGACCTGTCCGACGCGCTGACCCGGGTCGTCGGAGGCGGCACGGTGCTCGACCCCGAGGTCGTCTCAGCGCTGCTCGCCCACCGGCACCGCCGCGATCCGCTCGGCGCGCTGACACCGCGGGAACGCGAGGTGCTCGGCCTGATGGCCGAGGGCCGCACGAACACCGTGATCGGCCGCACCCTGGTGATCACACCAGGAGCAGTGGAGAAACACATCTCCTCGATCTTCGGCAAGCTCGGGTTGCCACCATCAGGCGACGATCACCGCCGCGTGCTGGCCGTACTGACCTGGCTCGGAGCCTGAACGTCAACGCCACGCCCGCGACCGTCGGCCGTCGGCGCTGAGCCGTTGCTCGCGTCTCAGGTATCGACAACTGTAGATTTTCGTACATCCTTGTCAAAATCGCGGCTGTGTTGGCCGCTTAAACGCCGTGAAGGGGTCCGCTGTGCTGATCCGGTTCGAGGTGTCGAACTTTCGTTCGATACGGGACCCTGTCGAGTTGTCGATGGTCGCGGTCGATAAAGACCGGGCCGAGGCGCGTCCGGTACCCAATCTGGGTGAGAGCCTGCTACCGCTTGCAGCCATCTATGGTCCAAACGCCTCTGGCAAGACGAATGTCGTCGCTGCGCTGACCTGGCTGCACACAGCCGTCCGGGACTCGCTGCGCTTCTGGGACGACGAGATCCCGATCGAGCCGTTCGCGTTCGCCGACGGCCGGGGCAGGCCATCGGAGTTCACCATCGAGTCCGTCATTTCAGGTGTGCGGTTCGAGTACGTTGTCGAGCTGGATCTGCAGGCGGTTCGCTACGAGGGTTTGTTTCACTATCCGGAGAAGAAGCGGCGCCGGATCTTCGAACGCGAAGGTGCCGAGTTCACGCTCCAACGCGGTCTCGGCAAGCTCTCCGGTACTCGGGACCTACTGACGCCGCGAGCGCTGGGACTGTCCATCGCCCGACGGTTCGATGAGCCTGTCGTCTCAGATTTCGCTCGCCACCTGCTCGCCGTTCATACACTCGGACTGCGGCCATTGAACCGGAGTCCCGCTCTCGCCCTCCGTGGGTTTTCGACTCGTCGTTGGTTCGAGACACCCTCCGATCACGGCCAGTCGACATTGCCCGGTATGGAGGACCCGGCCAGGCCCACCCAGGCGGATCGGACCCGAGCGCTGGCCTTGCTGCGGATGGCCGATCTCGGAATCGACGACGTCGTGTTCGACGAGCAAGAGATCACTTACGCGACTGGCCCTGATTCCGCGCAGACGCGGATGCAGCGCAGGATGCGTCTTCTGCACCGAACCGGCGATGAGCGGATACCACTTGATTTCGACGCCGAGTCGGAGGGAACACGCACGTGGTATCAGCTCATCGGCCCCGTTCTGACCGCGCTTAAGGCTGGTTCGCTGCTCCTGTTCGACGAGTTGGACGCCAGCCTGCATCCCACCTTGTCCATGCAGTTGATACGTCTGTTTCACGATCCGGTGACAAACCCCCTTGGCGCACAGTTAATCTTCACCTCACATGATACGAGCCTGCTCAATCATCTCAACCGCGACGAGGTTTGGTTGACAGAGAAGACAGCAGAGGGCGCGACTCGACTTGGAGCGCTGGCCGAGTTCGCCGGAGAACGTGTGCGGAAGTCCCAGAATCTGGAAAAAGCTTACCTGCATGGCCGGTTCGGGGCATTGCCGGACGTGGACCGGACCGACACGCTTCGCGCTCTCGGCCTGATCGGCTGACAGGATGACACCGAGAAGAACGAAAGCGAAAGATCTCAAACGGAAGATCGCCAACAGGCCGGAACGCAAGACTGTCGTCATCTTTTGCGAAGGCGCAGCCTCCGAGCCCGACTACATCAACGGTCTCAAGCGGCTCCCGAACGTCCACAGCAACACCTCCATCAGTATCGAGGTCGACCCACGCCGGGGAGTGCCATTGACTCTATTGCGGCTGGCAATCGGTCGAGCAACCGACGACGAGGTCGACGAGTGCTGGTGTGTGTTCGATGTCGAGTGGCCCAAGAACCACCCCAATTTGAAGCAGGCCATTCAACTGGCTCGTGACCACAACATCCGGCTCGCCATATCGAATCCTTGTTTCGAGCTTTGGTTGATCTTGCATTTCGAAGACCAGACCGCCTTCCTCAACACCGACGAGGCCGAGAGCAGAAGCCGCAAAATCGACGGGCGTTCCGGCAAGCGGATCAACGCCGATCAGTACATTCCGCACCGTCATGCGGCAGCGCGACGCGCATCGTCGTTGTCCTGTCGTCATGAACGGGACCAAACCTTATTTCCACACGACAACCCTTCATCGACGATGAGCGATCTGCTCACGGCGATTTCGGCAATGGAGCCATAAGTAAGCACGGACTTGACCATCGGATCCATTCAACCGGTCGGCAAAGCTGAACATCGAAGGATGGGCGCAACGGTCAGCGCAGCAGGGGAAGTGGTGAATGGGTCGAGCGTCCGATCGCGGCTTCGATGAACTCGACTGCGGGGGCGAGCTCGGCGAGCAGGTGGGTGGTGTCCCTGAGCGCGGCCATCGGCACGGAGGGGCGGTGGTCGAGAGCACGCTGCACGTCGAGGAGGTGCACGGCCGCTTCCATCAGCACGATCCGCAGGGCTTCGGAGAGCGTCACGACCAGCCCAGAAGCTGGCCACGGCACGAGGGTGGTCGCCTCGGCACGGCGCAGCTGGTGCAGCGCGTGGGGGCCGTGCACGGTGAACCGCTCGACCAGTGCACTGCGGCTGTGCCGGCCGGCTTCCGAAATGGCGTGGTCCGCGACCAGCTGGGCACTCGTGTGCGCTACCCCGTCCGGGGCGTTGAATCGCCGGAGGATCTCCACGGCCGTCACGGCATCCGGCGCGCCGACGGGGATCGGCAGCGGAGCGCTCAGCATCTGCGGGATTTCTGAGTGGTGGGCGTAGACCGCCGCCACGTCCCAGCCGGGGCACCGGGTCGGTCTCGACCACTGCTCGTCGGTGAGCTCGCCACCGAGCTCAGCCCAGACCTGCCAGGTCTCCTGGAGAGCGTCCACCCTGGCGAGGTAGCTGT
>JBOHHE010000325.1:0-2040 GCA_050700355.1 Pseudonocardiaceae bacterium
AGCGCGTAGAGGATCAGATCCCCGAGATAGTCGGAGAAGTAGGGCCAACGATCGCGGAGCGAGCCGGGATTGCCCTGATGGGGCAGCTCCTCGGGTCCACGGGCCACTTCTTTGATGACCTGCTCACGGCTCATCCAGAGGAAGGACCGGCGCTGGGGCTCCTCATCCTCCCCGGCAGGCTGGCCGAAGAACTCTTCGGCGATCAGACGCATGCCCGCCTCGAGGTAGGCGCGGGTCAAGGGATGGTTGGCCAGCTGACGCCGTCCTCGGCGAGTGTGGCGGTTGAGATGACGCAGTACGTCGCCCAGGTCGTCCACCACGCTGCTCCCGTCTTGCCGCCAGCGGGCGCTGCACCATCCTCCGGACTAGGCGGTCCCGATCAGGCCCTCCAAATTAGTTATAGCGCTGATCGACCTCGCTGTCGTTTCCTGGTCCTGCGCCCCCCCGGCGCGGGAACGACGAGAGAGGGGCTGAACGTGATCACACTCATTGAGATTTCAGCAGTACTCGTGGCCGCTTTCGGGGCGGGCGTCCTGGTCGGTACCGGTCTCACCACCCGCTCTATCGACCACTCCTTCCGCCGGCTGGCCCAGCACCGGCACCTCCTGGAGGAACGCGAGCGGGCAGCCGCGTCGATCATGGCACGATTAAACCTGTGCCTGACCTGCCCCGGCCACTCGTCCTGGCTACGTGAACCCGTGTACTCGGCGTCCGACTCCACCGACGACGACTGAGCGGCACCCGGAGCGCATCGGCCGGTCTCCTGGCTCGGGGTGGGGCCAGCTACTAACGTCACCAGGAGACCGTGACCGGTGCGACAAGGAGGTCCCCTGCGATGGGCGACTCGGGCTCTGCCCACCAAGGACTCGACAACCTGCTCACCGAGCACCGCACGTTTCCTGCCAGCGACGAGTTCGCGGCGCAGGCGAACGCCACCGCGGCGCTTTACGACGAAGCCAACGCCGACCGCGAGACCTTCTGGGCCGCCCAGGCTCACCAACTGCACTGGGACACCGATTTCGACCAGGTCCTCGACTGGTCGGATCCGCCGTTCGCCAAGTGGTTCGTCGGGGGCCGGCTCAACGTCGCCTACAACTGCGTCGACCGGCACGTCGAGGCCGGCCACGGCGAGCAGGTCGCCTTTCACTGGGAGGGCGAACCCGGTGACACCCGCACCGTCACCTACGCCGAGCTGCAGCGCGAGGTCTGCAAGGCCGCGAACGGACTGCGCTCGCTGGGCCTGAGGGCCGGGGACCGGGTGGCCATCCAGCTCCCGATGATCCCCGAGGCGATCTTCGCCATGCTCGCCTGCGCCCGCCTCGGCCTGCCGCACAGCGTGGTGTTCGGCGGCTTCTCGGCCGAGGCGCTGCGCAACCGGGTCGACGACGCGCAGGCCAAGCTGGTGATCACCGCCGACGGCCAGTTCCGGCGGGGCAAGGCGGCCCCCTTGAATGCCAACGCCGACAAGGTGCTGCGCGACACCTCAAGCGTGCGCCACGTACTCGTGGTCAAGCGGACGGAGATCGACATCGACTGGACCCATGGTCGCGACCTGTGGTGGCACGAGTTGGTGGAGGGCCAGTCCGAGCAGCACGCTTGCGAGCCGTTCGACTCCGAGCATCCGCTGTTCATCCTCTACACCTCGGGCACCACCGGGAAGCCCAAGGGAATCCTGCACACCAGCGGTGGCTACCTCACCCAGTGCGCTTACACCCACCGGGTGGTGTTCGACCTCAAACCCGAGCGCGACGTCTATTGGTGCACCGCCGACATCGGCTGGGTCACCGGGCACAGCTACATCGTCTACGGCCCGCTGGCCAACCGGGCCACCTCGGTGCTGTACGAGGGCACCCCGAACACCCCGCACGAGGGCCGGCACTGGGAAATCGTCCAGCGCTACGGCGTCACCCTCTACTACACCGCGCCCACGCTGATCCGCACGTTCATGAAGTGGGGCGACGACATCCCCGCCGAGTACGATCTGTCCTCGCTCAAGGTCCTCGGCACGGTCGGCGAGCCGATCAACCCGGAGGCCTGGAT
>JBOHHE010000326.1:0-1996 GCA_050700355.1 Pseudonocardiaceae bacterium
GATCGGTGCCGCTGAGCTGGTGGCGGTGACCGCGAGGATCCGCTGTTCCAGGTCGGTACTGGGGAGCTCCTCCGGAATGGACAGCCCGAGCATCGCCCCGACCTGCGCGGTCTCGGCGACGGTGCGGGTGCACGCGGGGCAATCCGGCAGGTGTGCGGCGAACAGGGACTCCTCTGCAGGCTCCAAGGCGTGCCACGCCCATCCCACCGCAAGCTCACGGTGCGGGCAGTCCGCAGCGCGGTTCTGGTCGATCATGGTTTCACCTCCCTTACCGCCCGCGCCTCCGCAACCAGGGCGTCCGGTCCAAGTTGATCGGCGAGCAGCGAGCGCAGCCGCTGCACACCGGCGAACATCCGGGACTTCACTGTGCCCAACGGGACCTTGGTGAGTACGGCAATCTCCCGCTGCGTGTGACCGCCGAAGTAGGCCAGGGCGAGGACCTGACGTTGCTCGAACGGAAGTCGATGTAGCGCCGCCCGCACCTGGCCGGCCGCGACCCGGGCCATCGCCGCCTGATCGGCGCCAGGCATCGGCGTCGGTGACCAATCCTCGCCCGCCTCGGGGGCAGGCACCACGCGCCGACGGACAGTGCTCTCCCTGCGCACCGCGTCCACTGACTTATGGTGAATCAGCGTGAGCAGCCAGGTGGCGAAGCTGCCTCGGGCCGGATCGAAGCGGCGAGGATCTCGCCACAACGTCAAGAAGACCTCCTGCACTACATCTTCGGCGAGTCCGTCGTCCGCGCAGATCCGTCGGGCCAGTGAATAGCAGGGCCGACCGAAACGCTGGTAAAGCTGGGATAGTGCCGACCCATCGGCGTCCCAGAGCCTGCGCATGAGTTCCGCATCAGAGAGTTCCCCCAGCGGGGAGGGAACCGGTGGAGCGGGCCGCGCTGTGGACCCCGACCGGTCGGGTCGGTGGGCGCTCCATCGGGCCTCATCGACCACCAGTGTCATCCTCACGTGTGAACTTACGCCGATACCGGCCTGTCGGTTCAGGTTAGTTGGCTCACGTTTTCGCGCGGACGAGCGGTATGCGAGCACGTTGAGCGACGATCTGACCTGCCGGATGGGGGTTTCTGCCCCGTCCGAGTGGTCTGGCTTGGGCATCCGGGCGTAGCTCGGGTGCCGTCGCGTCACAGCAGCCCGAGTCAGTCGTTTCAGGCCCAGAGACACGGAAAGGGGCGACAACGATGCGCAACGACCATGTGACCCTCCGTTCGTCCGCAGTCTTCGATCTACTGGCGCCGCGCACTCCCGCAGTGCCGGTACAGGTCGAGCTCCGGTACGACACCCGTGATCCGTTCGCCGTGGTGGCGGCCTTCCGCACCGGGCAGGCCGGCTGGGTCGAATGGGTCTTCTCCCGCGATCTGCTGGCGGATGGCCTGCTCACCGGAGCCGGAGACGGCGACGTGCGCATCCGTCCGGGCTCAGGTGAACCCGAGGTCGTCGTGGTGGAGCTCAACTCCCCGTCAGGCCACGCCGTGTTCGAGACTAGCGCCCAGCGGCTTGCCGAGTTCCTGGACGCCAGCTACGACGTGGTCCTGCCCGGACACGAGGCCCTGTGGATCAACGTCGACGATGCGCTCGGCCAGTTGATCGCCAATGAGCTCCCCTGAAGTGTGGGGCGGTTTGATCCCGGCTTCCAGGATCGGCTAGAGTTCGGGCACGCCGGGACGGAGCCGGATCAGCTCCCGCCAGGCACATGCGGACGTAGCGCAGCTGGTAGCGCATCACCTTGCCAAGGTGAGGGTCGCGGGTTCGAATCCCGTCGTCCGCTCTGAGCGGCCCCCACGCCGGGCCGCCCCTGGAGCGGAGTCCCCGGGTGGTCGGCCTCAAATCGGCGATCCTCGGATCCACTGGGGAAACCAGGCGCGGCGGAGTGGCCGAGTGGTTTAGGCAAGGGCCTGCAAAGCCCTCTACGCGGGTTCGATTCCCGCCTCCGCCTCGGGCGATTAGCTCAGTGGGAGAGCGCTACCTTGACACGGTAGAGGTCA
>JBOHHE010000327.1:0-6916 GCA_050700355.1 Pseudonocardiaceae bacterium
CGATGGTCTCTTCCAGTGCCGCCAGATCGTCGGGAGAGATCAGCACGGCAGCCGCGTGACCATGCCGGGTGATGGTGACTCGGTGGTGGGTGCGCTCCACTTCCGATACCACCTCGGAGAGGCGGTCACGGACATCACCGAGGGGCAATGCGGTCACCAGCACAGTGTGGCCAAAAGTTTGGGCAAATCAAGTACGAGAAGCCCGGCAGGAACGTGAACGGCAGCTCGACTCTCCCGCACGGTGATCGTCGTCGATGCGGGCGCGGTACTGGAATTGTTGTTGCGCACATCCGCCGGTGCGCAGGTAGAGGATCTGTTCGACCGCGAAGAGGTGACCGTGCCGGATCTGGTCGACGCCGAAGTGTTCAGCGGCCTGATCCGGGCCCGCAAGAGTGGGCGCCTTTCCGAGGACGGGCTCAGCAGCCGGGTCGAGCTGCTGCGCGACGTGGATGTCGAACGGTATCCGGCCCGGGAGCTCCTTTTGACGGCACAGTCCTGCGCGGCGGCGCTGAGCGGCTACGACGCGCTCTACGCCGCACTGGCCACCGTGCTGCGATGCCCTTTGCTCACCACAGACAGCCGGTTCGCCGCGACGGCGGTCGACCAGCTCGGCATCCCCACGATCTGCATCCCGACCAGCGACCGGCGCGCTCCGTAGCGGTGGAGAGGTCCCCGAGCTCTCGACGGGGCCGTGCCGCGGAGCGTTTCGAATACCCGGATGATGAGGTCGGTGTCCTCGGCATCGTCCAGACACTGCTCCCACCCGTGCATCGTTGTGGTCATGCTCAGGTCTTCGGTGCGCTCAGCTCTGCCGTGGCGATGTCGGTCCATTCGTAGGCTCGGTGGTCGCGGTTGAGCTCAGGGGATGTGCGGCGAGTCGCCGGATGATCGGCTCGGCGGAGCCGGTGTTGTTGGAATAGGCCAGGGAGACATGGGGACGGAAGTCATCGGGATCCTCTAGCACGCTGTCTGGCCCCCAAATGTCGGCGATCGCTGCGCGAATCGCGGCCCTTAGTACTACTACAGCCGCACTTTCACAGCGAGCGACCACCGAGGACGCACACAACACCCCTCTTCGTGTCGCCGCACTCCAGGCAAGTCACCGCCGTCGCATGAAGTGGGTTGATGGTGTGCCGGGGGTGGCGTGAGCGGATTATGAATGGTGGTGGGTGCGCTGAGTTACTGAACGATACTTTCGGTGATTGTCAGGGTGCGCTGGGGTGGTCACCCCTCAGTTTGATGACGTGAAGTAACTCTGCTTCACCACTCAGCGACTGGGTGCTGACCTGGTCGTACCCGCGACCGCGATGTGGCTTCGAATGACACTCGGTCGGCGACCCCAGGACCGCGAGGTGGAGCCGCTCCGGAGCTGTGTCCAGCATCGGGAGGAGCACTAACAGATCACGCCACGTGGTCGCGACCAGGTCCGTGAGCTGTTCCAGTGTCATCAGGCTCACGGGCTCATCTGCTCACTGAAGGTGTCCGGCCCGATGTTGTAGAGCACACGAGTGACGTCCACGGGCTGGGATTCGGATGACTCCTTCACCGTTTCAGCCGCGCCGCTCAGTCTCGACACGGTGGATGAGGGCCACTGCCCGATCTCCCGACGTTGCGGCGCTACGGAGCGCCTCGAATGCCTGGATGATCGGGGCGGTGTCTTCGGGATCGTCCAGGCGTTGTTCTCCGGCCAGTGATTCGACGATCACGAACTCGTCGTCGAGCAGGCGGAATCCCGACAGGGGTACTACCGGCATCGCGTGCAGTGGGATCACCCCCAGCTCAACCCCGGGAAGATCACTGACCAGGACAAGGTGATCTAATTGGGCTCGCTGCACCCGTGGTGCGCCGGGGGCGGATAGTAGTGCGGCCTCACCGATGATGAATTGCCAGCGTCGTCCCGGCTCGTGGAGAAGTTCCTGGCGCTTGGCTCGCGCGGCGATGATCCTGTCCAGTTCCGCGTCCGAGGCGCCCTTGGATCGGGCGCTGCCGGGCAACTCGAGCAGGGCCCGGGAGTAGGCGGGAATCTGGAGCAGACCGGGCAGGAACGCTGGTTGGTATTCGCCGATGCGGGTGGCGGCGGCTTCCATCGCGCCGATGTGCGCTTGGCGCAGGGCCAGCGCACCGCGTTGCGCCAGGTCCGCGGTGGGGGTGTAGTCAACACGGGCCGCCGAGAGCATGTTGATCAGCATCTCGGTCTGCTCCTGTGATGCCCCGGTGTGCAGAGCCCAGATTCGGAGATCATCCTCGGACGGCAGCTGCGTCCCGGTCTCCAGCCGGGACACTTTAGGTTGCACCCATCCGGTGCGGCGGGCGAGTTCCGCGCCCGAGGGCATCGCGGCTTCTCGCAGCGCCCGCAGTGCCGCCGCGAGGTGGACCCGCCTCGGGTTGGGCTTGGTCACTCCACTGCGGGTACGCGTCGGGCCAGTTCAGGCCGCTCGGCGACGTAGGCCGCCCAGGGCTGGGCGAGACGCAGCGCGGCGTCGCGCCACCGGCATGCTTGCCGTACCGAGTCCGGATCGGTGGAGTGGTCGATGCCGATCCAGGTGCCCTCGGTGTTGTAGCGCATGTCGAACAGTTCGGTGTCGTCGAACAACCAGAAATCACCACCTGGCAGCGGCAGCTCCGAAGGCCACCCTTGCCCCGCGGTCAGCGGGATGATCCGCACATCCTCACCGGCGGCAACGCTGTAGGCGTAGCTCCACGCCACCTCGAAGCGTACGTAGTCGGTGCACGGTTCGGTGACCACGTGGACTCGTTGCATGGTGCGCCGATCGTGGGTGGCGGCGCGGATCAGGGCCATCCACTCCTGTTTGCCGGGATGGGGCTGCGGGGTGGCTCCGGCAAGGAATGTCCTGATCGAGTCCTCTTCGCCGGAGCCGCCGTAGCGTTGCAGCGTTTCCAACCGGAAGCAGGAGCGCTGGAACTGGCCGAACCACGCCGAGAACTCCGCAGCGCCCGGGGCCAGCATGCTACTCGCGGGCCCGCAGACGATCCGCAGTGTCGAGGATCACTTGGGAGTCGATACCCACGATCCGCTCCCCCGGGAGCAGGTTCACCGCCGCGTCGTAGGTAGCGGGTGAAGCTTCGTCAGCTTGGACGTACACCTTCATGTCATCGCCAAGGTAACAGCTCGGGCTACCTTGATCACCACTGCTCTTGTCCTTGGCCAACATCTCCAGTTTCATGCCGCACCCTATCTATACGTCATCGGTACTCGACCAAGTATTCCTGGCTTCGTCCGAGCTGGGGACCCAGCACCGAACTATACTTGCTAAGTCTATCTTCCACGTATAGCTTGTGGATGCCAGCACCCCAGGGTCACACCCGGGGATCACTGGTGGAGCGCCGGGACGGTCGCGCGCTAAGAACAGCGATCCACGTATCCCACAAACTCGGGGGGTGAGCGCAAGGGAGCATGTCCTGCGGGTGCTGACTTAGCAGCATCGAAAGAGAGAGGCCCCGGCGGTGGCAGCCGCCGAGGCCGATGCATACCCCACCGATCACGAAAGGGCTGTGCCATGCCCACGTTAGACCAGATCCGGTCCGGGACCACTTCCCGGTCCACCATGATGACCTGTGCGGTCGACGGCCGGGAGCACCTCGTCAGCGACCACGCCACCAAGGCCGGGTTGGCCATCGGCCAGGGCCGATACCGCGCCGTCTGCGGACACCTGGCGATCGCTGCGGTGCGCGGGTGAGGAGTTGGTGTGTGGCCTCTCTCGCCGACGGTGACACCCACCTCGCCGAGCCCGCGCCACTTGGGCACAGCGTGACCGCGCAGTGCACTGGCAGGCAGTTCCGCCCGCTGGTCATCCTGCGCGCCGCGCCGCTCGACGAGGCGCAGGTCTGCCCAGTCTGCCGGTTGGACCGTCACCGCCAGGACACCTCGCAGCCGCACAGTCGGGTGCGGTAGCCGCCTGTTCGTTGGTCAGGGAGAGATCCGCTATGAAAAGGCACAAGAGCAAAGCGGAGCGGGGCCTGGTGACTCAGCGCATTGTGTATGGCAGTCGTCGGTACCCGCACGCGCGAAACCAAGAGCTCAAGGTGGACGTCCGACGCGGGACGGTCATCGATATGGACCACGCGACAGCATTGGTGGCCGTCCGTACGCCGCTACGGCTGGATGAGATAAGAATCGTCAAGATAGAAATGTGTTAACGCGCTGGTCCGCCTTGCCAGCCGCCGTAGCGGGGCATCTACAGCCGGACCCGGTTCCCGTGTTCATCCCGGGCGAGCAGGCCGGTGAAGTCGCCGGCCTTTGCCCGGGTGACCTGCACCTGCTCCTGCTCGGACAGCGGGTTGGCCCGGATCGTGGCGATACCCCACCACCGGTCCACCACCGCCTCCAGCGGAGCGAGATCGAACGTCTCGGCAGCCCGTGCGCTGGCCTGCCGGAACTCAGCCGTGAACAGCGCGCACTCGTCGGGGGCGAGCTCGGCCAGCGCCGCGTGGATCGCCGGGCCGGAACGTTCGATCTTCGTCGTCGCCGCGGTCATCCGGGGAGTATCCACCTACCCGACCGGTTCCCGGTGGAGGGGCAGGCACAACGGCGTGGCGCCCGCGAAGCCGCAGTCACCGTCCCCGGCGAGGACCGGATGGAGGCGGTGAGCGGTCGATCAGGCCGTGCAGGGCGGCGGCGGCGAGATATCCTGCGACGGCGAGCAGCAGTAACCCGGGGGAACGACCGTCGGGAGCCACCACGGTGGCGGCGAGCGCGACCGCGAGCACGAAACCGATGTTGAAAACCGTGTCGTAAAGCGCGAAGACCCGGCCGCGGGTCTCGTCCCCGATGTCGCACTGGACTGCGGCGTCCAGGCTCAGCTTGATCACTTGACCTGCGGTGGCCAGCGCGAATGCGGCGGCCAGCATCGTGGGCATGGTCATCGGCATACCCAACCCGATGATCACTGCTCCAGCGGCAAGCAGCGCCCCGCGCACGGTGCGCGCCCGGCCGAACCGGGTGACCAGAAGCGGGGTGAGCACCGCCGCGAGCAACATCCCGGCCGCTCCGGCCGTAATGATCTGGCCGATCCCGGCGAGCCCGGTCAGCAACAGCCCGTCCGAGGTGAAGGAGTAGCGGTAGAGCAGCAGCGTCACCAGTGTCGCGATACCGAACGAGAGCCGATGCGCGACCAAAGCCACCATGCCTGCCGCGACGCTGGGCGCCCGTGCCGCGGCGGCCAGACCGTCCCGTAGTCCCCCGGCTATCGCACGGACCGGTCTGGCGGGCTCGTCGGTGGTATCCGGGCCGAGGCGGCCGCCGAGGAAGCGGGCCACGACCAGAGCCGCCAGCACCGACCCCGCCGCCGCGCCCGCCGTCACCCACGCCGACCCGACGTCCCCCGGCCCCACCACAGCGCGCAGCCCGATTGCGCACATGCTGCCGAAGACGGCGACCGCGGCGCCGACCGTGGCGGCCAGCGCGTTGGCCTCCACTAGCTGCCGGGCCGCCACCACATGCGGCAGCCCCGCCGACAGTCCGGCCAGCACGAATCGGCTCACCCCCGTCACCAGCAGCGCCCCGACGTACAGTGGTATCCCGGCCAACCCAGCCCCGACCGCGAGCGCCACCAGCACGATCAGCGCGCCGCGGACCAGATTGGCCACGACCAGCACCCGGCCACGGTCCCAGCGGTCCAGCAGCGTCCCCGCGAACGGCCCCACCAGTGAGTACGGCAGCAG
The DNA here is from genome assembly GCA_050700355.1 of Pseudonocardiaceae bacterium. GTDB lineage: Bacteria > Actinomycetota > Actinomycetes > Mycobacteriales > Pseudonocardiaceae. The sequence continues at coordinate 5,683 of JBOHHE010000327.1, forward strand.
CAGCACCGCGAGCCCGGCCGCGATCGCCACCGGGTCGGCGTGGCGCTCGGGGTTGAACAGCACAGCGCTGCCCAACCCGGCCTGAAACACCCCGTCGCCCCACTGCGCCGCGAACCGTGCCCCCAGCAGCCGCCGGAATCCCGACGCCCCCCACAACCGACGAACCCCTGCCCGGTTCGTCGGTGCCACGTCAAGCAACGCACTCACGGCGAGCCAGGCTAAACCCTCCCCCGCATGTCCGCCCACGTTGCCCGCCATGTCCGACCCAGTTGCCCGGTGTGTCCGGCGCTCGTGCCCGGTGTGTCCGGCTCTGGTGCGCATTCTGGACTGTCGTGACCCTGATGGCATGCGGAATCATGAGCGGGTGTACCCCGCCGATGAGGTGGAGTCTGGTTCCGCGCTGATCGCTGCGCCGGGGCTGCAAGACCCCAACTTCTACCGAACCGTCGTATTGATCATCGAGCATGGCGTGACCGGGACCCTCGGCATCGTGCTCAACCGCCCGAGCGAGGTATCGGTCAGCGATGTGCTGCCCTCATGGGGTCCGCATGCCACGGTGTCTCAGGAGTTGTACGTCGGCGGTCCCATGGAGCAACGCGCGGCGCTGTGCGTGGCGGCGCTGCCCGCCGGGATGGACGCAGCCAATATCAAGGGCATGATCAGTGTGCGTGGCCCGCTCGCCCTGGTCGACCTCGACACCGACCCGAAGGTGATGGCGCCCCAGCTGCGTGGACTCCGGGTGTTCGCCGGGTATGCCGGTTGGGACCAAGGTCAGCTCGATGAGGAGATCGACCAGGGAAACTGGGTCGTGGTGCCCGCGTTGGCCGAGGACGTACTCGCCCCGCCGGACACCGATCTGTGGGGCCACACGCTGCGCCGCCAGGGCCCGCCGCTCTCCCTGCTGGCGACCTACCCCACCGACCCTTTGCAGAACTAATACCGAAACCAGCTGGGGAACCGCTCTTCGTACAACTTCCCGCTCCGGCATGGCAGCGGTCTGCCTGTCCCACGTCCCGAATCGTTTGCCTGCTGCGACCAGCCTCGGTACAGAGCCCGATGCTGCCGAGAGATGTTCAGGCTGAGCTCAGCTCTGGACAGATGTGGATCAGATATCCCCTGTCCAGCAGAGCGCAGTCTGGGGCGGGTGGCGGGAAAGTGCGCTGATTAGGAGGCGTCGCGCTTGCCGACTGCGGCCGGCGTCACGATCCAGGATGCCACAGTGCGGGTCCTGCAC
>JBOHHE010000328.1:0-9468 GCA_050700355.1 Pseudonocardiaceae bacterium
GGCAGTGCCTCGCATCGGGCCGTGGACGGCCGGTGCCAGCGTCGCCGATCTCACCAATGACTACGCTCTGTATCCCTTCGCCGATCTTGCCGTGCGCACCTGGGCGAAATGCCTGGCACCAGGGCGATCCTGGCCCGAAACGGAGCCGGAGTTCGCTCGCGTCTGGGCACGGTTGGCCGGAGACCAGTTGTCCGCCTGGACACTACTCACGCTTGCCTGGGGAATTCGACATGCCAGATTCGACATCAAGATCATGGTTGGGGGGCATCAAACCAAGGTCATGCCCACCGAAATCCTCACTGACCCGCGCATCGCGGGTGGACCTCAGCGCGATTGATCACTCCGTGTCGAACACCTCGCGGCCGGGGTTCTGATGGCGCTGGATGCGCTCGATGGCTTCCAGCACGTCGGTCAGACGGTCGCGGTCAGCTCTCACAGCGGTACCGCTTCATGCACCACCCTGGCGCGGACCCGCTCCCGCAACGCGGCCGGGGTGACCACGTCCACGGGGCCTTCGAGGAAGTCACGGAGATCCATCAGCAGCCCACCGAGGTCGAACAGGCTGCGGCCGGGCTCCAGCTCGACCAGGAGGTCGACGTCACTGCCACTGCCCGCGTCACCACGGGCCACGGATCCGAAGACACGAATGCTGAGCACGCCGTGCCGTCGGGCAATCGCCAGTATCGCGTCCCGATGGCTGCGCAACTCGCTGAGCGAGGGCGGGCGGTCACGCCTCGCGCTGGTCATGCTGATCTCCTGGGGCACAACACTGAACGTACTCTGGTGCCCATCCCGGGCGATGTCGAGCCGACAGTAACCCTCGCGGGACGACTCCGTGCCCGCCACTACTACCAGGAACGCTGCGCAGTCAGCCTGGCCGACTGCGTCACCGCAGCCACCGCGATCATGTGTGATCGTCCACTCGCCACGGCAGACCCGGCGTTGGCAGAGTTGCTGCGCCGAATAAGGCAAAATCATCAGCCTGCCAGACAACAATGGCAACCGTCCCTGACCACAACCGCGCGCCACACCAGGATGGAGGATTCCCGATTTTATGGCTGTCGCGGTGAGCCAGCTACCACCGTGAGCTCCATGGTGGGCAACCGTGTTGTCAAGGGGAGGACAGCGGGAGGATTGCAGGCGGTTCGGCCGATTGGGTGGCCGCGTGGTGCTGGCCCGTGCCAGGCTGCGCCGATCATCGGGGCCAATGATCTGGGTCGATCATGCCGAGGCAGAAAGGATGGGTTGTGGGCGCGCCGAATGATCTGCTGCGCCGGCGCGGGAGCGCACCGAGTCACCGCATGCCAGCGGGGATCACCTCTCACGGGAGGAGCTGACCGATCTGATCAACACCTGAAGATCGTTGAGCCCCGTGAGGTCCCACAGAATCACCGCACCGTCGATGTCGTTGCCGGCGGTGGCCAGGGTTGCTGAACCGGCAGCACGCAGCATAAATACCACCAAAATAGCTGTCCGGAAAACGCGGGACTCCTCAGTTGGCGTAGTGGGGGGTACTGGTAAGGATGTTGATCAGGCCGGCTCGAGTCTCCCCGTCGGGATGGATCCGGTGGGCGGCGAGGCCGAGCCGTGCTGCGGTGCGGGGGTCGGTGAGTTGGGCGGCGTTGGCTTGGGCGATCAGCTGGCGGGCGGTGGCGAGTCGAGTCTGATCCTGGGCGAGCTGTTCCCCGTTTTGTGCGCGGTTTTGTTGGATGAGCGCGATGCCGGCTGCGGTCAGGGCGACGATGAGCGCTACTGACAGTACGGTGATCGTGCGTCTGCGGCGACGGCAGTCATGGCGGATGCTGGCGTGCAGGAAGTCGCGGGCCTGGGGGCTGAGGGTGACGCGGTGGGTGATCAGCACCTGGCGGCGCCCAGGCACCCATCGTGCTGTTCCACGCTTGGGCGGTGCGCCGGTCCGGGCTCTTCCGGTGCCCAGGCGGACCCCGGTATCGGCGACGGCGGCGGCGAGTTGGCCGCCGGTCCAGAGCCGGGCCGGGGGACGGGCGCTGTCCTGCCATGCGGTGGCGGCGTGCTCGACCGCGCGGCGGGCCCGCAGCGCGGACACGTTCTGGGTGATCGCCTGGGCCAGCGGGGGCCAGGCGGAGAGGAATGCTTCGTGGGCGACCCCGATCACCACAGTGCCGTTGGCGGAGTCGGTACTCAGCAACCGATGGGCGACGAAGGCGTCCAGTTCGGTGCACACCTGATCGGGCAGCTCGGCGCGGTGGACCCGCCAGCGCGTCGGACGGCCTAGCTCATCGACGGTAACCAGCCGCAGCAACCCGGCGATCACCTCATCGCGGTCGCGGCCACCGGCGGCGATGGCCTCGGCCAGGGCGGCGTCGGCCTGGCGGGTCAGGGCACCTTGGACTCCACCGAGCTGGTCGTAGCGGGCACCGGACAGCCGACCGCCGCTGGTGACCCCCTCGGCGAGTTGGGCCAGGGTGAAGGCTAGCAGCGGGAGGGCCTCGCCGGTGGCGGTGTCCTCGACCAGGCGGTCGACCAGGCCGTTGTCCACCTCGATCCCGGCCAGCTGGGCCGGCTTCTCGATCACGGCGCGCAGTGCCGCGGGGCGCAGCGGAGGCAGGGTGTAGGGCCGGGTACAGAACGCGGCCAGGTCCGGGTCGAGAAGCAGGGGGTCAAGGAACTCCGGGCGCAGGGTGGCCACCACGCGCACCGGGCCGGTCAGCGTCGGGCGCAGCAGCTCGGCGAACCGGGCCCGCACAGCGGGTGCGGTTTGGGTGAGCAGCTCCTCGAACTGGTCGACCACGATCAGCAGGCGCCGCTGCGGACCTGCGGGGTCGGCCAGCAGCAGCTCGTCGGCCAGCCCGGGAAGTCCGCGCTGATCGAGCTGCTGGTGGACGTACTCGACGGTCCAGCCCAGCCCGACCCGCCGGGCCGCGGCGGCCAGTTCCCGAGCCAGCCCCCCACCGGGTCGTCCCCCGGCAGGATCGGCGACAGCACCCGCCAACCCGGCTCGGCGGCCAGCACCGGCGCCAGACCCGCGCGGACCAGTGAGGACTTGCCGCATCCGGAGGGGCCTATGACCAGCAGGGCCGCGCCCTCGGCCCGCTCGGCGGGTGATCGCAGCAGCTCAGCGAGCTGCCGCACCTCCTCGGTACGACCGAAGAACACCCGGTGCTGCTCGGCCTCGAACGGGCGCAGTCCCGGAAACGGGGAACGGTCCGGCGGCCAGCCGAGGTCAACCTGCCGCAGCACTTCGACCAGCGCGGCCCGAGCCTGGGCCGGGCCGGCCAGGTAGTCGGTGTACTGGGTGGAGGTCAGCAGCGGGTGGACCACGCCCGGCTCGGCGCGCAGCGGCAGCAATCGGCTGCCTCGGGTACGAGCGGCGCCGACCTCGGCGGCGCACCATGGGGAGGCCAGATAGTCCGAGGTGACCACACAGACCACCGCGTCAGCCCAGCACAGCCGCTCATACAGCCGCTGCTCCCACTGCTCGCCCACCACCAGGCCAGCTCGCGGATCCTGGTCCAGGAACGCCTCGTGACCAGCCTCGACCAGCCAGCCGTGCACCTCACCGGCCAGCGCGAGGTCCTTGCCGGCGTGGCTGATGAAGACCCTGGCCACCGCACCTCCCCCGCCGGCCACCGCAACCGGGTAGGCCGCCGTGACCTACTCCACGACACGTTGTCACAGATGGTGCCCGGGCGAGTACCGATTCTGCTCAGTCCTCTCTTTCATCGCTTATGGGTACGAGGCGTTACCTGCTGTGACTGGGCGCAGGTCGGGCATACCTGGAGGGGGTCGGGAGGTGCTCCGGCCAAAGCGACCAGCGGACGGAACGAACGGCCGCAGCGGGCGGTCACCGCAGGGCCGCTGCTGTCCTCGCCGAGGTGAGTGTCCTCGTCGCGAAGGGAAGCCACGAACCAGGTCATGAAGCCCGCCGCGCGTGACGTCCGGCCGGGCGCAGAGCATGGCGGGCTCGCCGCGGACCGACCGACGCCGAGACGGGCCGGTGGCGGGGGCGACGGCGGAAGTACCCGCGCCACCAACTACGCAGCAGCACGGCAGTGCAGGAGTTCCTGATCCGACGGGCCACCCAGCCCAACGCGAGCAACAGCGGGATCACGCCGAACGCGGCCAGCGGAATCACCAGACGCCACAGCGGGTCGAATTCGATCACCGCTGGATCCGCCCAAGTCGCGGCCGAGGACCCGGCGCCTGCGGGAAGTGTGCACCGATCACCGGTGGGATTGCCATGACCGCGGAGTCTGTCCGCGCAGCTCAGCGGCCCGGGATTACCCACAGCCCCGGTGTATCCAGGAGCACAAGGGGACGGTTGCCCCCATCATCGTGCGGATCGCGGCCCGCGGCGCGGTCCATCACGGCAGCTCACGGGATGGCTGGAACTGCCTGTAGCTACAGACAACGGTTGCCGCTGTCACAGCATTCGTCACACTGACCCCGACCCACTCGACTGACACATTCGAGGGCATATTCGAAGGCCGACCACCCACTTTTATTGTTATAGTGCATTCTTCACGCATTACCCTCGGGCCCCGCGTTATTAATTCAGTCGATTTATTCGCTTCCGACTCATGGCAAACACGTCAAATCCTGGTAGCTTTTGACCTACCCCTTCAGCAAGGAGATGGTGTGACGGTGAGCGAAGAGAAGGCTCTGAATGTCGGTCCGTCGGGTATTGAGATGGCATACGAGCGCATCGGTGACCCCCAAGCGCCGCCCGTGCTGCTGATGCAAGGCATCGCCGCGCAGATGATCAACTGGCCTGAGGGCTTCTGCGCCGAGCTCGTTGCGCACGGCCTGCAGGTGATCCGGTTCGACAATCGTGACGTCGGCTTGTCCTCGCATTTTCCCGACGCGCCGATGCCCGACCTGCCGGCGGCGCCGGCAGGCGATATGTCCTCGGCGTCCTACACCCTGTCGGACATGGCAGCCGACACTGTGGGCCTGCTCGACGCGCTGGAGCTGGACAGCGCTCACCTCGTCGGTCTGTCGATGGGGGGCTATATCGCCCAGACGATCGCGATCGAGCATCCCGGGCGGGTCCGGTCACTGACGTCGATGAGTTCCACCACGGGGGATCTTTCCGTGGGACAGCCGCGGTGCGCGACCGGGTCGGACGCGCCTACGACCGAGCCCATGATCCGCTCGGCATCGCCCGCAACGCTGTCGCGTGCGTGGCCTCGGGAGACCGGACGGCGCGGCTGCGGGCGGTGACCGTCCCCACCCTGGTGATCCACGGCGCCGAGGATCCCCTGTGCGACGTCAGCGGTGGGCGGGCGACCGCACAAGCCATCCCGGGTGCCGAACTCGTGATCATCGACGGTATGGGACATGACCTGCCCCCTGCATTGTGGCCCGAGATCACCTCGCGGATCGCTGCCCTCGTCCACCGTGTCGAGGCGTTCACGGTCAGCGGCTGACCGGCAGCTCGGCACAGGATCGAGTGCTGCGGAACGCGCATCATGCTGCGGGGATATGGCTGTTGCCGAGGGGGTGGCGGGCGGTGATCATGTTCCGGCTCCCGCCGCTGGGGATCTCCCACCCGCCGACGCGGTCAAGTCGTACCGGCCAATCCGGCGAATCACCGCCGTACCAATCGCCGCGCTGTGAGGAGCGAACGGCTAGCACCCAATCACCGGGTCCGGAAAAGCCCTCAGTCGTGTTGTCAAGGGGAGGACAGCAGGAGGGTCGCGGGCTGTTCGGTCGATCGGGTGGCTCAGTGGTGATGGTTCGTGCCAAGCTTCGCCGATCATAGGGGTGGGTCATATCGAAATGAGAAAGACGGGTTGTAGAGCTCCGGTCGCGGAGTGGCTACAACCCGAGAAAAGGAGAGAAATGAGCGTCAGTGAGGATCGGGCGCTGGTCTTTGAGCTGACAGCGCTCACCCGCATCGCCACGAATGAGGTGACCATGATGACGGGGCGCTACCTCGATGACGGCTTTCTGCTGCCCGATCACCTGGTCCGCATTGTGGATCAGCTAATTCACAACCAATTAGCCGTCACCGGCGACGGCGACCTGCTGTGGGATTGCCGGGCGGTGCGGCTGACCGAGACCGGTCAGCGCCGTTACCAGTTTCTGCGTACGGCGGCCGAATCGGACGCACTGCGGGATTCGACGTGCGGGGCGATGGCCGATGGGTGAGCCCGCGGCCGAGGCCACCGAATCCGACGTGATGAGTGTCCCGGGGATGTGGTGGGGCCTGGAGGAAAGCGACGCCCACCAGCACGCGATCGCGACGTGCGATATCGCGGCGGCGCCGGCGCGGGGCTGGTTCGAGGCCCTGTGCGGGCACCGACTACCCGAAGAAGTGGAATTGCTTGCCGCGCCGACCACACCGTTGTGCTGCCTTCCCTGCGTGATCGGAGCAACCGCAGACCTGAGCACAATACCGGCCACCCTCGGTGATGTTGCGCTATCAGCCCTGACCGACTTTGAGGAAAGCCATGGCCAAGCGCCGCGCGAGTAAGGAAGCCCGAGGTCTGGAGACCAGGCGCATCGTGTACAGCAATCGTCGCCGCCCACACGACAAAGCACAGGAACTGAAGGTCGACGTCCGGCGCGGCGAGGTCATCGACGACGACTACGCCGCCGCAATGGTGGCGACGCGGACCACGCTACCTCTGGCCGATGTGCGCATCATCCGAATAACGACGGCCTGATCGCACCCCCAGAAAAATCGAAGAATCGAACCCAGCGTGCCCCTCCGGCCTGCGCCCTCAACTCCGCCCGTCGGCTGCTCAGGATCACCTCCCGTGCCGTAGCGACGATCCGGAACAGCCTTCAGTTGTGTTGTCAAGGGGAGGACAGCGGGAGGATTGCGGGCTGTTGGGCCGAGTGGGTGGCTGAGTGGTGATGGTTCGTGGCAGGCTGCGCCGATCATGTCGAGGTGGGAGGGATGGGGTTGTGAGTAAGCCGAATGATCTGCTGCGGGGGGCGCGGGAGGGTATTGAGTCTCCGCATGCCAGTGGGGATCACCTCTCGCGGGAGGAGCTGGCCGATCTGGTCAACACCTGGCTGTTCGAGCACACCGGCAGCCAGCGGGCCGAGCTGGACAGTAACTACATCGGCAAACTTGAGCAGGGCCGGATCCGCTGGCCGCAGGACCCGAACCGGCGGGCGGCATTGCGGGCAGTACTCGGCGCCAAGACCGACGCCGAGCTGGGTTTACGCCGTCCCCGGCGCGGTCGCACTATGGTGAGAGGCGTGGACCGTCAACACTTCCTCCGCGCCGGTCTGGGCGCCAGTGCCGGAGCCCTGACCGGTTCACTGCCCCTGCTGGAGCTCCTCGTACCCACCCAACCCCCTCAGGTTCCCTCCACGGTGAGCATGCACCACATCGCCGGCGTGCGTGCCACCGCCGAAGAATTCGAAGATCTCGACGCCCGCTACGGTGGCGGGCTCATGCGCGAAGCGGTGACCGCGCAACTGCGCTACTGCGCCGAGCTGCTCAACGCCTCCTGCCCGGAATCACTGCGCGGCGAGCTGCTGACCGCGGTCGGCTCGTTCGCCGAAACCGCAGGCTTTATGGCTTATGACGACTTCGCCTACGACGACGCCCAGCGGGCCTATCAGTTCGCCCTGACGTGCGCGGAAGATGCCGGAAACTGGCACCTACGCGCCCAGGTGCTCTGCTCGATGGCCGCGCTGGTCTCCCGGTGCGGCGACCCAGACGCCGGGCTGGCCTACACCGAAGCCGCGCTCATCCGATCCACCCGGTTGACCGCCACCGAACGCGCCATGCTGCACAACAGCCGTGGCCGCGACCTGGCCAGACTCGGCGAGGTGCAGGACGCCTTGCGTGCCGTCGGCGCCGCCGACGAAGCATTCAGCCACGCCCACCCCACCGAAGACCCGCCGTGGATGGCCTCCTACACCGACTCCCGCCACACCGGCTTCGCCGGGGACGTGCTAAGGGAGTTCGGTATGCAGGGCCAGTATGTCGCCGAAACCCGTAACCGGTTGACCACTGCCATCGCTACCCGACCCGAAGGCCGCGCCCGCACCCGCGGCCAGATCAGACTCGCCAGCCTGATCATGGTCACCGGTGACCCCCGCGAAGCCGTCGCACTTGGCATCCAAGCCCTGGACTGGTCAGCACCCCTGCGCTCCCGCCGCGCCACCTCCGACTTCCACGATCTGAACCACCTCGCACAACCCCACGCGAACATTCCTGAGGTAGCCGACCTCCGCGCCCGCCTCCGCATCCCTCTCACCGCCGCCTGACCTCACTCACCCGCAGGCAGCAGAGGTTTCCTGATACAGCAAGTCTCTGGATTGCAACGGGCCCACGCACGGTCCAGGAAATAGCCAAGATTCCTGAGGTGTCAGAGGAATCACGTGTTGTATCCCGAAACCGTCCTCAACCGCCGAGGAACGTGCGTTGAGTTTTGGGCGGTTAATCTGCGTGGAGGTTGACCGTTGAATTGCGTCAATTTTATCTACTCGGCCGCCTGTCGATCACCACGAGGTCCACCCTGTACCGATGACGATTTCCTGCGCAGGTCCGAGGCACAGCGCACGCCTCACGTACCCGGCATAGTCGAATACCGCAAGTTCAGTAGTGGTGGTCAAATCCCAGACCCGCACCGTCCCGTCGTCGCTGGTCGTGATGGCCACGGCCCAGCGTTCCGAGCTGGGCGGGTGGGCCAATTACGGCTATTGCGCGGCGCACTCGCGCTGGTACTGGGGGCTGAAGCTGTATCTGATCACCACCGGGGAGGGTATGCCGGTGGCGTGGTGCCTGGCCGATCCCAAGCTGGGCGAGCGGGAGGTGGCCCAAGAGCTGTTCGGCCATGCCCGCGAGCTCGGGGCGCTGCGCACCGGGATGGTCCTGCTGGCCGACAAGGGCCTGTCGGGTAAGGAGTTGGAACGCTTCGCCGCCGATCAGCTCGGGATGCTGCTGGTCCACCCCGACCGCGCTGACGCGACGAAGCGCCGCTACGGCAATCTCGGTGGTATGCGCCAGTGGATCGAAGCGATCTACGACACCTGCAAAGACCAGCTCAACCTCGAAGGCCACGGCGGGCACACCCCCGCCGGGGTGATCGTTAGGGTGGCCCAGCGCCTGCTCGCCCTGGCCGCTGTGATCTGGCACAACTGGAAGATCAACGCACCCGTGAAGCGGTCGCTGATCGCCTACGACCACTGACCCACAGATGAGGAATCAGTCATCGAGGCCGGGCATGGCGACCGGTAGCCCGGCCTTTTGGGCTGCGTCGGCCATCCGGCGGTCGTAGGTGACCAACGCGATGAGCTCGGGGCCGAGCGCATCGGCGCTTGCCACATGAATCGCATCAAGAGACCGAACGATTCCCGGAACGTTCGCTGCGGCGTCGCGAATCGCGCTGGTTAGCTGAATCTCCGCGTGGTCACGGAGCAAGGTGGCCATCAGGCCGGGAAAGTCGCCGATTTGGTCGCAAGTCCGGACGGTTTCCACGAAGCCGATCGTGCTGGTGCACGTCCGAGCCGAACGCGTGG
>JBOHHE010000329.1:0-4874 GCA_050700355.1 Pseudonocardiaceae bacterium
ACCGGATCGCACGCCTGGCCGCCGATCCAGCGCTGCGGGCCCGGCAGGGCGCTCGCGGCCGCTCACGGGCCGAGCGCGACCACCGGATCGAGACGACCGCCGAACGCTTCCAAGATCTGCTGACCACGTTGGTGGCCGGACGCTGAGCCTTCTTCAAGCCAAGCTGGTGACCTGCTGATCCCTGCTGATGGTGATCCGCCAACGATTCAGCGAGGGTTCGCCCCGCTCCAACCACCACAGGTAAGCGGCTTCGATCTCCAGCCACAGGCTGCGTGGGCCATGCTGGCGGATCTGGTACGGGCCACCCGCGCGGTCGTATCGGGCAAGCGCCCAGGATCCGGTCGCGTTATCAGCGAACCACAGGTGATGTTGCGGGCAGCTGACCGTGGGCGGCCGATGACCCCACCGGCAGGGATTCATCCGGGTGCTGATGGCCCACCGGACGTCGACTGTATTGGCGACCAGCCACGGTGGGGTGGTGGTGTGGCTGACCTCGGTGTCATGGTTCTGGCCGTCGAAGTCCACACCCGATAGATCGGCGTACGGGGTGCGCTGGTGGCGCAGCGGCATGAATCCCACCGCAGTGACCGGTCTTCCGGTGGCAATCCCGTCACCATCGACGGTGAAGCAGACCAAAGGGCCGCTGCCGACGTAGTCCGTGCGCATCGGGGTCACGATGATTCCACCTGGGGTGGTCTGGCGGATCCATTCATAGGGCAGAGTACCGAGACGCGCGGCGACAGTGGCGATTACCCGGTCATAAGGGGCGTGTGCCTGCCATCCGACTGTTCCGTCCCCCAGAACCGTGGTGACGAAGTAGCCTGCGGAGTCCAGTGCGGTTTTAGCCAGATCCGCGATCACGGGGTCGATCTCCACCGTGGTCACCCAATGCGCGCCGAGATAACGCGCGAGCAGGGCCGCATTATAGCCAGTGCCGGTTCCGATCTCGAGAATCCGCTGACCGTCTCGTACATCCAGGTGATTCAACATCGTCGCGACCATGGTGGGCTGGGACGCCGAACTGGTGCGATGAACACCAACGGCAGGCCACACCGTCGCGCCGTCATCGAATTGCGTCACAATCGCTACGTCGGAATACGCCGATGCCAGCCACCGGTCGGGATCGGTGTCCCGACTGATCGGCTGCGGCTCACCCTCGTCGTCGTCCACCCAGATCTCGGTGGGCAGAAAAGCGTGACGGGGCACCGCCAGAAAAGCGCTCCGCCACGCAGCCGGGAGAACATCAGCGGCGTCCAACACAGCGACCAGATGCTCAGTCGTCGTCATCGTTGCCGTACTGGCTGGGATCGATTTTCTTGGCAGTTTCCGGGTGGACCTCGCCTTCCCGGTCGTCCTCATGCCTGCCGGGCTTGTCCTCGTCCCTGTCCTTGCCGTCCTTGTCACCCTTACCCATCCTGATCACTTCCTTCTAGGGTTGGTGTCCGGCGTATTACAGTCCGCATTTCGGTGTCCACCGCGACATCGGGAGCTGAACCACCTCATCGCCCACGGGTCGAGTGGTTGACCGTCACGGTTCTTGCTCCCAGGTCAGGACCTCGTTGAGCACATCGAGGGCACTGCCCTCGACCCGGCGTCGCACCTGCGCGTTCTCGGGAACGATCAGCGACGATATCCGCTTTCGCTGAGCAAGGCAGTCCCGGCTGAATCCGGCGATGTGGATCAGGTCTAGCCAGTCACCGCTGACTCGGCGTCCCACCAGCGGCCCGTCCTCGCCCGGGGCGACCCGCTGGAACGTAAAGTCGCGCTGCTTGGCATGGTCGAGCAGCCGCTTGGCGAGTACCAAGTCAGGGCTATCGGTCTCCATGGCCGCCCCCTCCGTTTCGAGTGGAGGGGCCACCCCGCTCGCAGGCCGAGCAGTGACGGCGCGCTGGGGTGGGAAGGCTCGCTGTAACCACCTGCATCTCGCAGATGGTCAGGTAGTGGCGGCCGTTGGCGAAAGCCTCGTCGGTGACGAGGTGCGCCGTGCCGGTGGGGCCGTCGGTCATCAGGATGAAGCAGGTCCGCGCTGTGCTCCCGGCCGGCCGGGGCCGACGGCGCGCGAACAGGATCTTTCGGAGTGTGGCCACGCCGCGGTGCCTGCCCATCGAAGCCCCTGTTCTGGTCGGGGAGGGCACAGGGCGGATGGCCGACACGAGGGCGCCGTGGTACCGGTAGCCAGCTCTGCTCCCTCCCATGCGGTGGTGGCACCAAGGAGCCCGGGGTCGCCTTGGTGCCACCACTCGCCTCAGAAACTACACCAGGAATCCTGATAGGGATACTGACATCGACAAACTTGGTCGATGGGAGGTACGGCGTGCCGAGGAAAAGACGGTGGGGGCAGACTGTGCGCGTGGCAGAGCAAGATCCGGGACCGGTAGTGCAGCGCATCATGCTCGGCGCCGAGCTGCGGGCACTGCGGGACGCGGCCAAGATCAACTCTGACGCCGCCGCTGCCGCGCTGAGCTGGTACCGCGCCAAGGTCAGCAAGGTCGAGACCGGCACGGTCAAACTAACCGCCGCCGAGCTATCCGAGCTGCTCAGGCTCTACAATGCCGACGATGCCACCACCGAGCGAATGCAACGGCTCGGCGAGGAAGCCAGGCGCAAGACCTCGCCGGCCCGCGTGCCGGACTGGGCCAAGCAGTACGTCAACCTGGAAGCCAACGCGACCGAGATCAAGATGTTCTTCGGCGACTTCGTCCCCGGCCTTCTTCAGACCCGCGCCTACGCCCGGGCGCAGCTGTCGGTTTCTGTCGTCGTGCCGCCAGCCGAAGTCGAGGAAATGGCCGCCAACCGGGAACACCGAGCGGAACGCCTGCGCAGTGGCGCACCACTGCTCTGGGTGGTGCTCGGCGAGGAGGCGCTGCGGCGCACGGTCGGCGGCCCCCGGGTCCAGCGCGGGCAACTACTCCGGCTGCGGGAGCTGGCCGAGCTGCCGAATGTCACCGTGCAGGTCATGCCGCTCTCCGGCGGCGCGCACACCGCGCTCGGTATGTCGTTCGTCGTACTCGATTTCGGCCAGTCTCGGACCGTTTACATCGAGGGCCTCACCAGCTCCGACTACCTCGTTCGCCCGCCCCATACCCAGACCTACAACCTCGCCTTTGATCGACTCCGGGTCGCCTCGCTGGGCGACCGGGAGTCACTGGCGATCATCAACACGCTCATCGACGAGTTAGAAAAGGAGTAAGGCACATGCTCGCTATCCCTGATCACGCCTGGTACAAGTCGAGCCGCTCGGCCGGGGCCAACAACTGTGTCGAGGTGGCGCACCGGCATGGGTGGACAGCCGTGCGCGACAGCAAGAACAAGACCGGCCCCGCCCTGGTCGTCGCCGACGGCCAGTGGAACGCGTTCCTCCGGTGGGCCACCAACTCAGCCCACTCACCAACCTAGCTTCGCAAAAGCCCCAGAATGATCGAGATGGCGCGAGTGATCGAGATGGCACGGCAGCCGGTCGTGAGCCCCACTCGCCCTCCCTGTCGATGAATTGATCCCGCCGCGTGGATCAGGAGGACTCGCCGAGCAAGACGAGGCCGCCGTGGGCGGAAATCGTGACGGTCTGGGTGAACTCGCCGTCGTTGGTGGCGGGGTCCAGGGTGCCGGCCAGCTTGCGGTAAGGGCGACCAAGGGTGATGGCGCGCGGTTGTGGGCCGCCATTGTGCAGCACGATGCCATGCTCGAAATCGCGCGGGAACAGCCCGTCGGCGAGCTGGCCTATGCCCTCGGAGAACAACTCTGTCAGCTGAGCGCTTTTTCGGCTGCGGGATGCGCGTTCGTACACTGTTTCGCCCTCACGCGCAGGCCAGTACAGCATCGAGCCGATCACATCCTTGCGGCGTTCGTACTCCTCCAGGTCAGTGACGAAGACGTCGATCGGTGCCCGTGCGCTGATAGCTCGTCGAATAGAGCTGACCAGCCGTGGCCGGTCAGCTGGTTCGAGGTGATCAAGAACCACGAGCAGATCAAGATCGCTGTCCGGGCTCTCATCGCCACGTGCCACTGATCCGAAGAGCACGATTCGCTGTGGCGCCACGTGTCGCACGACGTCCGCAACAGCGCTGGGTAGCCACTGCCGAAGGGTCTTACCCCTCCACAGCGATGATCCAGCCATAACCGGATCATACGAACTGCCACACGGCTCAAGCTGACCGCGCCCAGTCCTCGTTCTCTGACGCTTCCGGGCGCGAGACCGGGCCGCCGTCACCCACGGTGACGAGGTCACCATTCGGCTCACGCCGTAGGAGGTGCGATCCCAACCCCGTTGGAGGGATTGTGCGGTGGGTCCAGCAGGGTGCGTAGCTGGTTTTCGGCCAACGTCACTGACTCCATGAGGTCGTCCAGGAGCCCCTGTGGGATCGCGCCGCGTCCGAGACCCGATGCCTGGACCAACGCGGTCAGCCCCTGCTGCTGGCCCGCCGTCATGACGGGGCGCAGCACCGGATGTGCGAGGGCTTCCCGGGCCGCGTAGGCGTCGGTCGAGGCCGTGGTGATGAGTGCCGTCCGTAGGCGCGGTAGCTGTGGGGAGTCGCATTCGTCCGCGAGGTCGAGCGCGGTCATGCCGACCCGGGCGCGGAACACCGCCGTGGATGGCTCGGTCTGTTCTATGAGATCGAGGGCGTGGTCGAGCATCGCTGCGGTGCCCTGCTCGGTGTCGTCACCGGCCGCATGCCGGCAGTAGACGCGCAGCAGGCTCGCGACGGCCCGTTCCCATGGCTCTGTGAGCACACTGTCCTGGACCATCGATGTGGCCCGGTCGTGCTCGCCGCGGTCGGCCAGCGACAGGATCGCGACTTGGCGGCCGTCCAGCAGCCGGGTGCCGACCCCTCGGTGCGCCGCCGCGTGCTCGGCCGCGTCCTGCCAGCGGCCCGCCA
>JBOHHE010000330.1:0-12051 GCA_050700355.1 Pseudonocardiaceae bacterium
CCTCTCCCGGCTCCGCGCCGGAGGCGCCGACGTGGACACCGAGCCGGTCGTGGTGCCGCTGCGGCAGACTTTCGGCGGACCCGTCAGGGGTCACGGACGGCACGTCAAGCAGTCCGGGGGGCATGGCCAGTACGCGGTGTGCGATATCGAGGTCGAACCGCTGCCCCGGGGGGCCGGTTTCGAGTTTCTGGACAAGGTGGTCGGGGGGGCGGTACCCCACCAGTTCATTCCGAGCGTGGATAAGGGCGTCCGAGCACAGATGGAGCGCGGTCTCGGGACCGGTCTCCCGCTGGTCGATATTCGGGTCACCCTGCTCGACGGCAAGGCGCACAGTGTCGACTCCTCCGACGCGGCCTTCCAGATGGCGGGGTCGCTGGCCCTCAAGGACGCCGCTGAGAAGGGCACCGTGGTGACGCTGGAGCCGCTGGACGAGGTGCAGGTGCGAATGCCGGAAGAGCACCTGGGCACCGTGCTGGGAGACCTGTCCAGCCGACGCTCCCGGGTACTGGGTACCGAGACCGACGAGGCAGGCCGGATGCTGGTTCGCGCCGAGGTGCCCGCAGCCGAGCTGCTGCGCTACGCCGTGGACCTGCGCGGATTGACCTCGGGCACCGCCACCTTCACCCGGCGCTTCATCCGCTACGCCTCCGCGCCATCCTGACTCCGGGGTTCGGCGATCTCGAAGTAGCACGGCAGCGGGGCGGTGCCAGCCAAGCGTAGCCATCGCACCGTGCGGCGCGAACGCAGGGCGAGAGTATCGCGCACCGCGTCGTTGTAGACCCGCCGGGCGATGACGACGCGCTGCTCCGCGTCCACCAGTCGGGCCGTTCGGGCCGGCCCGAGCCCGGTCCGGTCCAGCATCGCGAGGGCTCGGCTCAGCTCGTTCTCCATATCCTCGCGGCTGCCGCCCAGTGCGGCGCGCGGACCAGTACCCGGGCCGACGCCCAGCTCGTCCACCACGAGGGCGCGCCCGCCGAGGGCGGCGTCCAGAGCGATCCACGCCGCATCGGTCCGCACATGTAACCGGTCCAGACGAGTGGCTGCGGCGACCGCGCCTACAGCGGCGACCAGCAATCCGGCGCCCAGCACCACCCCGGCCGGCTTCACCGCGCGATCCGGACGAGCTGATTCCGGGCGTACCCGCCCCATCCGGGCACCAGCAGCCGCGGGTCGGCGGCGACCGCCGTTTCGTAGACCTGCACCACCTGCCGGGCCACCACCGGCCAATCCCACATCGCCGCCCGCCGACGGCCCGAGGCGGCCAGCCCGGCGCGCCGCGCGGGGTCATCGAGCAGCTCGCCGAGTGCCACGGCCAATGCGGCCGGTACGCCCGCCGAGACGAGCACCCCGGCCCGCCCCTCGTCGAGCACCAGGCGAAAGGCGTCCAGGTCGCTGGCCAGCACGGGAGTTCCGGCAGCCATCGCCTCGATGAGCACGATGCCGAAGCTCTCTCCGCCGATCGCAGGGGCGCACAGCACGTCCACGCTCGCCAGCACCGCGGCCTTGTCCCGCTCCCCCAGCTCGCCCAGCACCCGAATCCGAGCGGCCAGTTCCCGGCCTGCCCCCTGGCGCAGTGTCGCGGGGTTTCCGCGGCCGACCACCAGCAACTCCAGTTCCGGCCGGGTCCGCGCCAGGGTGCGCAGCGCTGCCAGCAACACCGGCATGCCCTTTCGCGGCTCGTCGAAGCGACCCACAAAGCCCACCGTGCCTCCGGACCGGGGATAGCCGGGCAATGCTTCGGCGCCGGCGAAGCGTGCCACATCTACCCCGTTGGGGATCTCCACCGCATCTCCACCGAGGTACTCCACCTGGACCCGCCGGGCCAGTGGAGACACTGCGATCCGGGCGGTGACCTTCTCCATCGGGGGCTGTAGCAGACCGTGCGCCGCCGCCAGCGCCCAGGACCTCGCAGCGGCCATGTGGAAGGTCACCACCACCGGCCGGTCAGCGAGCGCCAAGGCGATCAGCGACAGGCTCGGTGCCGTGGGCTCGTGCAGGTGCAGTACGTCGAAGTCATGGTCACGCAGCCACCGACGCACCCGGGTGAAAGCGACCGGACCGAAGGACAGCTGGGCGACCGAACCGTTGTAGGGAACTCGCACGGCCCGGCCGGCAGCGGTAACGAACTCCGGCAACGGTGCACCCGTGTCGGCCGGAGCGAGCACTTCCACCCGGTGCCCAAGGCCGCGCAGACCCTGCGCCAGGCCCAGCACATGCGCCTGAACTCCGCCCCGTACGGCGATGGAGTATGGGCAGACCATCCCTACCTTCACGGCCCTCCTGTCTCGTGGCATTTCCTCGGTGCCTCGTCGACCCACAGTGGCTGCAACATGTGCCAGTCCTGCGGATGCGCGGCGATATCAATGGCAAAACGGTCGGCCACTGCCTGAGTCGCTTCGGCGGTCGCGCCACGACCGCGGACCGGCATCGGCGGGTGGAACCGGATACCCCAACCATCCGGGGTGTACCAGCAGCCGATCACCAACAGGGTGGCACCGGTAGCCGCAGCCAGCCGGGCAGGTCCCAGCGGCATTCGGGTGGTGGCACCGAAGAACTCGACAGGAACACCGCCACCGGTGAGATCCCGGTCAGCAAGCAAACACACCACACCACCGGCACGCAGCCGGCCTACCAATCGTGGCGTAGGACTGCCCGCCCCGCTCAGCGGGACGATGTCGAAGCCCAGTGAGGTGCGGTATTCAACGAACCGCCGGTACAGCGCTTCCGGCCGCAGCCGCTCGACGACTGTACTGAACGGCCCGTGGCGCACGACGAACCACAGTCCCGCGATATCCCAGTTACCGCTGTGTGGCAGCACCGCCACGACTCCCCGCCCGGTGGCGAGCGCGGTATTCAGGTGCTCGACCCCCTCCATCGTGCGGTCCATCCGTTCAACCAGCGCTCGGTGGTCGACCGAGGGCAATGTGAAGACTTCCCGCCAGTACCGGGCGTAGGACCGCAGCCCGGCACGGACCAGCGCGTCGAGTTCGCCGGCGGAGGCGTTGGGCACCACTCGGGCCAGGTTGCGCCGCAATTGTCGAGCGCCAGCACCATCGCGACGTGCCGCCAGATCAGCGCCGGCCTGAAACGCCCGCACGGCCAAGCCCTCAGGTGCCCCTCGAACCAGCCGCCACCCCGCCGCGAAACCGAGGTCGACGAACCGGTCCGACAGCCTGCTGCGCGCTGCTTCACTCACTGAGCAGCACGCCTTCTCGCGCTGCGGCGCACGGCGAGCATCCGCTGGATCACGGTCACCAGCTGCAACCCGGCGAGTAACCACAGCGCCACATCGACCGCTATGGCCACCCCGATACCGGTCAGCCCAGTACCCCAGAGCGTGATGATGTAGCGCTCCGCGCGCTCTACCATTCCGCCGTCCGCAGTCAGGCCGGTAGCCTCCGCACGAGCCTTGATATAGGAGATCACCTGGGCGAACACCAGGCAGAGCAACGCCGCCACAGCCAATGGGCGGTCATCACCGACTCCGAAACACCACCAGGTCAGCCCCGCGAACACCGCCCCATCGACGATCCGGTCGCAGGTTGCGTCCAATACGGTGCCGAACGGAGTGCCGTGACCACGGGCGCGGGCGACCGCTCCGTCCAGCAGGTCGAAGAGCACGAACAGCGTCACGGCGATCGTGCCCGCGAGCAGCTGCCCACGGGGAAAGAACCACAAAGCTGAGGCGACGGTGCCCGCTGTGCCCACCAATGTGATGGCATCGGGCCTCACTCCGGCACGCAGCAACCTGGCAGCCACCGGATCCAAGAACCGGGAGACCGAAGCACGGGCGAATATGCTGAGCATCGCGGACCTGTCGCTAGCGGGTGACCGGTTGGTGATCGTCAACCTGCAGCGGTTGCTGCGGGGCCCGCATGCCCATGCCGATCAGTGCCCATCCTCCGTCGGCGAGCGTGTGCACCACCCGCGAGAGGAGCACCACAGCCGCTGCGGCGCCTCCGGAAACCACCGGCCCCAGCACCATGAGCAGCACGACTTCACGTACGCCGATACCGGCAGGGGTGATCACCAGAATACCGGCTGCGAGGAAGCCGACCGTCCAGGCCAACGCGAACCCGCCCAATGCAATAGGCGCGAGCGCCGTCGGTGCCAGCAGCGTCTCCGCGCCCGACCGGGTTACCGGGGCGAGCAACAGCAGCATGCTCAGGCCATATCCGATCCAGGTCACGGTGAGCCAGCCGAGCGCTCGCATGATGGCCAGTCCGCAGACCCGCTCCGGCGCACTGCCCCGGCCCAGCACCCGATGTAGCCACCGCAGCACCGGCAGCACCAGCCGAGGGTGCAGGCATGCCAGCAGTAGCGGGGCCAGTAACGCGACCCAGCCGAACTGGTCGAACACTGCCCCGGAGGCGAACGGCAGCA
This sequence comes from Pseudonocardiaceae bacterium, assembly GCA_050700355.1. Classification (GTDB taxonomy): domain Bacteria; phylum Actinomycetota; class Actinomycetes; order Mycobacteriales; family Pseudonocardiaceae. The sequence continues at coordinate 4,384 of JBOHHE010000330.1, forward strand.
CCAGGCCGGCAACCACAGCGCCGGTGGCGGTGTGCGCCGTGACAAACAGCACCGACGCCGCCGTCGTGCTCGATGCAGGCACCCCGTGCTCACGACCCAGTTTGGCGTGTGCCACATAGGCCCATACCGCACCCGGAATGTACTTGCCGATCTGGCCGGTGAAGAACACCCGTATTGCGCCGTGCAGCGCCAGCGGGGCGCCTACCCCGCGCAGCAGACTGCGCCAGGCCAATCCGGAGGCGCCCAGACCGGCGGCAGCGGACAGAAGTGCGCCCAGTACGGCGGGCAGCCCGATCTGCCAGACTGCGTCCAGCGCACCTCCGGCGTCCTCGGCGAGTCGCCAGAACAGGATCCCGAGTGCGGCGCTCAAGAACAACACCCGGCTCACGACGACGAGGTGGCGCTTCCAACTCCGCGGGGTCGCGTTCAGGACAGCTCCGTCCATGCATCCACCAGCAGCGTGCGGGTCTCCGCGAGCAGTTGCGGCAACACCTTGGTCCCCCCGACGACCGGCATGAAGTTCGCGTCGCCGCCCCACCGAGGCACCACGTGCTGATGCAGGTGGGCTGCGATACCCGCGCCGGCGACGGAGCCTTGGTTGATCCCGATGTTGAAGCCGTGCGGGGCCGCAGCACGGCGGGCGGCGAGCATGGCCCGCTGGGTGAAGCCGGCCAGTTCGGCCGTCTCCTGAGCGTTCAGGTCCGGGTAGTCGGCGACATGCCGGTAGGGCACCACCATCAGGTGACCGGGGTTGTACGGGTAGAGATTCAGTACTGCGTACACGGTGACGCCGCGGGCAATCACCAAGCCCATGGCGTCGTCCATATCGATGATCCGGCAGAACGGGCACTGCCCCGGCGCAGCTCCTTGTGCGGGCTTGCTCTCACCCTTGATGTAGGCCATCCGGTGCGGCGTCCACAGCCGCTGCAGTGCATCGGGTGCGCCGACTCCGTCCTGCGCCTCGAAGTTCGTAGCGTTCCCAGCCTCGAATCCCGGAGTCCCGACCTCCCCAAACTCCCCAAACTCCGCAGCCCCGGCTGGGGTCACGACTCCCCCGGTGTCCAGGCTGGGTCACGCAGCCTGCCCTCGGACCGGGTGGGCTGGAGCGACGCGGGCACAAGAACTCCTCGAGGACTTGGACGGCCAGGTAGGACTCGATGCTATCGAGGGATCTGAGCCGACGTCCTGCGGGTTCACCGCGACTGGATGGCGCTGCGCCTGTCTTCCTTGGCTTGTGATTGCCCCCACAACCGCCGCTCCATCCACCCTCCCATCGGTTTGGATGTCGATTTACGAGGGAACTCAGGGCGCAACGGTGCGCACACCGAGCGAGGAGAGACTGAACCGGCCGACGCTCAGCTGACCCCTCGGGCCGGTAGCCCACCGCTGCACCGCGAGCGTTCCAGGAGGCCCTCCGATGTGGTTCGTACCCGATGTCAGCCTGGAAGCCGCCGCCTCGGCCAAGTTGCCGCTTGCCACGCTGGCTCAGACGAAGATCCGCTCCGATCACCTGAGCAGCAACGAGCGTGACATCATCGCCGATGTGTTCACCATCCTGGAGCGTCTCGTCCTGCGCGACGAGCTCCCGGCCGAGGCCCGAGGTATTTACGATCAGGCGGTGCTGATGCTGGCCCAGTGCTACGAATAAGACCGCAGGGACGACGTCGTCATCGCCGAGTTGGTCCGCGCTCTTCCTTCTTCAACGCTGTCCCGTCCGGCGCGGTGTCCGGCTCTGTCACATCCGGTGCAGCGGAAATGAGCCCTCCGACGAGCGTGGGGGCCTCGCTCACCACCTGATCGACCGGACCAGCCAGGCGGCTTACCGCAGCGGAACCGGCGCTTGGCGCCGGAGCCGCTGGCGCGACCGCATCCTCGATAGGGCCGCTGTCGGGAGGCTCGCTGCCCTCTGCGTCTGCGCCCTGTGCATCGGGGAGGGCAAGCGGTAGTGGTAAGTCGCCGTCGAATGAGTGCTCGCCAGCCACACCGAAGGTGAGGGGGCTGTTGCGGTGCATCGAGCCAGTTCCGGTACTCGCGAACATCTGGCCGCTGGTGGCAGCCGGCGCGGTAGTGGACAGTGCGGCAACGGCAAGCGGTTTCGCCCCATGCCCACCGGACACATCGCCGGGGTCGACCGTGACGAACCCAGGATGGGCAGTCTCCGGCACATCGGACGAACTATCATCCGCGTGCACCGACACTGCCAGCACTGACCCACAGGCGAGCAGCGTTCCCGCAGCAAAACCGCGAACCGCACCAACGCTGGGGGCACGTCGGTGCGAACCTGGCTGCCCCCCTGGGCGACCACCGGAACTGGCGCCTCTAGCCAGCGGATCTGCACTGACAGTGGTGCCCCCAACCCAGGCGATCAACGCGGGAGCGGAGGGTCCAGAACCCCACTTCCTACGACGGCGCGTTGTCACTCGGATCTCCCTCGGGGCTGGGGATGGTCCAGACCGCCGAAAGAATACAGGTTTCCAGCTCCAGGCCCAGATCCGTCACTCATCTGGGCCAATATTCACTCTCTCACCCGTTCGATCTCACCCAGGTGGGGGGCTTGACATACGCGGGATGTGAGCAGTTCGATGCCTTACCGGCGGCCGTCTTCGGACTACCCGGAGGGAGTAGAGCGCACCCTTAGGCACGAGCCGTTAGTTCTCTATCTCGCGATCGACCCTGATGCGGCGTTGCCATGCGGTACCAATACGGTAACGGCATGCTGACAGTTACCGAGGCAGCCGCCGAAGCGATCATCTCGCTCGTGACCAAGAACCAGATGCCTGATGGGTCGGGCTTGCGGATCTCGCGGCAGGGCGAGACCACCCGGTCGGAGGGGTTGGGGCTGTCCATCGCAAAAGCCCCCGCCGAGGACGAGAAAGTGCTGGAGAGCAACGGCGTCAGGGTCTTCCTCACCCGCGCGTTGGACGATGCTCTGTCGAATCAGGAGCTGCACGTCCAACGCATCACCGAGGACGGCGAGGAGAGGCTGAACTTCACCGTGGAGCAGAAGCCCAAACCTCAACGGTAAATGGCTGGTGACAGTAGGTGATCAGGGTGTGATGTCGATCCGGGCGAGTTTGCGACCGACCTTGAGGTAGATCCCGCTGGATTTCTCGCCCAGCCTGCCTTTGAGCACGGCCGCAAGCGGTTCCCGGGCTTCGTCTGCGGTCAACAGAATCTGATCCTGGGCGCCCTCGGCTTCGATGACGATGCGTAGCCCGTTCTGCTGGGCCACGCGACGTACGTCCCCGTTGCTCTTGGCGAAACCGAGAGCCTTCACGAGGTCGGTGACGCTTTGACTGGTGTCGCTGATCGAGGGCAGTTCCCCGGCTTGGGCGAAAGTCCGTTTGGAGAAGCGAGCGACAAACTCCGATCGAGCGGTCATCGCGGAGTCGACGCCGTGGATCGCCGCGGTGACCTCCCCGGCGAGGATCTTCTTGAGATCCATCGGGTGCAGCGATCCAGCCACGACTCGGTCGCAGGTGACGGCGAGTTCGGTGTCACGCCACTCGCTGAGTGCCCGGAAGTAGGTCTGCACCACGCGGTCAGGCACGGACATGATCTTGCCGAAGATTTCGCCGGGCGGGGCGGTCAAGGGAACGTAGTTGCCCTTACTCTTGCTCATCTTCACGCCGGTTCCGTCTGTGCCCTCGATCAGCGGAGTCGCGACCACAAGTTCAGGCTGCTGACCACAGATTTGCATAACGTGCCTGCACATCTGCATGTTCAAGAACTGGTCGAGCCCGCCGACCTCCAGGTCGGTGTTGATCTCCACCGAATCCAGCGCCATGACCACCGAGTACAGCAGCTCGGCCAGCGACAGCCCCTGACCGGCGTCAAGTCGCGTGCGGAAATCCTCGCGTTGCAGCGGCATCGACACCGGGATGCGGGAAGTGATCTCTATTAGCCGGGGCAGTTGCACATCACGCAGCCAGTCGCCGTTGTGGCGGAACTGGGCACGCTCGAAATCGAAGAACGGGGTGACCTGCTGACGGTAGGTGGCGAGGTTGCGGGCAATGTCCTCATCGGTCAACGCGGGCCGCTCATCCGATCTACCAGATGGATCGCCGATCTTGGCGGTCACGTCGCCGACGATGAACACGACCTGATGGCCCATCCGCTGGAACCTGCTCAGGATGAGCATGGGAACCGCATGCCCGAGGTGCACCTCGGCGCCCGTGGGGTCGATGCCGAATTTCGCCACGAACGGTCGTGACCTGACGTCGGCCTCCACGATCCGCGCCGCGAGCACTTCCGCCGAGGGCTGAAGCTCCTGCGCACGCTCGGCGATCAATGCCGCCTGCTCGACCGATGACAGATCCGACAGGTCCAGGCCGCGCCGCTGCGTAGTCAATTCCAGCAACTCACGCACTACCACGTTATCCGCGAGGTCGGCGTTCGAGAGGAGGACGGTAGCGCCATCAACGGATTCACTGAGCCGGGTCATCGTCACTTTCCGGTTGACCATCGCCCGATCCTCGATGAGGCGGGACAACCACAGCATCAGAATTACCCTGCTGCGCTGCGGTTGCGTCTCATCCAGGAGGAGCTGGAGTGTTTTTGCTGGTGGGCGATACTGGGATCGAACCAGTGACCTCTTCGGTGTGAACGAAGCGCTCTCCCGCTGAGCTAATCGCCCCCTCGGCTGCCGGAGCAGCGGACCTACCATACCTGACTCAGGTCAGCGGTGAACGCACCCAGGCCCATGGCAGCTGAAGCCAGCCCGCGACGATGCCCAAGGCATTGACCAACCACAGGGTGAGCAGGACGATGATCCCGGTCAGGAACATCATCATCAGACGCACACCACGCGGCTGGCCACGCAGCCACGCCGTCCACCGGTCGTAGCGGTGCCGAAGGAACCGGAGCACACGCTGCGCCCAGATGAACTCGGTTCCCAAGATCGCTAACCCAGCGAAGACGATGAGCCACCCCGGGCCTGGGTACGGAATGGCGGCGAGGCCGCCGATGAGGACTACAGTACCCACTACGGCCACCGCGAGTCGGTAGGTGAGATCGACACCGGGCCTACTGCGTACCTGCTCACGGAATGGGATGTATCTGCTGCGCACCCACTCGCGAAACCGGGTGTACCAGTGCGCAGACCCCGCAGGGTGCTCGTCCAGCTGGGGTGCCTTGTCCTCGATCGTCACACTCAGCTTTCTACTAGCCCACTCGCCTTGACTTCCGTAGGTACCGCGGGAGCGTGCCGTCCTTTTTCGAGGGAAACCGCATAACCGGTGAACTCTCCAGCGTCCGGGACAGAGGTTACGCTACGCAGCGTCGTCGCATCAGACGCCACGTCGAATGGTGCGAGGGCTTCTGGTGTCGCACCACCAAGCCCCCACAGAACGTAGGTCTCATCTGCCGTCCGGTTGCCGGGTAGGTCGTTGGCCACCAGCGTGACCTGATCCCGGCTGGCGACCACCATGCCGACTGATCGACCGTCCTCGGTGGCCAGCGGCACCAGTTCTGATGTCGGGTCCGCCACCCTTCCGATCGCCTCGGACAGATCCGTGAGCTGGTCGATAGCCCGATCGCGCTCACCGTCGAGTTGGACAACCCGGATCCCCAACAGCACCGACGCAGCTATCAGGAGCACCGCGGCGGCGGCGACGAACACCCTGCCTGCGCGCGCACCGACCCCGGTCCGCGAGCCGCGCGGCGTAAGCGGAATGACCGGCGCCACCGCGGTGGCGTTCACGGCGGCGAGGACCCGCTGCTCGAGTCCCGCGCTCGGGGTGGTCTGCGGTATTGACAGCCCCAGCGAGGCGCCGACCCGTTCGGTATCAGCCACGGTTTGGATGCACACCTGGCAGTCCGCGAGGTGTGCGGTAAACAGCGACTCCTCGGCAGGCTCCAGAGCATGCAGCGCCCACCCGACCGCAAGTTCGCTGTGCGGACAGCTCGCCGCGCGGTTCTCGTCGATCATCACCCCACCTCGCCTACGGTCCGAACCTCGCTGAGCAGGGCATCCGGCCCGAGTTGCTCGTGCAGCATCGAACGCAGCCGCTGCACTCCAGCGAACATTCGGGACTTCACCGTGCCCAACGGGACGCCGGTGAGCACAGCGATCTCGCGCTGGGTATGGCCGCCGAAGTAAGCCAGGGCCAGCACTTGCCGTTGTTCTACCGGCAACTGATGCAAGGCTGCGCGCACTTGTCCGGCCGCGACTCGGGCCAGTGCGGCCTGATCGGCGCCCGGCACGGGCGTCGGCGACCAATCCTCTCCCGCTTCCGGTGCCGGCACCACTCGCCGCCGGATTGTGCTCTCCCTGCGCACGGCGTCCACCGCTTTATGGTGAATCAGTGTGAGTAACCAGGTGGCAAAGCTGCCCCGCGCAGGGTCGAAGCGACGCGGATCACGCCACAGCGTCAGGAACACTTCTTGTACCACCTCCTCAGCAAGTCCGTCATCGGCGCAGATCCGGCGGGCCAGCGAGTAGCACGGCCGACCGAAGCGCTGGTAAAGCTGGGAAAGAGCCAATCCATCACCATCCCCGAGCCTGCGGGCGAGTTCTCCGTCGGAAGTCTCCCCATCCCGGGGGGGAACAGTTGACGAGGAACGCGAAACCTCCGCCAACCGGTCGGGCTGGCGGGCGTTCGATCGCGGCTCCTCGACCAACAGCGTCATCCTCACGTTTGACCTACGCCAGCACTGAGCTAACGGTTCAGGTTAGTGGGCTTGCATATTCGCGCAGACGTGCGGTCGCCATGCACGTTGAGCGACGATCTTGCCCTCGGCGTCGGAGTTCCTGCCCCGTCCGAGTGGTCTGCGTTGAGCATCCGGGCGTACCACAGGCGTCCTCGCGTCACACGAACTCGGGTCACTCGTTTCAGGCCCGAAGGCACCGAAAGGGGCGATAACGATGCGTAACGACCATGTGACTCTCCGTTCATCTGCGGTATTCGATCTCCTGACACCGCATACTCCTGCGGCGCCTGTGCACGTCGAGCTCCGGTACGACACCCGAGATCCGTTCGCCGTGGTGGCAGCCTTCCGCACCGGACGGGCCGGCTGGGTTGAGTGGGCCTTCTCCCGCGACCTGCTGGCGGATGGGCTGCTCACCGAAGCCGGCGAAGGCGACGTTCGCATCCGGCCGGGATCCGCAGAACCCGAGGTGGTCGTGGTGGAGCTGAACTCCCCCTCCGGCCATGCCGTGTTCGAGGCCAGCGCCCAGCGGCTGGCCGAGTTCCTGGACGCCAGTTACGACGTCGTACTGCCAGGACACGAGACCCTGTGGATGAACGTCGACGACGCACTCGGCCAGCTGATTGCCAACGATCTACCCTGAGCCGGGGCCGGTTTGATCCCGGCTTCGACGGTCGGCTACAGTTCAGGCACCGGAACGGACCGGTTCACAGGGTCCCGCCGGGAATATGCGGACGTAGCGCAGCTGGTAGCGCATCACCTTGCCAAGGTGAGGGTCGCGGGTTCGAATCCCGTCGTCCGCTCTGAAGCGGCCCCGAACGTCGGGTCTCCCTGGAGCCGGGTCCCCGGAGGTCGGTCGTAGACTGTGGGTCCTTGGAGCCCGGTTGGGAACTAGGCGCGGCGGAGTGGCCGAGTGGTTTAGGCAAGGGCCTGCAAAGCCCTCTACGCGGGTTCGATTCCCGCCTCCGCCTCGGGCGATTAGCTCAGTGGGAGAGCGCTACCTTGACACGGTAGAGGTCA
>JBOHHE010000331.1:0-27484 GCA_050700355.1 Pseudonocardiaceae bacterium
GTGACCCTGTACGAGGTCGGCACGACCAAGGACGTGGTTCTGGGGGCCTCGACGCGGCGGCGTTACGTCTCAGTGGATGGCGGAATGAGTGACAACCTGCGCACCGCGCTGTACCGCGCGAGCTACGACTGCCGGGTCGTCTCTCGGGTTTCCGAAGCACCGCCTGCGTTGTCCCGCCTGGTCGGCAAACACTGTGAGTCTGGCGACGTGGTGGTGCGGGACTGTTGGCTACCAGACGACGTGGCGCCGGGCGACCTGATCGCCGTGGCGGGTACCGGTGCGTACTGCTACGCGATGTCCAGCCGGTACAACCTGCTGCCCCGCCCGGCGGTGGTGGCGGTACGTGATGGCGGACATCGCCTGCTGCTACGCCGCGAGACGGCAGCCGATCTGATGTCCTTGGAGATCTCGTGAACGAGGAAGGCCGACCTCTGGGGCGGGAGGCCTGCTCGCAAGGTAACCGACCCATCGGTATTGCGCTGCTCGGGTGCGGGACGGTGGGCAGGGAGGTGGCGCGGCTGCTCGCCGAGCACTCCGCGGAGCTCGCCGCCCGGATCGGGGCCGAAGTCCGCCTGGTGGGGATCGCGGTGCGCCGCCTGCACCGGCACGGCGACCTGCCTGCCGAGTTGCTCACCACCGATCCCGCCGAACTGATCGCTCGCGACGATGTGGACGTGGTGGTCGAGGTGATCGGCGGAGTCGAGCCGGCCCGCTCGTTGCTGCTGGCGGCGTTGGGTTCGGGGCGCGGGGTGGTCACCGCCAACAAGGCGCTGCTCGCCGAGCATGGCGCCGAGTTGTTCGTCGCGGCCGATGCCTCGGGTGCCGACCTGTATTTCGAAGCGGCAGTGGCCGGGGCCATCCCGTTGGTGCGCCCGCTACGGGAGTCGCTGGCCGGGGACCGGATCAGCCGGATCACCGGAATTCTCAACGGCACCACCAACTTCATCCTGTCCGCGATGGACTCCTCGGGAGCGGGTTACGCGGAGACCCTGGAGGAAGCCAGCAGGCTCGGCTACGCCGAAGCCGACCCGACTGCCGATGTGGACGGCTACGACGCTGCATCCAAGGTGGCCATTCTCGCCTCTCTGGCCTTTCACACCCGCGTGACCAGCGCCGACGTGTACCGAGAGGGCATCGGCGAGGTATCGGCCTCCGACGTGCTCGCAGCTAGGGAACTCGGCCGCACTGTCAAGCTGCTGGCGATCTGCGAGCGGGTGGCCGACGGCGAAGGTGGCGAGTCGGTCTCGGCCCGGGTGTACCCGGCGATGATCCCGCGCTCGCACCCATTGGCGTCAGTGGATGGGGCGTACAACGCGGTGTTCGTCGAAGCGGATTCGGCTGGCGCGCTGATGTTCTACGGGCAGGGCGCCGGTGGCGCGCCGACCGCCAGTGCGGTGCTCGGCGATCTGGTCGCGGTCGCCCGCAATCGGGTGGTCGGCGGTCGGGGGCCGCGCGAGTCGGCCTACGCCGACCTACCGGTGCGGTCGATGGGGGACACCCTGACCAGCTACCACATCAGCCTGGAAGTGGCTGATCGCCCGGGGGTGCTGGCTCAGGTGGCGATTGTCTTCGCCGAGCACGGAGTGTCCATCTCGGCGGTGCGTCAGACCGTCCGGACCTCCGAGGGTGCCACGATGGTCGCGGGGGCGAACCTGGTGATCGTGACGCACGTCGCGCCCGATGCCGCATTGCGCAGCACTGTGGAGAAGGTCGCCGGTCTCGATGCGGTGCGCGAGGTGGTTAGTGTGATGCGGGTGGAGGGCGAGGTCCCATGACCGGCCAGCGGATGGCGACGGGACGGTCTTGGCCAGGGGTGATCGAGGCATACCCGGACCGGATCCTGATCGGCCGAGGATGGAACGTGGTGACCCTGCACGAGGGCGGCACGCCGTTGCTGCCCGCGCCGGTGCTCTCCGCACGCACCGGCTGTGAAGTGCTGCTCAAAGTCGAGGGAGCCAACCCCACCGGCTCGTTCAAGGACCGCGGAATGACCCTGGCGGTGACCCACGCGCTGGCCCGGGGCGCAGCGGCGGTACTGTGCGCCTCGACCGGCAACACCTCCGCTTCCGCAGCCGCTTACGCGGCACGGGCCGGGTTGCCCAGCGCGGTTCTGGTACCTCGAGGCAAGATTGCATTGGGCAAACTCGCGCAGGCCACCGCCTATGGGGCGCGCATCCTCGCCGTTGACGGCAACTTCGACGACTGCCTGGAACTGGCCCGCAAGACCGCCGCCGACTACCCGGTGACCGCGCTGGTGAACTCCGTGAATCCGGTCCGGCTGCAAGGGCAGAAGAGCGCCGCGTTCGAGATCTGCGATGTGCTGGGTCGCGCTCCCGACGTACATTGCCTGCCGGTCGGCAACGCGGGCAACATCACCGCCTACTGGATGGGTTACACCGAGTACCACACCGACGGGTTGGCACCCACGTTGCCGAGGATGTTCGGTTTCCAGGCAGCCGGCGCCGCTCCGTTGGTGCATGGTGCGCCCGTGCCGAGACCGGACACCATCGCCACGGCCATCCGAATCGGTAATCCGGCATCCTGGGCGAGCGCGGTACGGGCTCGGGATGAGTCGGGCGGGTTGTTCGAGGCGGTCACCGATGAACAGATCCTGGACGCCTACCGGTTACTGGCGACGCAGGAGGGTGTGTTCGTCGAACCGTCCTCGGCCACCTCGGTGGCGGGGTTACTGCGGGTCACCGACGACGGGCGGCTGGCCCGCGGCGCTTTGGTGGTCTGCACGGTGACCGGTCATGGCCTCAAGGATCCCGACACGGCGCTGCACGATGTGCCCCAACCCGAACCCACCCCGGTGGACCCGGCCGCCGTCGCCGCCATTCTGGGGCTGTCATGATCTTCTCGGGCTCGTCGTGACTCCCACCCGGGTCACAGTGCGGGTACCCGCCTCCACGGCCAACCTGGGGCCGGGTTTCGACGCGCTGGGGTTGGCCCTGGCGCTGTACGATGACGTGGTGGTGGCACTGGCCCCCTCTGGTTTGCAGGTGCATATACATGGCGAGGGCGCCGGGCAGGTGCCCACCGATGAGCGGCACCTGGTGGTGCGGGCGCTGCGGGTGGCTTGCGCGCGGCTGGGCCTGCGGCCTGGCGGTCTGGTTCTGCACTGCCACAATCGCATCCCCCACTCCCGCGGACTGGGCTCATCGTCCGCGGCCGCTGTCGCCGGAGTGCTTGCCGGTTACGCACTCGCCGGAAGGGAACCGGATGAGGCAGCATTGCACCTGGCCGCCGGCTTCGACGGGCACGCTGACAATGCCGGTGCGAGCCTGCTCGGCGGGCTCGTGATCACCTGGCGGGAGGGGGAGACCTTCCGGGCCACTCGCCTGGAGCCCCATGCAGATGTGACACCGGTGCTGCTCGTACCGGGTGTCCGGTCCTCGACGGCAGCCACCCGTGGGCTCTTGCCCGCCCACCTTCCGTATGCCGATGCGGCGTTCAACGTGGGGCGCGCCGCGCTCGCCGTGCACGCCCTGACCGCCGCTCCGCAGTTGCTGCTGGCCGCCACTGAGGATCGGCTGCATCAGCCTTTCCGCCGGCCCGCCTACCCGCCGACGGGGCGATTGATGGACGCGTTGCGCGTGGCCGGAGTACCCGCCGTGGTCTCAGGGGCAGGGCCGACAGTGCTCGCGCTGCCCGCGGAGGGAGAGTTGCCCGGGGATGTCGACACGGCCGGGTTCACCCGATACCGGCTCGATGTCGCCCGCCGAGGGGCGAGGGTCAAGTGCGGCTAATTCATCGATTTCCCACACCCCTGTAGCCCAGTTGTTGCCGAGGAGGCGTAGGACGACTACGCTTGTGGGTGTTCAGACACCGTTTGCAAGACCTTCGGTGCCTAGCTCGGGGCATCTCACCCGAGTCACTATCTCCCGCCCCCCGGTTGTGCCGTAGCGGGAAAGTCGGCACCCGAGATCTTCGCTCCGGTCGAACTCCCGTGCTGGTCGGTGTGAGACTGCTGTAGTGGTTTCACGAGCCGCCCGCACCGGATCAGGCGCCGTCCGCATCCCGTCGGACGGCGGACAAGCTGACCCGAGCGTCGTCTCGGGTCGGTCAGGAAGGACCTGTGTGAGCGACACTGACCTGTTGGGCGGAGACGTTCCCGTTACGGCAACCTCAGACGAACGACCGGCCGAGCCAGCTGGGGCGGCCACTGAAAACGGCGCGACCATCCGTCGTCGGGGTGGACTCTCCGGCATGGTAATGGCGGAGCTGCGTCACCTTGCCAATGAAATGGGGATCTCCGATACCGTTGGTATGCGCAAGGGTGATCTGATCTCGGCGATCAAGGAGCGGCAGAGCGTGAGCCCGCCCCGGCAGCCCGTCGCGAACGAGCAGCTTCCGCTTGAGCCCGCCGCAGTTTCGGTGCCGGAACAGCCAGTGGCTTTGGCGCCGGCTGAACCTCCGTCCGGCTCAGACGTCGGCTCCGACTCAGACGGCGACTCGCAGCCTGTCGGCGAGCCGGATCGAATTGAGCCGAGCAGTGTCGAACAGCAGGACCGTGACTCTCAGGACTCCGATGGAGGGGACAGATTCCGCAACCGCCGACGGCGATCCGCTCGTGGCGGAGAAGCGATCCGTTCTGAGGGCGACCAGCCCCAGGGTGAAGAGCGGGGGCAGAATTCCAGTGGCCCGCGCGACGGTCAGAGCCAATCGGAGCAACGGGGCGGGCAGAGCCAGCGCGAGCAGCGCGGAGGCCAGAGCCAGAGCGGGCCGCGCGATGATGATGACGACGACGGAGGCCGTCGTCGTGGCAGGCGATTCCGAGATCGCAACCGCCGCACTCGAACGGGAACTGAACGCCCGGACCGCCGAGAGGGCGGCGAGCTGGAGGTGCGTGAGGATGACGTGCTGTTGCCCGTCGCCGGTATCCTCGACGTGCTCGACAACTACGCGTTCGTCCGAACCTCCGGTTATCTTTCCGGGCCCAATGACGTCTACGTGTCGCTTTCGCTGGTCCGTAAGTACGGACTGCGTCGCGGTGACGCCATCACCGGAGCGGTGCGCCAGCCCCGCGATGGTGAGGCACAGCGGCAGAAGTTCAACCCGTTGGTGCGGGTTGAGACGATCAATGGCCTGGAGTCCGATGAGGCGAAGCATCGCCCGGAGTTCACCAAGCTGACCCCGCTGTATCCGAATGAGCGGCTGCGGTTGGAGACTGAGCAGAGCCAGATGACCACGAGGGTCATCGACCTGGTGATGCCGATCGGCAAGGGCCAGCGCGCATTGATCGTCTCGCCTCCCAAGGCGGGCAAGACGATGATCCTGCAGGCGATCGCCAATGCCATCACCACCAACAACCCGGAATGCCACCTCATGGTCGTGCTCGTCGATGAGCGACCCGAGGAGGTCACCGACATGCAGCGCTCGGTGAAGGGCGAGGTCATCGCCTCCACCTTCGACCGGCCGCCTTCGGATCACACCTCCATCTCCGAACTGGCCATCGAGCGGGCCAAACGGCTGGTCGAGCTCGGTCACGACGTGGTTGTGCTGCTGGACTCGATCACTCGCCTTGGCCGGGCCTACAACCTGGCGGCGCCGGCATCGGGCCGCATCCTCTCCGGTGGCGTGGATTCCACGGCGCTCTACCCGCCGAAACGGTTCCTGGGCGCGGCCCGCAACATCGAGGACGGTGGCTCGCTGACCATCTTCGCCACCGCGCTGGTGGAAACCGGGTCGACGATGGACACGGTGATCTTCGAGGAGTTCAAGGGAACCGGCAACGCCGAGCTCAAACTCGATCGCAAGATCGCCGACAAGCGCATCTTCCCAGCCATCGACGTCAATCCCTCCGGCACCCGCAAGGAGGAACTGCTGCTCAGTCCGGACGAGCTGGCCATCCATCACCGGTTGCGCCGGGTGCTGTCCGCGCTGGAGTCCCAGCAGGCCATCGACCTGCTCCTGGATCGCCTGCGCAAGTCCCGGACCAACATCGAGTTCCTGATGCAGGTCTCCAAGTCGTCCTCCGGCAACAGCGACGACTGAGCAACGTCCCTCGGCACCACCGGTACAGGGCCGCGCCCGCGCGGGTGCGGCCCTGTACCGGTATCCAGCTCGTTCTGCCGTGGGTGAAGTCCTGCCGCTTGAACTCAGCGGTGAACCGCTCAATGCCTTCGACGTCCGCGGCTCCGACGTGGCGGGTGCCGGTGGGCTCGGCCTGCGGCAGCACGGTAGCGCCGATGTCGGGGAAGTTGAGCCGCACGGGGAGGGATCCGCAAACCCTGGACGATCCGGGCGATGATCTCGATGTTCCGCAACCGGTACTCGCCCCGCCTGCATGGCCACGATCCGCTTCTGATCAAAGAGCCCGCCCGGCAACCTGCCACGCGGATCCGGCCCCACCCGCTTACACGGAGGTTCCGCTCGATGGTCATGCGTTTCGTCGGCAACGCCCGCATCGGCTTGGCACTCAGCCTGACCAGTGATGATCGCTGAAAGTGAGGCACGGCCGTGCATCGGTGCGTCCCCGAGCCGACCAGCTGATGTATCAGATTTGATATTGTCGCCGTTGTGGTCGATGATCTGGTGGGAATGCGCAGTCCCACCCCGATGCGGGTGTTGAGGTCTGTCGCACGGCTGCAGGAGTTCGTTCCCGACGCGGTGCTTGAGGCGGTGGAGTCGCAGGACGGCTGGGTGACCAACCGCGTCACCCCAGGAAAGATCATCATCTGCGCCGCAACCAGACTCGGGACTATCTCGACGTGGCGGCACTGGCCGACCGGATGGGGCTGGATCATGCGGCCAGGACGCTGTCGGGTATCGACGAGTACTACGCCGACCAGCGCGGAGCCGGGGACGGCATGGCCTCCCAGCTGACCCGTCAGCTGGCCGAGCCAGCTCCCAAGGACCGTTCGACCACGAGAAATCTTCGTCAGTACAAGAACCTCGCGCCACGCTGGCGGGAGTGGGGCGAGGTTGTCTCGGTGTGCCGCAGGCTGGCGACCACGATGGCGGAGGGACGGCGATGAGTCTGATCTTCCGCAATATCGACGTCTCACCGGAGGATCCCGTCGAGCTCTGGCCCACTGAAGCGGTGCTGACCGCGCTGGAGCGGGGCGGGCTGGGGCACTGGCGGCGGCTCACCGCAGCGATCTATGAAGACCCGTGGGGGCCGGTTGCGCGGCGGGTGGAGGAGGTGCTGGAGGTGTCCTGGCCCTACGGCGTCGGCGTCCTGATGGCCGACGCGCTCAGCGCCGCGCGGACGCGGGCTGAGCAGGCCGAGCGTGCCGAGGTAGCCGCCGAGATCACCGCGTTGCTGGCGGCCTCAGGGCTGGCCAGGGCGGAGTTCGCGGCGGCGATCGGCACGTCGGCGTCACGGCTGTCCACCTACCTCAGCGGCAAGGTCACCCCGTCAGCGGCACTGCTGGTGCGGATGCGACGGATCGCGGCTCGCCGGGCTGGTCCAGGCCACCCATCCGAGTAGCCGCGCCACAGCGGTTCCGGCGAGGACGACGTGACACCCCGGCCGGGTCGTAGTGCCCTGAGGGCGTCATGACTTATCGACGCGGGCAGGGGCTTGTGGTTTGCCTGCTTGATGCGTTTGGCAGGCCGGGCAGACCTGCGCCTTGTCGGGTGGCACACCGCGCAGGATCGCCAATGGATGAAACCGCTTGCCGTTACAGTGCGCGCTCACTTGGGGCCCGGGTGAGCTGGGCTCGGCGAGGTGGGTGTCGCCGTCGGCCAGGGACGCCACGTACCAGCGCGTCACGCGCGCACCGCCCGATGGGTCCCCGCAGTCGTGGACCGCGAGTCGTTGCGCGGCAGTCGTCGGCGTAGCAGTCGCGCTACCAGTCCGCGTCGGCGGTGCGACGTGGCGATAGTGGTGGTGCGGCGGTGCAGTGCTGTCTCGCAGTCCAGGCATGTCGGCCCTGGTGGGGCCACCATGGCTGCGGCGACGACCAGATGTCCGCAGATGGCCAGGTAATGGCCTTGACCGGCGGCTAGCCCGGCTTGGGTGGCCTGGGCGCTGACGAGGTGATCGCGGCCGTCGGTCGCGCAGGTCATCGTGGTGGGCCGGGACGTGGTCCCGTGCCGGATCTGGTCTACCGTGGGCATGGCACAGCCCTTTCGTGATCGGTGGGGTCTGCATCGGCCTCGGCGGCTGCCACCGCCGGGGCCTCTAGGTTTCTGTTCTGCTTGGTCAGGGCTGCGTCGTCACTTCACGTCGCTAGATTGTCGACTTAGCGTCCCTCGAACATCGGCTTTGTTGGTGAGGACCGGATCGTCTGGGCCCAGGCGGACTGCCTCCCCAGGGTGACCATGAGACTGATCAACCAGGCGCGCCGCGGTCCGGTCAGCATTGCACTGGTCACGCTGGCCCAGCTGACCGACGTGGACGCTGTGTTCGTCACCAACGCCGCGGTTGGTATCCGCCCCGTAGCGCCATCGACATGTCTGTCTCGACTGGCCTTATGGCCCGGCTGGGGCGGTGAAGTTCTGCCTGCACACGAATCCGAGGGTGGCCAGGCCCTCGGACAGGTAGAGCCGCTCTGAGGGGCTTCCTGACGCGGCTTGAAGGATCTTGTACTCGGCTCCGTGCTCCGCGCCCCAGGCCATCGCGGCCCGCCACAGTGCTGTGCCGTGGCCCCTACGCCGGTAGTCGGGGTGCACCGCGAAATACGCGGGTGGCAGGATATGGGCTCCGCTTGGGTCGAGCAAGATCCCGAGTGGACCCACGGCGCCGACGATGCGTCCGTCATCGACCGCGACAAGGATCGGGCCGTCCGAAAACCCGGCCCGCATTCGCTGGTGAAGGAAAGCGAACCCTTGCTCGGTGAGCTGATCGGCGAAGGCAGGGAACGTGTCGGCGACACGGCACTCCGCCAACGGCGTGAGCGGCCCACGGTCGTACTTCTTCCCCGCTCCGAAGGTCTTGCACATCACCCGCGTGCTCGCACCATGGGGGACGTCCTGACACCAGATCACGTGGCTGGCCGAAGCGCCGATGGTGGTGAAGCAGGCGCTGGACCACTCGGTCATCTCACTCCGCGTCGGCGTGCCGGTGCCGTAGTGATGGATCTTCACCAAGCTGTGTCCACGGGTGGACAGCGTCGGGATCACTGTGAGCCCAGGCTGGTGGATGACCTCCTCGACGATAACCCGCTCGTCCTTGGTGCTCGACCAGCGTCGGTCCTTGTCGTACGGCAGGAACCGGTCCGTGCCTGCGTTGCCCACCACGGCGTCGAACAGCTCTGCGGACAACGCTGCGGGTCGAACCGGCCCGAGGGTGGGGACATACGGGACGGGGGTCACCGGGCATAACCAGTCCCAGCGGAAACGGTCGTTCGGTACCATCGTCACCACCTCACCGAGCGTCAGACCCCGACGCGCGTCAGCGCCGGGGCTTGACGCTCCTTGGTCAGAACGGGTTATCGTCGCCAGCGCTGCATGAGCACACGTCCGACTCCGACAGCACGTCCAAGTCCGGCACGAACTCGATCACCTGGGTCTCGTCAGGTTCGACGGGTTTGCGCTCGATCTCCACAATCACTGCTGTCATCCGGCATCCTCCTTCCTTTCTCGGTGCTGGCAATAGGTCGCCAGCGGAGCTTTCGCTTTGCGGTAGAGCTGCACCAGCGGCATGCAGGTCCCACATGTGCCGCTCAGGGTGCAGCCGCTACAGCCACCTTGGCGCAGCAGCAGACCGTCGGCAATGCGGCCCAATCCAGTGAGGCCCTCGACGCCCTCGTCCATCAGGGAGATGTTGGGCTCGCGGCCGACCTTGCAGATACTGGCTTTGCCGTGCGGGTCGATGTGGAAAAGGTGTGACCGGCATTGCAGCCGGTGAAGACCTTGCGTTTGCGCAGGTGTGCTGTCGACTGGGAGGGTAGTGTCTCAGCTCCGCCGTAGATCGTCGGTACCATATTGACGTACTCATCGAAGGGGAGGCCGAAGCGCTCAGCTATCGCCCGCATCTGGTCGACCTCATGCGCGTTGTGTTGCGTAACGATCATGCTCAGAGCCAGTGGAAGCCCGGCTTCGCGCCCGGCGTACAGGCCCTTCTGGAACATCCTGAACGCCCCTTTGCGGCGGGTCAGCCCGTCGTAGCTTTCTGCGCTCGCTCCGTAGACACTGAGCGTGATCCGGTGCGGACGTCGTGACGTAAGTAGATCAAGGATCTTGGGGTTCCACAGCCGGGAGCCGTTGGAGAGAATGGTCAACATCATCCCGAGGTCGTATGCCAGGCCATACACCTCAGGGAACAGACGGTCGATCATCGGTTCCCCGCCCGTGAGCTGGAGCCACAACACACCGGCGTCTCGCATGATGTGCAGTAGCCGTTCCCGGTTCGCCCACTCCAGCCCCTCGAACCTTTTCAACCCGAGGTAGCAGTGCTCACAGTCGTAGTTGCACCCGAGGTTGAGCTCATACGATGCGCGGCCGTAGCCGAACGGCGACTCCGGCCTGACCAGGACTGTGCTGGATTGGGGTTGATGGGCGATGTCGAGATTCCAGGCTTGGTGAGCGGCATCGGCCAGCCAGGCTGGGTTGATCTCGCTCGGGTTGGCCCGCGCAAGTTCACGGTACTTGCGGTAGGGGATCTTCACCCCGTTGGGACGGCCCGGCCGCACCACAAGGTAGTTGCCGAGGAAAGGACTGGCGATGAGCTCATGCATTAGCCCTCCTTGAAGCCGGGTGAACTTCGTATGCGGTGCCGTCGATTCCAGGCTTCCTTGCTCACCCCGATGGCGGAACTGCCTAATGCCCCCAAACCGCTGAACTTCCGCTGAACCTGTCTCATCCTCGGGAACGCCTGCATCCAGTCGGGTGCGAGACTAAGGTCCATGGCGGAGCTGAACGGCGTTCCAGC
Source organism: Pseudonocardiaceae bacterium (assembly GCA_050700355.1). Lineage (GTDB taxonomy): Bacteria > Actinomycetota > Actinomycetes > Mycobacteriales > Pseudonocardiaceae. The sequence continues at coordinate 10,823 of JBOHHE010000331.1, forward strand.
GGATCTCGATCAGATCAAGGCCCTGGCTTTGACCAACTACGGTCATTTTACCTCGATGCGAGTCGACGACCAGCGGGTACGCGGCCTCTCACTTCACCTGGAACGCTTGCTACTGGACTGCCTGCGGGTGTTCGACACCGATCTGGACCCCGACCGCATCCGGCACCTCGTTCGCCATGCGCTGGCAGGCAGCAGCCGGTGTGTGGTGGTTCGGGTGACCGTGTTCGACCCCAACCTTGAACTCGGCCACCTCGGCGCAGACCTCGAACCGCACGTCCTGGTTACCACCCGGCCCGCTGCGCAGATCCCACTTCCCGCGCTGCGCCTCCAGTCGGCCGACTACCGTCGCGACATGCCTGAGATCAAGCACGTCGGACTGTTCGGCTCGCTACAGCGCCGCCGCATCGCGCAGCGCAACGGCTTCGACGATGTATTGTTCACCAATCCTGACACCACTGTCTCCGAAGCGGCCACGTCGAACATCGGCTTCGTCGACGGCGACCGGATCGTCTGGCCCCAAGCTGACTGCCTCCCTGGGGTGACCATGAGACTGATCACCCAGGCACGTGGCATGCAGGCTGTTACCGCGCCGGTCACTCTCGGCCAGTTAGCCGACGTGGACGCCGTGTTCGTCACCAATGCCGCAGTCGGTATCCGCCCCGTTAGCGCTATCAACGATATTCAGTGGCCGGATGAGCATCCCGTCTTGGCGGTACTGCGCAAGGAGTATGGCGACATTCCCACTGAGCTTCTTTAGCGAGAAGGGCAGTCACCGGGTACCCTCACCCGCACGAGTTCTGGAAGGAGCTGCGGATGACGGCGTTGACGACCGTACCGCGATGGTCCGGCGCGGAAGCCCGGGCGTTGCGTGAGGCCAAGAGGATGAGTATTCGCGAGTTCGCGGAGCACCTCGGCGTCAGTGAACGCATGATCTCTAAATGGGAGGAGGGCGCTGATCGCATTTAACCGCGCCCGGTCAATCAAGCGGTGCTGGACACTTCTCTCGCTCAATCCAACGCTGACGTCCATCGTCGGTTCGCGCTCCTCGTCGCCGGCTCCACGACACCAACGCTGGCCATCGATCCGGACGGGTACGCCGAGACTACAGCATGCAACCAAGTCCGGCATCCTGTTGACGGGAAACTCATGGCCTTGGTCGATGCCGGAGTCTTCCTCGCTGGAAGTGATGACGAACCCATCTGGCTGCCCGCCTTCTACATCGACGTGTACCCCACCACCAACGCCGACTACGCCCGGTTCACCGCCGCCACCGGTCACCTCCCGCCCCTGCACTGGCCCAGCGGACGCTGCCCGGACAGCCAAATCGACCACCCTGTGGTCTTTGTCAATTGGCACGACGCCCGTGCCTATGCCGAATGGGCGGGAAAGGCCCTGCCGAGCAGCCAGCAGTGGGAAAAGGTTGCCCGAGGCTCACGTGGAGGCACCTATCCGTGGGGTATCCAGCGCACTCCAGCCAAATGTAACGTTCGAGAAAGCGGCGTCGGCGCTACCACTCCCGGTGACCGATACCGCAGCGGCGTCAGCCCCTACGGGGTTTACGATCTGTGCGGAAACGTCTGGGAATGGTGCGACACCCAGACCCGGCCTGACCGACACGAACTCAAGGGAAGTGCCTTCACCAGCCCCTTCGATCGAGCCATACCCTCGGCCTTCAATGACGCATCGGCCGGCATGAACGACGACGACACCGGCTTCCGATGCGTGACACCAGCGGTAACGCTGGAGGAGCTGTTGCGACGTGATGCGGCACTGGACCAGGACGGCCACCCATGATGCCGATCCCTCGACATGGCACTGCTCCCTCGACACGACACTGCCGTGGGCGGGCACCATCGGTACTCCTTCGCGGTCCTCTGGGCGCAGCTGTACGACTCGCGGCTGGATCTCGCTGTCGAGCGATGTCGGCGGGAACATCGCCGCGCCGCTGATGGTTTCGGGGTGGGCAGGGCCGTCTGGCAGACTGTTGCGGTTGGCTGCGGCCCCGCAGTCCGGCTCCGGCTCACCCCGACCTGCCAGCACGCCAGAGGTGCGGCACGGGGACCCGGCGGCCACGAAGAGAGGACATCCATGAAGCAGGGCATCCACCCGGAGTACGTCGAGACCCAGGTCACCTGTGGCTGCGGCTACAGCTTCACGACCCGCAGCACCAAGCGCAGCGGGCAGATCCACGTCGAGGTGTGCTCCAACTGTCACCCGTTCTACACGGGCAAGCAGAAGATCTTGGATACCGGCGGCCGGGTCGCGCGGTTCGAGAAGCGTTACGGCAGGCGGCAGAAATAGACACCGCGACGGTGCAGGATCTGCTGACCCAGCACGCCGAGCTGGAGCGGCAGCTTGCCGACCCCGCGTTGCACGCCGACCAGGACGCTGCCCGCAAGGCAGGTCGGCGCTACGCGGAGTTGTCCCGCATTGTGCGGGTGGTCCGGGACCTCGATCACGCCCGCAGTGAACTGGAGGCGGCCCGCGAGCTCGTCGCCGAGGATCCGACGTTCAGCGCTGAGGCGCAGACCATGGCCGACCGGATCCCGCAGTTGGAGACCGCGCTGGCCGAGCTGCTCGTGCCCCGCGACCCGCACGACGGTTCCGACGTGGTGATGGAGATCAAGTCAGGGGAGGGGGGCGCGGAGTCTGCGCTGTTCGCTGGGGATCTGCTGCGGATGTACCTGCGCTACGCCGAGCGGCACGGCTGGCGGGCCGAGGTGCTCGATGCCACCGAGGCTGAGCTGGGCGGCTACAAGGACGTCACGGTTGCGGTGAAGGGCAGCGCGGAATCCGGTGCGTGGGAGCGGCTGAAGTTCGAGGGCGGCGTGCACCGGGTGCAACGCGTGCCGATCACCGAGTCCGCTGGGCGGATCCACACCTCAGCGGCCGGTGTGCTGGTCTACCCCGAACCGGACGAGATCGAGATCGACATCGACGAGAAGGAACTACGTATCGACGTGTACCGCTCCTCAGGTCCCGGTGGGCAGAGCGTCAACACGACGGACTCCGCGGTGCGCATCACCCACCTGCCCACCGGCATCGTGGTGTCCTGCCAGAACGAGAAATCACAGCTCCAGAACCGGGCCCGGGCTCTTGTGGTGCTCCGAGCCCGACTGCAGGCGATGGCTGAGGAGAAGGCGCAGCACGAAGCGTCCGAGCAGCGGCGCTCGCAGGTCCGCACGGTGGATCGTTCCGAGCGGGTACGTACCTACAACTTCCCGGAGAACCGGCTCGCCGACCATCGGGTGAACTACAAGGCCCACAACCTCGATGCGGTGCTCGACGGGGATCTCGACGGGGTGCTTGACGCGCTGATAACCGCTGAGCGTCAGGCTCATCTGCAGCAGCCGTGAGCCGGCAACCGCTGCGTTTGGCCATCCGCGAGGCGCAGCGGATCCTCGCCGACGCGGGCGTCGCCTCGCCACGGGTGGACGCTGAGCTCCTTGCGGCGTACGTGCTCGGAGTGCCGCGCGGCCGGTTGCCGATGGCCCCGCTGGTCGACCAGTCGGTGCTGGCTGCCCTGCGCAAGCTGGTGACCGCGCGCGCCGCGCGGGTGCCGTTGCAACACCTCACCGGAACCGCCTCAATGGGTGACCTGGAGCTTTCAGTCGGACCTGGGGTATTCATCCCACGCCCGGAGACCGAACTGCTGTTGGTCTGGGGCCTGGCCGCGGTGGCGGGTGTGGCCCGGCCGCTGGTGATCGATCTGTGCACGGGTTCCGGCGCGCTGGCGCTGGCGCTGGCGCATGCGCGACCCGATGCCCAGGTGCACGCCGTGGAACGGGACCCGGTGGCGCTGAGCTGGGCGCGTCGTAACGCCGAAGCCAGGGTCATGGCAGGGGATACCCCGGTGACACTGCACCGCGGTGATGTCACGGATCCAGAACTGCTCGCCGCACTGAACGGGCTGGCCCATCTGGTGCTGTGCAACCCGCCCTACGTGCCGGCGGGCACTCCTACCCCCCCCGAGGTTGCGCTACACGATCCGCCCGAGTCCGTCTTCGCGGGTGAGGACGGACTCGCCGTGATCGCAGACGTAGTGGGTACCGGTACCCGGTTGCTGGCCGAATGCGGTGCTCTCGCAATCGAGCATGACGATTCCCATGCGCAGGCTGTACCCGCGTTGCTGGCCGCGCGCCCTTCGCTCACCGAGGTGAGCGACCACCTCGACCTGGCGGGCAGGCCTCGCTTCGCCACCGCTCGGCGCAGGGTCTCTTATCTCAAATGAGCCGAGCACGCCCAGCTAGCGAGCAGAACTGGAGAGCGTGCTCAGGGTGAGATCGGCCACGGCGCGCATGCCTTGGGCGTTGGGATGGATGGGAAAGGCGGTGCGGGTAGGGATGAACCCCTCGACCCACTTCACCGAGGGTGCCTGGCACATGTCGTGCCCCAGCGACGCGGCGTAGGCGTCGACGAACACCGCGCCGTGGGTGCCCGCCTGCTCGGCGAGCACCGCGTTGAGCTGCTGATGCAGGCCGTCGAGGTACGGCACATCACCGCGAGCGATCGGTACGATCGGCCAGCACCCGATCGCGGGCGGCAGCAGCCGTAGGTAGCTCACCAGCAGCACTCTCGCGTTCGGGGAGCGTTCCCGGATCCCTTGCAGCACCCCGGCGATCTTCGGTGCCACGGCGATGATGCGTTCGGCGTAGACGTCCGAGCCGCCTGCGGTGGCCTGGCGTTTGCACGGAGCGCCCAACGGGTCGGTGACGCTCATGAGGCCACATGTGGTGACGATGTCGGCGAACCCCATGTCGTTGCCGCCGATGCTGACCGTGACCAGATCGGTGTCCCTGCGCAACGCGTCGAACTGCGGCGGATTGCTGCCCAGCGGCACCGCCTGGGCAGCGGTCATGTTTCCGGTCACCGCTCTGCTGCAGCTCACGTCGGTGAACTCGGCGACGCGCAGATCCTGAGCCACCAGCGCCGGGTAGTTGCGGGTGGACCGGGCGCAGCCGATCGGGTCGGTTCGTTGCGGAAGGATGAACGGTCCGGCGGCGAAAGAGTCACCCAGCGCCACGTAGTGCGCCACCCCGCTGAGGTCTGGAGCAGGGGTGTTCGCCTGCTGGGCAGCGGCGGTCACCTGGGTGGTTGCGGTGGAGGCGACCCCGAGGAGTATGCACAGGACGGCTAGAGCGATGGCGACGCCGCGACGGTGCCCGAGCATTGTGCAACCCCCATAGTCGAAAATAATGCGCGAGAATTCGGATCGTGCCCGGCCGTTCACGAGGTGTCAAACAGGATCTGCTCGATCGGGGAGCGGCAGGCCGTCGTACGCTGCGCAGTCGTGGGCACTGTTTACGATTGCGCGCAGCCCGATACCCGGGTCGCCGGGCTGGCAGCGGCTGCGGGAGCGATTCGCGGGGGCCAGCTCGTGGTGCTGCCCACTGACACGGTGTACGGGGTCGGTTGCGATGCGTTCTCCTCGATGGCCGTGCACGGACTGCTCGACGCGAAGGGGCGGGAACCCGATACCCCGGTGCCCGTGCTGGTGGGTTCCTGGTCCACTGTGGATGGTCTGGTGCTCGGTGTGCCGCCGGAGGCTCGGAGTCTGATCGAGGCGTTCTGGCCCGGCGCGTTGTCGCTGGTATTGCCCCATGCGCCCTCGCTGGCGTGGGATCTCGGGGACACCCGAGGCACCGTCATGCTGCGGATGCCGCTGCACCCGGTGGCCCTGGAGTTGCTGCGCGAGGTGGGTCCGATGGCCGTTTTGATGGCCAACCAGGCTGGCTCGCCACCTGCGTCAGCCCTGGCCCAAGCCCGGGATCTGCTCGGCGAATCGGTCGCGGTGTACCTCGACAGCGGATCGTTGGGTGAGCCGGTGGTCTCGACGATCGTCGACCTGACCGGCCCGGAGCCTTGGGTGCTGCGCGAAGGCGGGGTATCGGTAACCGAGGTGGCCGAGGTACTCGGTCGTGATGTCGCCCTCGCCTAGCGATCCCCGATCGCCAGGTCTGTACACCGTGACGCGTCGGGGCCCTCGTTCATCGAACGTACTATGCTGTCCTCCCGAGACGGTCGGCGATTGACTGCCATCGGCGTTGCAAGAGCTTAGGATGATCATGAAATCGTTCAGCGTGATTTCCTATGGGACTGCTGATACCGTACGAATCGCCTCAATTTTAGCGAGCAGGCTTTTCGTGGGAGATGCAATTCTTTTGAAGGGAGAATTGGCGTCCGGAAAGACGACTTTTGTCAAGGCGGTTGTAGCCGCTTTGCAGTCATCCGACTTGGTGACTAGCCCGACATTCTCTTTGGCGCAGTTCTATTCGTCGAGTGTGGGCCCGATCCTGCATGTCGATACATATCGTCTCACTGATATTCACGAGTACCGCGACCTGGGACTTGAAGAATATGTGGAAACTTCGATAAATTTGGTTGAGTGGGGAGAGAAAATCACGGCAGAGTTCCCCTGTCACCTGCTGGTGGAATTTCAGCAGGATGGAGATGACACGAATCATAGGAAGCTTTTCTTCTCTGCTTCCTGTGATAGATGGTCTCACATTCTTTCAGGTTTGCGCGATGACATCGCGCGGGAGGTGGCATGACCCTCACGTTAGCGATCGAAACCTCGTCGAATAATTATTCGATCGCGCTGTGCACCCCGCAGGATATCATCACCTGTCAGACGATCCGGCGTGATGATCCGGCGTTTGAAGGCATCGGATCCCTGGTGTCGTCGACCTTGAGCGCGGCGGGCCGTGAATTTCAGGATATCCAGCGCTTGGCGGTGAATATCGGCCCAGGAAACCTGGGGTCGGTTCGTGCCGGAGTTGCATATGCGAACGGCCTCGCATTCAGTCTGCAGAGACTGATCTATTGCGCCGACTCGTTGAGCCTGCTGGCCGCCGAGGTGGCCGAGTCAAGTGACGAAAACGTTCTTTGTCTGCGGAATGCAGGAAGTGGAAGTGTCTACGCCGGCCTGTTCCGAGGTGGTAGAAATTCAGGTATGGGTCACGGCCCTATGGATTTGATGGTGAGTTCACTGGTGGGAGATTTAGCGAAGATCTCGGTAGCCGGGGCATTTAGGCAGGAGGTGAAGGGACTGCTGCCGGATGTCCTGGTCAGGGATACCGGAATAGAGACCCCCCATGTCTCGACGCTGCACAGGGTACTGCTGGAAAAAGGAAGCGATATCGCGGAACTCGTACCCTTTGCCAGTCCGCTCAATGATTCATCGCCGATGTTCCATGGGTAATCCTGACTCAGCTGCTGCTGGACTGTCGAAACGGACGATTTTCGTAGGAAGTGATATTGGAGTGGATCGTGATACTGGGGACAAGGTAGTGGCCCGGGCGATTTCCTGCCTACTTGACGGCGGCGTGATCCTGCTTCCCACCGACACCGTCTACGGTCTGGCAGTGCATCCCATGCATGATGACGCGGCAGCACGACTTTTCGCTATGAAACGGCGACCGAGGACCAGAAATCTTCCGATCATGGTCTCATCAGTGGACGATCTCGACGACCTCGCCGTCGAGATCAACGAGGCTGCCAGGCACCTGATGGAGACATTCTTTCCCGGTCCGCTCACGGTGGCTCTGGGCCTGCGTGAGGCGAGTGCTCCGCACTGGTTGGCGGGCCGGACCGAGGTGGCCATCCGAGTGCCCGACGACAAGGAACTTCGAACCATCCTGGAAACGACCGGACCACTCCTGGTCACCAGTGCGAACGTCCATGCACAAGCTACTCCTGAGTCGGTGGAATCGATTCTCGCAACCCTTGACGGGGAACCCGATCTCGTCATCGATGGTGGGGTCCGTCCGGTGATCCCGTCGACCCTGGTCAACTGTAACCTTCCTACTCCGGTGATCGAGCGGGCAGGCGCGCTCTCCGAAGCGGAGATCGAGCGAGCCCTGCGATGAAGAGATCCAGCGGACTCGTGTTGGGTATCGAGACGTCATGTGATGACACTGCGGTGGCCACGGTGGACGTTGACGGCCACGTTGTGGCTGCTGCGGTGGCGTCGCAGGCGGAGATCCATTCCCGCTATGGCGGTGTATACCCGGAAGCGGCGAGTAGGGCTCATGTCGACAAGATCCTGCCTACCGTTCGGATGGTTTTGGAAGACTCCGAAGCCGATCCGAAGGACTTGACCGCTATTGGGGTGACTCGGGGGCCGGGTCTGATCGGTTCGCTCATGGTGGGGCTGAACACAGCTTGCGGGCTGGGGCATGGGTGGGGTGTTCCGGTGATCGGTGTGAACCATCTGCGCGGGCATCTTCGGAGTGCCGACCTCGAGGAGAAACGGGTCAAGTATCCAGCCATTATCCTGCTGGTCTCCGGTGGACATACACTTCTGGCGATAATGCCCAATCCACGAGAGATCACGTTGATCGGTGACAGTAGGGATGATTCCGTCGGGGAGGCTTATGACAAAGTGGCCCGTATGCTCGGCCTCGGTTATCCGGGTGGCCCGGTGGTGGACCGCCTGGCGTTCAGCGGTGTTGCGTCGATTCCGTTCCCGCGACCGCTTCTCGAGCGTGGCCTCGAGTTCTCGTTCTCAGGACTCAAATCGGCCGTAATGAGGTACCTGGCAGCAGAGCCCGAAGCCCGCAAGGAGGATGTTGCGGCTTCGTTCGTCGCGGCCTGCATGGAGGTGCTTGTGTCGAAGTGCCGACGTGCCCTGCTGGCGCATCCTGCCTTGTCCCTCGTCATTGTCGGAGGAGTGGCGGCGAGTCCTCAGCTCAGGGCGGAAGCGAAGACGCTCTGTGCGGAGCTCGGAGTCGAACTCTGCCTGCCACCATTGAAATGGTCGACGGACAACGGTGCTATGATCGCCCTGGCGACTTGGGACTATCTGTCCTCCGGTCGATCGATGACGTTGGACCCACGACCTTCGCTGAGCATCGAAGAGTACTGAAATGTCCCTGTTCGAGACCACCGTGTCTTCGAGGCCACTGCCTTCGAGGTCACTGTCGACCCGCCACACCGCTGTACGCCACGAAGGAGATAGCGTTGACCACGCCGTTCTGGGGACCCGACTTCAACGAGCTGACCAGCACTGATCCTGAAATCGCCGAGGTCATCCTTGGTGAGCTCGGCCGACTGCGTGGCGGGCTACAGCTCATCGCGAGTGAGAACTTCACCAGCCCAGCGGTACTGGCTGCATTGGGTTCGACGCTGTCCAACAAGTATGCCGAGGGTTATCCGGGCCGGCGCTACTACGGTGGCTGTGACGAGGTGGACAAGGCTGAGAACATCGGCATTCAGCGAGCCAAGGAGCTTTTCGGCGCCGAGCACGCGAATCTGCAGCCGCATTCCGGTGCGAGCGCGAATCTCGCCGTCTATGCCGCATTCTGCCAGCCGGGTGACAAGGTACTGGCCATGTCGCTGCCGCATGGCGGGCATCTCACGCATGGTTCCAAGGTGAGCTTTTCGGGAAGGTGGTTCACGCCGGTGCCCTACACGGTGCGCGCGGACAATGAGCTCATCGACTACGATCAGGTCCGAGACCTTGCTGTGGAGCATCGCCCAAAGATGATCATTGCCGGGGCGACCGCCTATCCACGCCTGATTGATTTCGCGGTGTTCCGGGAAATCGCCGACGAGGTGGGCGCGATTCTGTTCGTGGACGCGGCACACTTCATCGGATTGGTGGCAGGCAAGGCGATCCCCTCGCCGGTGCCGCACGCCGATGTCGTCTCTTTCACTACTCACAAGGTGCTCCGAGGCCCGCGTGGCGGCATGATCGTCTGCCGGGAGCGGCATGCCAAGGCGATCGACAAGGCGGTGTTCCCGTTCAGCCAGGGCGGACCGTTGATGCACTCGGTGGCCGCCAAGGCGGTGGCACTCAAGGAGGCGGCAGGCCCTGATTACAAGGCATACGCCGCGCAGGTGGTGGCCAACGCCGCCGCGCTGGCCAAGAGCCTGGAGGGCGAGGGCATGCGGGCGGTGTCCGGCGGTACCGACACCCACCTCGCGCTGATCGACCTGCGGGATCTGGGGGTCAGCGGCGCGGAGGCCGAGGCGCGGGCCGGTGCGGCTCGGATCACGCTGAACAAGAACGCTATCCCCTACGATCCGGCACCTCCGATGACCGCCTCCGGAATCCGGGTCGGTACCCCGGCGGTGACCACGCAGGGCATGACCGAGCCGGAGATGACCGAGATCGCCAGACTGATCAGCCGGGCAGTACGCGCCGAGCGCGGCAGTGTGTCGGGAAACGACGAGATCGCCAAGGTGGGGGCGGCCGTCGGCGCGTTGGTCAGGGCCAAACCGGCCTACCGGCGAGACGCGGCGGCGCAGGACTAACCTGACCTCGTGGGACCTGTCCCGGCACCCGCCGGATTACCACTGCGGGAGTACCTGCTGGTCGGTCTCACCACCGCGGTGCTGACCTTCCTGCTCACCGCGCTGGTACGGCGGTTCGCGATCCGCACAGGCGCGGTGGCCATGCCCCGGGCCCGGGATGTGCACCTCACCCCGATTCCGCGCCTCGGCGGGTTGGCGATGTACGGCGGGATCCTCGGCGGTGTGCTGCTCTCCCACCAGCTGCCCGTGCTGCGACGGTCGTTCGAGTTCTCCTGGGATGTCGTGGCTGTGCTGGTCGCGGGCGGGATCATCACTCTGGTCGGCGCGCTGGACGACCGATTCGACCTGGATCCGCTCACCAAGTTCGCCGGGCAGGTCACCGCCGCCGGGATGTTGGTGCTCTTCGGCGTGCAGTGGTTCATTTTCTGGGTGCCGTGGAACGGCGGTGCGGGCTCAGCCGGTTCGGTGCTTGTCCTGGGGCAGGACCAGGCTGTGCTGCTCACGGTCGCGCTGGCCGTGGTGCTGGTGAACGCGATGAACTTCGTCGACGGGCTGGACGGGCTGGCCGCGGGCATCGGGCTTATCGCGGCAGTGACCATCGGAGCATTCGCACTGAATCTGCTCAACGAATCCGGTGGCAGCGTGTCCACTTACCCGCCGACGCTGATTGCCGCTCTGGTCGCTGGTGCATGCCTGGGTTTCCTGCCGCACAACTTCCAGCCGGCCCGGATCTTCATGGGCGACTCCGGGGCGATGCTGATCGGCCTGATGCTTGCCGCGGCATCGACCAGTGCCTCCGGCCAGATCGATCCCCGCGGCTACGGCGCCACTGATGTGCTGGCTTTGTTCTCCCCACTGTTGGTGGTGGCCGCGGTGTTGTTCGTCCCGCTGCTGGACCTGCTGCTCGCGGTGGTGCGTCGAACCCGTGCGGGCCGCAGCCCGTTCGCCGCGGACAAGTTGCATCTGCATCACCGACTGCTGGAGATTGGACATTCGCACCGCCATGCCGTACTGCTGATCTACCTGTGGGCTGCGCTGCTCGCGTTCGGCGCGGTGGCGCTGACGGTGTTCGACACCTCCGTGGTGGTGTGGGGAAGCGCGCTCGGACTGCTGGTTGCCGTGATCGGCTCAATGCTCCCTCGGTTACGAACCCGTGCCGACCCATGAGAGCAGAATCCAGGAGACCCGCGTCACAGTGACAGAACGGCGGGTACCGGTTAGGTGGGGGCGTGCCGGATGGTGCTCAGTCGTGTGATATCGTCTGGCTCGTCCCGCCCGGGTCATGCCCCAGGCTGTGTCGGCTACGGTTGGGACCAATTAGATCGGCCCATCGACAGTGTCCACATTTTGTTCGCTAAATGCACGCTGTCCCTGGACTGCGAGGAGTGCCGTTGAGCGATGCCAGCGTTGGCAGCGTTGTCTACGAGTGACGCCATGTGCCCGCTGAGGTAGGTGTCATGAAACAACGCCGTGAGCCCGATCTCTCGACCCTCTTGAGCTTCGGACTTGCCACGGCCGCCTGTCTGGTGGTCGGGCTGGGTCTCGGTTGGGTGGTCGATCTGGCTCTGGATACCCTACCGGTGTTCCTCCTGGTGGGGCTAGGCCTAGGAATCGTAGCTACCTGCTTCTACATCTATCACCAGATCAGGAGTTTTCTTAAGGAGTAGCCGACCCGACCATGATCGGCCCAGCTATGAACCGGATCCAGCCATGAATCAGATAGAGTGGCATGATTAGAAGAGTGGAAGGACGACAGTGATCCCCGATCTGGGTCCGGCACCCTCTGCCGGACACCTGCGGCGACTCGCCGTTGCGGCGGTGTGCCTGGCAGTGGTTGCCGTGGCTATACTTGCCCCGTTCGGCTACTTGGCGATTGCCTTGTTCGGGTGTTTCGGGATAGGTCTCGGCCTGCTCAACATGTTCCTCATCCACCGGTCGGCAGTGCGGTTCGCCACCAGTGAGAGTCCGAACCGTAAGCGTCAGGGCACGGTGAACGTTCTCGGTCGGCTCGTTGTCGTCACACTTCTCGCCGTGACGATCGCGTTACTCGTCCGGCCCGACGGGTTCGCTGTATTCGGGGGCCTCGTGGTGTTTCAGTTTCTCGTCATCGTGACCACATTGGTGCCACTGTTCAAGGAGATGCGCCGGACAGGAGCCCAGACATGAGCGAGTTGACGGTCCTCGCCGAGGGTGATATTTCTGTCGGACAGCACCTTCAGTGGCCCATCTTCGGGTTCACCGTTAACGTGGACACGGTCATCTCGACACTGCTGTCCGCGGGCATCGTGCTTGGATTCGCGTTGTACCTGCGAGCTAAATCGAAGTCCAAGGTACCCACCGGCGCCCAGCTGGCCTTCGAGACCGTGACGGTCCAGATTGAGAAGCAGGTGGAGCAGAACCTGGGGATACGCACTGCGCCGTTCGTGGTCCCGCTGGCGATCAGCCTCTTCTTCTTCATCCTCATCGCGAACTGGCTGGCGTTGCTGCCGCACGCCTTCGACGAGTACCTGCGCCCGCCCACGGCGGACATCAACCTCACCTTGGCGCTCGCGCTGTTCGTGATCATCCTCGTGCACATCACCGGTATCCGGAAGAAGGGTACGAGGCACTACTTCGCGCACTTCGCCAAGCCGTATCCCGCGATGCTTCCCCTTGAGATCATCGGGGAGATCGTCAAGCCGATCAGCCTCTCGCTGCGGCTCTTCGGCAATATTCTGGCCGGCACAGTCATGGTTGCCGTGCTTTCGCTGCTGCCCGGGTACATAGCCTGGGCGCCGACCGCGGCCTGGAAGCTGTTCGACATCTTCATCGGCCTGCTTCAAGCGGTGATCTTCGTCGTCCTGACGATCATCTACTTCGGCGTGGCCGCAGCACCGGATAAGGAGGAGGCGCACTAAAGGCCACCACAGCCACTGCTCCTTCACCACCGGAAGACCTTCCACACACCGGCGATCAAACCCGGTTCGAGACAAGAGAGAAGATATGCTGCTCAATGATTTGATCCTCGCGCAGCAAGGCGGCGTCACCGCCGAGTCCATCCAGCTTGCCGGTGCCTTCATCGGTGGTGGCCTGGCACTGGCCGGTGGCGCCATGGGAGCGGCGATCGGTGATGGCATCGTCGGCGGCCGGCTGATCGAGGGGACGGCACGGCAGCCCGAGGCGCAGGGCCGGTTGTTCACCAGCTTCCTGCTCACCGTCGGTCTGTGCGAGGCGATGTACTTCATCAATCTCGCCTTCATGGCGACCTTCGTGTTCGTACTCGCCGGCTGAGAGGCTGGGATTCTGGAATGATTGCGGCTACTGCGGCACAAGAGGGTGGCGGGGAAGACCAGGTCTTTCTCATACCCAATGCGACGTTCTTCATCGAGCTCGCGATCTTCTTGGCGATCCTGTTCGTCATCTGGCGCTATGTCATACCTCCGATCAAGAAGGCGATGAACGAGCGCCAGGAGATGATTCGCGGGCAGATCGAGGACAGCGAGCAGGCCCGCCAGCGCCTGCAGGAGGCGCAGACCCGCTATTCCGAGGCATTGGCCGAGGCGCGCGTCGAGGCGGCCAAGATCCGCGAAGCCGCGCGCGCCGATGCTCAGGTGATCAAGGACGAGATGCGCCAGCAGGCCGAGCAGGAGGTCGCGCGGATCCAGCAGCGCGGCGAGGAGCAGTTGGCCACTCAGCGCGAGCAGGTGGTGCGCGAACTGCGCGCCGAGGTCGGACGGCTGGCCGTCACGCTGGCCGGTCGTATCGTCGGTGAATCGCTCACTGACGATGCCCGCCGCGCCGGCACGGTGGACCGCTTCCTCGACGAGTTGGATGCCATGCCAGCCGCGGCGTCGGCGTCGAGCGGCCAGGGGCAGCGTTGATGCAACCGGCGAGCAGAGCCGCGCTGGCCGCCGCACGCGAGCGGCTGGACGAGCGGGTTCCCGATATCGGTGCCGACGAGCTAACCCGCCTTGGTGTCGAACTGGGCGCCTTCGCGGTGATGCTCGGCGACCAAGCGGTGATCCGACGGCACCTCGCGGATTCCTCGGCGCCCGTGGAGATCCGCCGCGCCATGGTCGAGACACTGCTGCGCGGCAAGGTGAGCGCGACCACTCTCGCGACCCTCGGTCATCTGGTGACGCTGCGTTGGTCTCGGCCCCGGGATTTGGCCGACGGACTTGAGGAGCTGGCCAGGCAGGCGTTGCTGGCGCTGGCCGAGCAGGACGGCAGCCTCGGCGAGGTCGAGGATGAACTGTTCCGGTTCAGCCGTATCCTGGCTGCTCAGCCGCAGCTGGCAACCCTGTTGAGCGATGAGTCCGCACCGACACAGCGGCGCATCGGGTTACTGGACACCGTGCTCGCTGGTCGGGTCCGGCCAGTGACAAGCTTGCTGCTCCAGCAGGCAGTCCGGGCCTCGAGGCGACGCCACCTCGACGAGGTCGTCGAGGAGCTCGTGGACCGCGCCGCCGCCCGCCGTGAGCGTTCGGTGGCTCATGTCAGCGCCGGCGGTCCACTTTCTGCGCAGCAGGAACAGCGGCTGATGGGTGCCCTTGCCCGGGTCTACCGACGGTCGATCTCGCTCAAGGTCGAGCTCGACCCCGAGTTACTGGGTGGACTGGTGATCAGGGTGGGCGACGAGGTGATCGACGGCAGCGTCGCCGGGCGGCTGGAGAAGGCCCACCAGTGGCTGCCCCGGTGAAGCGCCCGGTGAACGCATGAATACCCGAAACGACGAGAGCAGGGACCGATAGCCATGGCGGAGCTGACGATCTCTTCGGACGAGATCCGGAGCGCGATCGAGAACTACGTCACTTCATTCTCGACCGAGACCTCGCGCGAGGAGGTGGGCATCGTCACCTATGCCGGTGACGGGATCGCCCGGGTCGAGGGCCTGCCCTCGGCGATGACCAATGAATTGCTGGAGTTCCCCGGCGGCGTGCTGGGTGTTGCGCTCAACCTCGAGGTGCGCGAGATCGGCGCGGTCATCCTGGGCAACTTCGAGGCCATCGAGGAGGGTCAGGAGGTCAAGCGAACCGGCCGGGTCCTTTCGGTGCCGGTCGGCGACGGCTTCCTCGGCCGGGTGGTGGACCCTCTCGGAATTCCGATTGACGGCTTGGGCGACATCGTCGCCGATGAGCAGCGGGTGCTCGAATTGCAGGCGCCGTCGGTGATCGACCGCCAGCCGGTGAAGGAACCGCTGCAGACCGGTATCAAGGCGATCGACTCGCAGACCCCGATCGGTCGCGGCCAGCGTCAGCTGATCATCGGTGACCGCAAGACCGGTAAGACTGCGGTGTGTATCGACACCATCATCAACCAGAAGGCGAACTGGGAGACCGGCGATCCGAAGCTCCAGGTGCGCTGCATCTACGTGGCGATCGGCCAGAAGGGCACCACGATCGCGGCGGTCCGCCAATCGTTGGAGGATAGTGGAGCGCTGCAGTACACCACCATCGTCGCGGCGCCCGCCTCGGACTCGGCCGGCTACAAGTGGCTCGCGCCCTACACCGGCTCCTCGATCGGCCAGCACTGGATGTACCAGGGCAAGCATGTGCTAATCGTGTTCGACGACCTGTCCAAGCAGGCCGAGGCCTACCGGGCCATCTCGCTGTTGCTGCGCCGTCCGCCGGGCCGGGAGGCCTACCCCGGTGATGTGTTCTACCTGCACTCGCGCCTGCTGGAGCGCTGCGCGAAGCTGTCCGACGAGGTGGGCGCGGGCTCGATGACCGGCTTGCCGATCATCGAGACCAAGGCCAACGACATCTCGGCGTATATCCCGACCAACGTCATCTCCATCACCGACGGGCAGTGCTTCTTCGAGTCCGACCTCTTCAACCAGGGTGTCCGGCCCGCGATCAACGTTGGTGTCTCGGTCTCCCGGGTGGGTGGTTCGGCGCAGATCAAGGCGATGAGAACGGTCGGCGGCACGTTGCGGCTGGAACTGTCGCAGTATCGCGAACTGGAGGCGTTCGCCGCGTTCGGGGCGGAGAACCTGGATGCCACCTCACGTCGTCAGCTTGAGCGCGGTGCTCGGCTGATCGAGCTGCTCAAGCAGGGGCAGTACGAGCCGATGCCCGTCGAGGAGCAGGTTGTATCGATCTTCCTCGGTACCCGGGGACACCTGGACGAGGTGCCGGTGGTCGATGTCCGGCGCTTCGCCTCGGACTTTCTCGACCATGTCCGCCGCAACCATAAGGACATCGTCGACACCATTCGGGAGACCAAGCAGTTCAGCAAGGAGACCGAGCAGCAGATCGTGGCTGCGGTGGAGACCTTCAAGAAGGGTTTCACCACCTCGGACGGCTCCGTGCTGGGCAAGGAGGCTGACGCCGCGTCGATGGCGGCCGACGAGGTCGCCCATGAGTCGGTCAGGGTCAACAAGCCCGCCCCGAAGAAGTGATGCGCGATGGCAGCCCAGGTCAGAGT
>JBOHHE010000332.1:0-23360 GCA_050700355.1 Pseudonocardiaceae bacterium
GTGCTATAGCACCGATTGCCACTCACGGGTACTCAGGAGCTACGGGTTGCCACATCTGTCTGTCGCGACAAGGATCGAACCGGTTAGGCCCTCCGTACGAAAGTTCGGTGAAGAGGCGGTCGCCGCGATCAGTCCGGTTGGCGGCGGATGCCATGGAAGGAGTACAGAGATGCACGAGTTCCAGTGCGGGCACCAGGAGTGCGGCAGCGGGTTCACCGCGTCCAGCAAGGATCATCTGATGGCCCAGGTGGCAGACCACCTGAAGGAAGCGCACAACGTCGACAAGGCCACCGAGACCTTGATGAGCTACCTCGAGGCGACGTGCGTGACGACCCGGCAACCTTCCTGATCTAAAGCTCTCCTCCGTTCCCGTGGTGACTTCCCGCGACCGCTCCCGGGTTCCCGAGCCCAACCACAGCGTTGTCCAGCTCTACATGGCTCCCCCTGCAGTTGGGCTCGGGAACCGGAGACCCAGCTAAAACCCACGTGTCCGCCTCCCGTGCACAGTGTGTCCGCTCCACGTGCACCAGATGGCCCGGTCGTCAGTAAAGATCTTGTCGGTCGCCGCTTTCGCTCGGTAGGTGTGGTCGGACGCGGCGTGCCGCCCGGATGAGGTCATGATCGGCCCAGCTAGGTTGCGGCCGGGAGCACCTGCGACACCGCCACGTGCTCCATCGGCGAATCCGGCTGCGGGTGTGGTTGCCCGGTGGGCGGGGCGAGTTCGGATCTCGAACCCCGCCCACCGGGACGCTCGCGGATCACAATCCTGCGTGCCGCGATTCGCCGACCATGGCTGATCGATTCGGTACCGGCACCAACGCCCAGGGTGAGCAGCGCGTCACGCAGCACACCGCGCAGTCGATCGACTTCCAGTAGCGTCAGCCGCCACGGGTCCGGGGCCGTAGCGGTGATCATGATCCCGTTCGCGGTCAGACTGATCAGCAGTCTCGCCCGCTGTCCCCGATCGTCACGGCAGCGAACGGTCCACATGTGCTGGTCACGCCAGCTCCCCAGCAGCGATGCCAGCGACATTGAGCGGCGTCGTATTCCCCACGATGCATCGGTTGCGGAGGTGTCCGGACGATGCTTCCAACTCCCACGCATGCGCTCCAGGCCCTTCTGTCCGGTCGCCTGACGGACGGGGTGGGTGTTCTCGGGCGCACCCACCCTGTCGTCGTGTACGATCTACTTAGATCGACACAAGAAAATTTACGTATGATTCTACAGCTGACGATACCCCGATCGGGTGATGTGTGCTGTGGCGGCCACGTCGGTCGGGCAGACCGCCGACGCCGAGTTGGCGGCTGATCACGAGGGAGCGGTGGTGGCGATCCGAGCAGACCCCTCGGCCCTGCAATGGCTGATCGGCGTCCAGCTGACCAACTACCGCAAGCGGGCGGGCAAGACGATGGCCGAGGGCGCGACCGTGATCGGCTGCTCACCGGGCAAGGTCGGCCACCTGGAGAGCGGCCGCAACCAGCAGCAACCCGCAGAGATCACCGACCTACTGCGCTTCTACGGCGTCAACCTCGCCGACATCGAGCGGCTGGCCTCACTCGCAGGCAGCGCCGACCGCCAAACCTGGTGGGCCCCCTGGACCGATGTAGTACCCGACTGGCTCCGCACCTTCGTTGGCCTGGAGGGCCTCGCCTCCCACGTCGCCCAGTACGCCACAGCCGTCTTTCCCGCGCTGTTGCAGACCGAGGACTACTCGCTCGGCGCGACCACCGGCCATGGCCGCGTCCGACCGGACCACGACGAACGCACCGTGAGCCTGCGGATGGAGCGGCAACGCCGACTGTCCAACGACAACGAACCACTGGGGCTGACGGCGCTGATCGAGGAATCCGTGCTGGACCGTCCGATCGGAAACATCGCCACTATGCGGGCACAGTTGCAGCACCTGCTCACGATGTCCGAGCGGGACAACATCGAGGTGCTGATACTCCCCACCGACCTCGGCTTACATGACGGACTGGTCGGGCCGTTCACGCTGCTGGACTTCACGGCCGCCCAGTCGATCGTGTACGTGGAGATCGTCAACGGGGCCGTCTACGTGCAGGATCAGCAGCAGGTCGCGGGGTACACTCGGATAGTTGACCGACTTCGTGCGGCTGCCCTCTCGCCAGCACGCACCGCAGAAGCGATCCGGTCGCGCCTATCCGCTCTGACCTGACGTTCGGAGGAACCCATGGCCACCGCGAAGCACCGCGCGGGGTGGCGCAAGTCGACCTACTCGGACATGGGCAACGGCTGCGTCGAGGTCGATTTCACCAACGCGGGTGCGGAGATCAGACACAGCAAGATCGCCGACAGCCCGGTGATCGCCTTCACCACCGAGCAGTGGTCCGCCTGGCTCACCGAGGTCACCACCGACCACCTCACCAACACCAACGGCGCCGTCACCGTCACCGTCACGTCCAACGCCTGGACCGTGCGCAGTCTTGCTACCGGCCACGCCCTGGTTTTCGACGAGAACGAGTGGATCGCCTTCCGCTTCGGCACCATCGACGGCGAGTTCGCCCCTTCCCTCTCCCGGGTACTGGCCTCGACCTAACCGACTCGCCTTCGCCGGCTCATCCACGGACTCGTCACCTCCTGAGCGCGGTTACCGTCAGGAGCAGATGTCGCGCGTCCGGCATCTGGACCTGCAGGACGCCCGTTACGATTCAGATAACCCCGATCAACCGTCAGACGCGAGGCACCATGACCGAAGCCGACCTGCGGGTCCGCGAAGAGCTTTTCGAGAACGTACCGACAGGTGTCGAGATCGAGCAGCTCGAAGGTGATCCCGATAAGCAGCCGCCGATTGAGGTCCCCTGGTCCCCAGAACACATCCGTGTCAGCACCAAGACCTTCTCACTCCGCAACATCATCGACTTGATCGAACAGCGCGACCTGGAGCTCGCGCCAGATTTCCAGCGATACCGGGTGTGGAATAGCCAGCAGAAGTCCAGACTCGTTGAGTCGATTCTCCTCCAGATCCCTCTGCCGGCATTCTACTTCGCCGAGGACAGCGAAGGCATGATGCATATCGTCGATGGCCTACAGCGGCTTTCCACGGTTTCCGATTTCGTCGAAAATGTCTTCTCGCTGAAGGGTATGGAGTATCTCGATAACATCCGAGGTAAATACTTCAGGGAGCTACCACCCCCAATGCGACGTAGAATACACAACGCGCAGATCGTTGTACACGTCATAGATCCGAAGACACCTACAGGCATCAAGTATGACATATTCAAGCGTATCAACACGGGGGGAACCCCGTTGAACCATCAGGAAATCCGACACTGCATGAGCAAGCAACGTAGTCGTGATTTTCTGAAGCGCTGTACACACATGTCCGAGTTCGATCTGGCCACCGGCGGAAAGCTGCAGGACCACGTGCGCATGACCGACCGGGAGATGGTGTTACGCTTCTGTGCTTTTTCCCTACTCGGCGAAGAAGCCTACTTCGAACAGTTCCGCGCTATGGATCCTTTCCTCGAGCACACGACAGAATTGCTCGACGACGAGTACAAGGTTCCAGATTCCCAGCTTGATGAACTCGCTGAGCGGTTCCGCCTCGCCATGGCCAACGCTTATGAGATCTTTGGCGATCACGCTTTCCGGAAGTGGCCTTACGGAACCGAATGGCTCAGCCCGATCAACCGCCCACTCTTCGAGACCTGGTCGATTGTGCTGTCGCGCTATGAGACGGCAGACATCGTGGCCCGGCGAAAAGATATCTTGACGGCGGCACGCGAGTGGATGACAAACGATCAAGACTATATCGCAGCAATCACGTCATCGACCGGAGATCCAAGGAAAGTGAGATATCGGTTCGACCGCACTACTGCCGCTGCGGAGGCCAGGCAGTGATCTCCTCCCTCGAGATACGGAACTTCAAACGGTTTCGTGTAGTTGACCTCCCTCTTCGCGCGATGACGGTCCTTACCGGGTTGAATGGCACGGGTAAGAGTACATTCATACAGGCGCTCCTGCTTACTCGACAGATTGCCGAAAAACCGGACACACCTGTGGTGCAACTCAACGGCCCCTATGGCCTTGCGCTCGGAGATTCTCAGGACGTGCTGCACTTCGATGCGGAGGGAGAAGAGATCGAGATCAATGTCAAGTGTGCAAGCACCGATTACCGCTACAATTTTCCGTCTTCTGACGGGCGCTATCCACACTTGCATGTGACGCACCGGCCGGTTGCTCCTCCTGCCGAGTTGGCTGGTACAGGCCCAGCATTCGTGTACCTGATGGCTGAGCGACTCGGTCCGCGTGACCTGTTGTCAGTCACCTCCGTGGAGACCGAGCGCATCGGCGTCGGTGAGCAGGGACAGTACACCGCCCAAGTTTTGGCCGAGTATGAAACCAGAACCGTACGTGCCCAACTCCGGCATCCGGATACCGAGCACGGCATCACCACGCTGCGCACACAGGTGGAAGCATGGGTGTCGGACATCATCAGCCCAGTGCAGATCACGGCCCAATGGCCACCCGGGTTGTCCGCAAGCGTGCTCCGGTTCCAGGAACCCGGACTCATGAGTGAGCCGATCCGGCCGGCGAACATGGGTTTCGGATTCTCCTACGCGCTTCCGATCATCGTCGCCGGGCTGCTCGCACCCGAGGGAGGTTTACTACTTGTGGAGAACCCCGAGGCCCATCTACATCCGGCCGGGCAGTCTCGACTCGGTCGGTTCCTTGCCCGTGTTGCGGGAAGCGGTGTTCAGGTGGTGATTGAGACGCACAGCGACCACACGTTGAACGGTGTACGGCTCGCCATCGCTGAGGAACAGACAATCGGTGCTCAAGACACGATCGTGTACTTCTTCGGCAAGGCAGGGGATGGGCAGCCTGTCGCGATCGACCTCACGGAGCGCGGTCGCCTCAGTGCTTGGCCGGAGGGGTTTTTCGACCAGATCGAGGCCGACTTGGGGAGGCTTGCTCGTGCCCGACGCGACCAGCGGTGACTTCTGGCCACGCGTTGTCATCGATGAAGCAAGCTTTGACTTCCGGAATCTACCTGATGTGGACGTGGAGCTCGGCTTGGATCAGTTCAACCATGCGTTGGAAGTCCTACGTCAAAACGGCCAGAGACCTGCTGTCTACTCCGACTACCATGCGGTCGAATGCCGTGATGGCTTGGAACTGGTTCAGTTTCTTTATGATCGAGCGACTGTGGTCGACCCGGATGTTTGTAGACGAACCGGAGTACTGTTGGATCGTTGTCAAGAGTGGGACAACAAAGCACCTGCTGGCTGCGAGCCGCTAGATCTACCGGAAACATCCATTCCTGCGTTCTCCGCAGGATTCGCGCTTGCGATGGGTCTCTGCGGTCGGGCAGTCGGATGCCTGGTCTTTCCGGCCTGTCAACGCCGTGGCCTTCTGACGCTGAACGGCGAGTCCAGGACCGTCGAAGTGGTGTTCTTCGCGGCAGCGTCCGAGGCCCACAGAATATGGCGACATGCCTTCACTCTGGAAAAAGTATCTGAACATGAGTTCTTCACGATCGCGGCATTCGCCTTTCCATCACTCATTTTTCACTCGGACCTGCAGTTCGGGAAGTTCGCTGGCAGCTACGCCGCAGTGCGCGATCCCGTTGTGCGAATACTCTGCGCCTTGAACGATCACTTCCCGCGCGTGCTCGCCGAGCGTATGGGCCTCCCTTACGACGTTGCTGCGGCCATGGGCCAGTACGGTGTGGACCTGTCGCCGGAAAGCCCGAAAACACACTCCAACGAGACTTTTATGCGCCAACGTGACGTGACCCACGATGGATCACGGTATCGCTGTGAGTGGCATGCGAAGATCGAGCGCTACCGCAACCGTATCCACTTTACGCTGCCCACGGACGGCCCGGACGGCCGAATCCTCATCGGAATCTTCACGGCTCATTTGGGCGTGTAGTCACTCGAACAAAGCCGGCGCCGCAGGGTAGCAGAAAAGGTAATCACATCGGTCCTGATCGAGCCACAACATGGTCAACACGGCTTGATTGATAGGGACATCATCGGACGTGGGTGCGCTCACTACAGTATCAGGAGGCGAGGTCGATGAATACTGCCTCCAGATCCGCAGCGCGACGGGAGGCGTGCTTGGAGTGCAAAGGCGACAAGGAGGTCAACGTCGCCAGTCGGACTCATTGGTCTGCATCCATTCCAGTAGGGCTTGCGCCTCGACGGGACCTCGCCCCGGCGCGGTAAGGAGATCGACGGCGGTTTGGCTAGGCGCCACAAAGCTCAATTCATCGGCCTCGACGGTGCGATCGAAGACGACATCGTAGTCGCCGACGGCGAGCAGCACATTCGCCCCGGTATCCACAATTCGCAGCTCCAAACGCTCGGCGACAACAGCCGGATCGTCAACGTAGAGCATCGCTAGGCGGGGCTGGGCGTAAGGCGCCAACCGCTGTGCTGCGAGCGATCCGGTCAGCGCATAGCGCAGACCGTCGACAGTACGCAAACCGTCCAGCAACGCTGGGATACCTCTTGGCTGCAGGTAGGCGCTCACCGAATTGCTGTGCTGAAACGAGTAGTCCTGGCTCCACTGCTCAAGCAGACGGCGCCATTCCACCCCGGTGATGGGGCCTCGGGGTGTCCGCTCGATCATCCCCTCTCGCTCCAGGTACTCCACTACCCGGTACGTCGCGCCCGTCGAGGCACCTGATCGGCGGACGAGTTCCGGAACAGTCACCGGTGGCGCAAAGTCGATGAGCGCACGAGCGACCCTGGCGGCAGGCGGGCCCCGCAAGGTTCCGCGCGGCCGTCCCGGACTGCGCCAGGGGTCTCGATCCGCGCCCGTGTCACGCAGGTACAGCGCCGGGTGCTGCGCGATGACACGAAGGTTGCCCGTCGCGTCCAGGTAGGACACACCGCGGTCGTCCAGCCACGCTCGCACCGATGGGCCGAGATACCGCGCCACTACCACCGGTACCGCTGGGACCTCCGGTTCGGTGAGCTGAGTGACCAGCCCGCGAAGCTGATCGACTACCGCAGGTAGGTCCCGAACCAGGAGTGAGCGTTTCACCTCCATGATGAGCAAGACCCGTGCACCATCCGACCCGATCAACTCCACCACGGCGTCCGACTCCACCACCGCACCGAAACGCTGACCAGGAACCACCAGGTTCTCGGTCACCCTGGCTCCCCAGCCAGGCGGCAACCGCTCCGTCAGCAGCACGAGGGCACGTCGCAGCACGTCAACCTCACGCACCGGCTGCTGCCCAAGTTCAGAGAGCACCTGACGCTCCTCACCGCCGTCGAAGTTCGGGAAATTTAAGTATTCCGCTGGCAGCGGAAAAAGTCCATTACGCGTACTCCACCATCTGGAGAGCGGTCGCAACCAGCAGCAACCCACCGAGATCACCGACCTGCTGCGCTTCTACGGTGTCGACCTCGCCGATATCGAACGCCTGGCCTCAGCCAGGAGCCCCGGAGCGTGGTGTTCCGGGGCTCCGTGTTTCAGCGAGGTGCGCCCCGGCGGGTGCGAGTCCGGGCTCGGTCTGGGTCAGGAGGCCGGGTTGAAGGTGTATTCGCCAGCGGTCTTAATCCAGCGGTAGGCCTCGAAGAAGTAGGTTGGCCCGCCATTCGGGGTCACTTTCACCCAGTCGAGATACCAGTCTGAATGGTCGCCGCTGTCGTCGAAGTTCAGTCGGATGGACTTGATGTCGCCGACATCATCCAGATTGATGTTGCGATAGGTGTCGAGCTGACGGCGCTCCCGGTCATCACCGGGATTGTCGAGGTTTACCCACGGCGAGGTCCGCAGCGTGCCGACGAGCTTGATCTTTACATCTGCATCGGTACCAGCGTTGTTTCGGTTGCCGGTCTGGAGCTGCACGGTGTAGGTGCGCAGTGCCTGCGGACTCACGTCACCGGGTGCGGTCGCGGATCCAGCGGTCGCGAGAGCGGGTGCGCCGGTCGCGGCCGCGGCGATCGGGGCGCCGGCCAGCAGCAGGCCGACAGCGGCCGTCGCCACGGCGATCTGTGCGGTACGGGATTTCATGGATACCCTCCTGGTTCGGTTCAGGTCTTGTCCCGGTGGGACCGCCTGTGCATGGAGGGCGTGACGTAGGTGTGCCGCAGGTGTGCTCCGCTGTGCCCGGTTCAGCCGCGGTCGATCTTCCACTGCCGGGGCGAGCCTGGGGCGGGGGTGTAGCGGCAGCCGGTGCCGGTGCGCACTGCGGCCCGTAGCTCGTCACCGAGTATGGGATCGGCCGCGCTGATCACGTCCAGGGCTCGTTTGATGGCCTTGCGTACCGCGGTCCGAGCCCGTTCCGGGGTGGCGGCGAAACCCCGGATTCGGCCACCCAGCCCGAGTGAGCGGGTCAGTTCGGCGTGGATAGCCTCCCGCTCCAGCCGCAACCGCTCAGCGGCGGCCAGGTCGGCGTCCGCGTCGGCCGCGTCGATCGCCGCGTCCAGGTCGCGCACTCGGCGGCGGTAGGCATCGACGGCCTGGGGATCGAGCACGTCCTGCCAGCGCTCCGCCGTCCCGGCGCCACACAGGTCGGCCGCGCTGACTTCCTCGCCTGGGCGGATGAGCAGCTCGCTGAGATAGCCGAGGCCGACCAGGTCGGGCAGCTCGATCCGGGACTCGTCCACCTCCACCGTCCACCCCTCGAGCCCCCGATGGCGCAGCAGGGCAGGCGCGTTCGACGAAACGAGACCGGCCGCCTGGACGGCCCAGTCCTCGGCGCGCGCCGTGAGACCGATCGCGCGGGCTCCGGCGGCGGCCTCGGCCAGCAGCGCCCTGGCTCGCGCCACATCGCCGGGCGCGTCGCGGGCGAGCAGCGCCTCGGCCAGCTGAGCCTGGCTGAGGGCGGCAGCCGGGAGATGCGTCAACCGCTGGTTCGCGGTTACCGCGTGTTCGAGGTACCGCACCGCGCCGGTCGTGTCGCCGACCGTGAGCGCGGCAAGACCCAGCGCCCGCGACGTCGCGCCAAGACAACTCGTGGCCAGCGAGACCATGGTGGGTAGCTCGGCGAAGGGGGCCAGCAGCTCGGCGGCCTGCCCGGCCACGATCGGGTCGTCCAGCAGCCGAGCCGCCTCCACGATGGCCACCATGGCGGCCAGCCAGGTGCTCGAGCGCGGCAGGGTGTCCAGTCCGAGGTCGACCAGCGGATCCAACGCGGCACGGGCCTGCGCCAGCCGTCCGCCCCGGGCGAGTACCCCCGACACCGAGGCCCGGAAGCCGTATTCATATTTGGCCAGGGTGGGTGAGGAGGCTGTTTCGGCTACCAGTTCGGCTAGCTCGGCGTCGCGGCCCTGCAGCCACCGGATGGTCAGTAGCTGGCTGGCGTGGTAACCGGTGGCATCGGCATCACCCACCTCCAGACCACGCTGCAAGCAGGGGTCGGCGGCGGCTTCGGCCTCATCCAGCCGTCCGGCCCGGATCAGCCGCATCACGTCCATGCAGGCCACGATGTAGCCGATGGTGGCCACGCTCAGCGCGTCGGCTCGTTGCCGAAGCTCGGCCAGGCATCGATCAGCCTCGGGACTGCCCATCAGGTAGCGGTCTACGGTGCGCCACAGCAGTCCGAACAGGGCCAAGACCCCGTCTCCGGCCGAGGACGCCACCGCAATCTGCTCGTCGGCCAGCGGCCGCCGGACGGCGGCGTGCTCAGGGGCCAGCAGGGCGTGATGGGCCAAGGACAGTGACTCCGCCAGCGCCCGGTCGTCACCGAGAGCTCGACTCTGCGCCAGGGCATCGAGCACCGCCTGGACCGGCTCACCCTCGTACACCGCCTCGGCGGCAAGCCGAACTGTGAGCCGGATGCGCAGCACCTGTTCCTGTTCCGGCAACCCGGCAAGCGCGGCTCGTTGCCGGGCCAGGACGTGGCCCCGGACGGCCGGGTTACGGTGCTCGTGCACCCACACCCCGCCAAGCCCGAGCACCGCCCGCGCCAGCAGAACCGGATCGGCGACGCGCTGCGCGGCCTCGGTCGCCAGGTCGAACGCGGCTCGTGCCTGCGTGAGCCGGCCGCAAGCCAGCACCGCCTCGGCCCGCTCCAGGAGCACTTCGGTACGTCCAGCTGAGTCCGGGCGACGCTCGACAAGGATCGCCGCACGCTCGAGGAGAACAGCGGCAGGCTCGTAGGCGAAACCACGGCATAGCGCGGATGCCGCGCGCCGGCATGCGGTGATGGCGACGTCGGCGTCAGCGGTTGAGCGGGGCGCCGCTGCCAGGGCGTGGTAGGCCACCCGCTCCGGCCTGCCGGTGCCGGCGAGCAACGCCGCCGCGCGAGCGTGCGCGTCAAGGAGCTGGCCGGTGTCGAGGCTGTGCAGGGCCGCCTCACGGACGACGTCGTGAAAGGCGAACCCGCCAGGCGCCGGGTCGATCAGGCCGGCCTCCTCGGTGGCCCGCAGCGCCGCGACCACCTGCGCCGGTGGCACCTGCGCCAGCGCGGCGATCTCGCCTACGTCGGCGTCGACCCCGAGTAGTGCCGCGAACGCCACGATGCGCTGGATGCCCGCCGGGAGCCTGCCGATCGCGTCGGCGATGGCCTGCTGGACTGTGGCCGGACCCCACCCACTCAGACCTGAACCACTCCGGCCTGGGCCGAGGGCCTGGGCCAGGTACAGCGGGCTGCCGCTGGTGAGCTTCAACAATGCCGAGACCACGTCGTGGTCGCTGCCGTCAAGGCCGTGCGCGGTAAGCAGAGTGGCGGTGTCGTGCAGGTTGAAGCGGTACAGCGGCAACGTCGTCGCATCCCGGGCCAGCTCGCCATGCAGTGCCTCGGCAGTCGGGCCACCGGCAGTCGGATCAGTGCGCCGGGCCAGCACCAGCATCAGCGGTAGCCGGTCCAGAGTGGCGGCCAGGAACCGGGTCAGCAGCAGGGCGCTCTCATCAGCGTTGTGCGCGTCATCGATGATGATCATCCTTGGTCGGTCGGACCCGGTGCTGGCCAGCTGCTCGGCCACTGCGGCGAACCGGACGAACCGCTCCGGGTCGATCCGGTCCCGGCCGCTGTCCTGCGCCAGCAACCGCCCGCCGTCCGGCCCGATCAACTCGGTGAGCACCGCAGGCCATGGCCATAGCGCCGGCGCACCACCATGCGGCCAGCACCGTCCCCACACCACCTCGAACCCCTCGCCTTCGGCGATCACGGCCGCCCGCTCGCACAGCCAGGTCTTGCCGATGCCGGCCTCACCGGAGACGACCACGAGCTGTCTGCGGCCACCGACGGCCCGCTGGCAGAGCTCCGCCAGTACTCCGAGCTCGCGCTCACGTCCCACAAAAGTGGGTTGCACACCTGAGGCACACCTGAGGCACACCCACGTCACGCCCTCACTACGTAGTCATTGGACAAAGGAACCGAGACGCCAGCTCAGGAAGCATCGGGGTCGATCAGGAGGGAATCTGCAGCTGATGGCCCCGCTCTGGGGTTTGTCGTCGGTCTTTGTGATGCAGAGCTCCGCGTGCTCGGGCTGATACACCCCGGCGGAGATGACGCGTGCCCCCGTGTGGCACACCTCGAGAAAGGATCACCATGAATATCAGCACTGGCCCATTCACACCCAAGCGGACCGCGTTGTTTGGGGCCACCGCAATCCTCTGCGGCCTCACCCTGGTCCCGTCAGCCTGGGCGGGCGGCGAGGCTCACCAGACGCTGGGTGCCGAGCAGTCGTCAGCAACCGCAGCCGCTGCGCCGGCACCCTGTTTCGGGTTTCCGCCCACCCTGCAACCAGGGGCGAACGGGACACCGGGCAATGACGTGATCAACGGCAGGAGCGGTCCGGACACCATCCATGGTTTCGGGGGACACGACCGTATCTGCGGTCTGGGTAGTGGCGACACGGTGCTCGGCGACGACGGCAACGACCAGGTTCGTGGCAACCAAGGAAACGACGAGATAATCGGTGGCCCAGGCAACGACACGGTGCTCGGCGACGACGGCAATGACACCGTTCACGGCGGCGCAGACAATGATACTGTTCGTGGCGGCCCAGCCAACGACACGATTCGGGGCGGCGCTGGCAATGACAGGCTGTTCGGTGATAGGGGCGACGACACGCTGATCGGCGGTCCCGGATTCGACCGTTGCGACGGCGGTCCAGGAAATGATACTGCCGTCAGCTGCGAGATCCTGCTCAACGTTCCGTGAGAATCAAGGACCGTTAGTTACCGGCCTGAGGTGTCGGCGACGTTGGACGTCGGTAACAGTTGACGTCGGTTACGATGGTGATGTGTTCGTCAACCGGACGGCGGAGCGTGTTCCATACCGGAGCAGGCCGCGGCCAGGGCACTGGGCTCACCATGCTGGCCCGGCAGGTTGGCGGTGTTGGTAGCACCGGCGTGCGGAACTTGGCGGCTCGCGGGTACACCGACTGGGACGATGCCCTGGACCACCTCGCCACAGTGGCCGAGCGGGAGCCGGTGAATACCCGCGAGCCGGGCTGCACGCGATCGCGATCGGCGCCACCCGCCACAACGAGATCAGGGACGCGATCCGGACAGACCCGACTCGCCTACTCGATCGCCTGGTCACTTGGCTGCGACCTGGACCACGCCGCGAACCTCACGATCAATAGCGCATTAGCTGCACTTTTGGTGTGAGAGATTCGCTCTGGAAGGCCTGGCGTCGATCTATTACCCGAAGAGCGAACCGGCTTTGAACGAGAGGCTCAGGTTCCGGGCTTGCAACCGTGGATGAGCACGAACGGCGGATGGCGACGTTCGGCGTCGTAGTCCCAGGCGTCCAGGTCGGTAGGGTCGGCGAGCCCAGGTGCATCCGCAGGCGAGGGTGCCTCGGTCCGCAGATCGGTAAAGCCGGCCTCGGTCAGGATCTCTTCGTACGTGCGGGCCGACCAGAAGTAGTCCTGCAGCTCCAGCCATTCTCCGTTGGTCAGCAGCAATCGGGCCCGGCGCGGATCCCCCTCCTGGTAGGTCACTCCCGGCTCTCCGGAGCGGAATGAGGAGAACTGCACGCCGACCTGGTCGGGATGCGGATCAAGAACCACGAACTTCGCGCCCGGGCGAAGCACCCGCCACACGTCGGCGACAATGGCGCGCAGCTGTTCTCGGGAGGGTAGTACGACGAAAACGAAGCACGTCATCGCTGCATCGACACTTTCGTCAGCGAGGAACGTGGGCGGATTCTCCGGCACCTGATGGTAGGTGACCTGGGGATGAGGATACCGCTGCCGAGCGATGGCCAGCATCTCGGCCGAAGGATCCACGGCGACCACCCGCAGGCCGTACTGGCGGGCGATCCGCTGAGCGACTTTTCCCGGTCCGCAGCCGTAGTCGAGGAGCGTTTCGGGTGCATCCGGACCGCCGACCCCGAGCGCGCGGAGCGCGAACGGGTACCCGAACGCCCAGCCGACCCTGTCGTCGACCTCGACATAATCTGCGGAGGTGGACGCATCGTAGGCGGTGTCCCGGTTCGGTTCCATACGGTCAAGTTACCGAGCGGACGAGTGCCCGCCGCCGGCACGGCAAGCTCGAGCGGACCGCGTCATCGATCTCGACGAGCCAGGGCCGTCGACCAGCTCATGGCTCCAGGTGAATACTGAACCGGTGACCGATCGCAATGTGTTGGGCGGTGAACTGGAGCCCTGTGGCACCGATCCCGTCACCGGCTTCTATCGAGACGGCTGTTGCAACACTGGTCCCGAGGATCTGGGGAGCCACACGGTGTGCGCCGTGGTGACCTCAGAGTTCCTTGCGCACCAGCGTCGCATCGGAAATGACCTGACGACTCCGATGCCGCAGTACCGGTTTCCCGGCCTGGTACCCGGTGACCGTTGGTGCGTGACAGCGGCGAACTGGCTGCGGGCCCATCACGATGGCGCGGCGGCGCCGGTGGTGCTCGCTGCTACCCACGCACGTGCTCTCGAACTGGTCCCGCTGAGCGCTCTGCGGGCCCACGCGGTGGACGTGCCCACCGACCCCAGCACTCTCGCCGGCTGACCACCGCCCATGCTGACTACCGCCCATACCGCTGACCTGGACCCCGCCACCCTCACGGCAGCACGAGCCCTCCTCGACGAGGTATTCGAGGGGGACCTGACCTACTACGACTGGGAACACGCTCTGGGTGGGGTGCATGCGCTGATGTGGGAGGGGGCCGAGCTGATCGGGCACGCCTCGGTGATCCAGCGGCGGCTGCTGCACGGCGGACGGGCGCTGCGTGCGGGCTACGTCGAGGGTGTGGGAGTGCGCGCGGACCGGCGCAGACGTGGATATGGCGCGGCGATGATGGCGGCGTTGGAGCGCGTGATCCGCGGCGCGTACGACCTGGGTGCGCTGGGTGCCACCGACGAGGCCGCAGCCTTCTACGCGGCGCGCGGCTGGCAACTGTGGCAGGGGCCGACCTCGGCGCTCACCCCCACCGGTATCGAGCGCACGGAGGAGGAGGACGACTGTATTCATGTGCTCGCGCTGGAGGTCCCGCTGGAATTGTCCGGCGAGCTCATCTGTGACTGGCGCGACGGCGACGTTTGGTAACCCGGCTGGTTCTCTCCACACGAATGATCCGGCTGCCCTCAATGCGGATCAGCGGGGTCCGCTCCGGATGCAACGGATCGACCGACCGCAGTATCCGGGCGGTCCACGGATGGTCGGCCGAGGCGATGATCAGTCGGTTCGCACCCGCTATCGCAACGCCATCCGCGCCGAGGTGAACCCCTCGAAATAAACCGTCCTGGGCCTGGGCGGCGTCCGCAATGGCGACGGCGACCCTGGATGAGTCCCGGAGCAGCGCGGCCCCTACCTCGGGGCCGTTGGGTCCCAGCAGCGGGTCGTTGATGTGTACCCGAGGGATCCCATCGCGGTGGTGGACGGTGCCGACGAGGCCGCCCTCCGGGGTGGTGACCTGGACGGCGGCGGTATCGGCGGCCGGTGGGGCAGCGGCGACGAGGATGGCCGGACGGTCCGCGGTGGCGGGCATGACATCGAACCACTCCGCAGGCCAGTCGGTGCGCTGCACAGTCGGGAACGCCGAGAAATTCGTCTGGAAGAACTCGGGAAAGCCGGTATCCGCATTTCGGCCGCCGAACTGGAAAGTCAGCTCATCGCCGGGCGGGCGGAGTTGATCCGTAATCGAGAACCACGGGGAATTACGGCCACCGACTTTGTACTTCATGACACCGGTCGGATCCAGGTAGCCGTACAGCACTCCGTCCGTGGCCAACGGCGCACCGCTGACCGAACCAGACGTCAGGTGGGCTTGAAGCGAGCCCAGTGCCCGGCGGATGCGTTCCAGCGGGCCGGAGCGCCACTGGATGGTGACTGTATTGACGTCGACCGTAGTGGCTTCCTTACGGGCCACCAGCTCGCCCATGTCCTGGCCCTGCAGACCAACCTGTTGCCGGACCAGCCCCCGATCGGCCTGGAACCGGACCTCGATCTGACGTTGGGCGGTTTCGGCCCTTCGGATCTTCAGGTCTCCGTATTGGGTGACACGGCGACCGTCGCCATCGATCCTGACCTGACTCGAACCATCCGGGGCCGTGGAGAACGCGCGGGTGAGCCGGTGGATGATCTGGCCGTTCTTCCCGAGGGACAACCCGGTGATCTTGCCTGTGCCGGTTCGCGGATCGAAGGTGGAGGCCTCATCGACCGGGCCGGCCCGGCGGACCGGCGCGGGAATCTCGGCGTGCCCGGTCCGGTCACCTTGACGCCACACGAGGTCGCTGAGCGAAACACCCCCGACAAGACGCCGATATCCGCACGAGTCGAAGCCGGCCGACGGTTTGAACAGAATGGCTTCCCGCTCCGTGGACGGCGGTGTGACGAACTCGATCTTTGACCGTTCCCGCAGCTCGTTGTGCTGCGCGTACCAAT
Source organism: Pseudonocardiaceae bacterium (assembly GCA_050700355.1). GTDB lineage: Bacteria > Actinomycetota > Actinomycetes > Mycobacteriales > Pseudonocardiaceae. Next base: position 15,778 of record JBOHHE010000332.1, read on the forward strand.
CCTGAAAGCTCAGGTTTGAGCGGATCTCGGTGTCGGCCAGTTGAGGGAGCTCCTTGTCGGTCTGCGAGATCAGCCATTCCAGAGCTGCGCTCCACCGCATGATCTGGTCGAGCCGTCGGTACTGTGGTTCGTAGTCGGCGATCTGCTGGTAATGCTGGTCCCACCAGCGCATGCCTCGGCCGAATTGGTAACTGGGCTCGACCTCGGTACCTTCCGCATCCTCTGCTCGGATGAACAGTCGCGTCGCCTGCGCCCCGATGCCGACTCGATCGTCGTCGAAGCCGAAACCGGACTCGTTCGGACCGAACCACACTCGCCCATATTCACTCAGCGGCTCATCCGGCATCGGGCAGTGACTCCACGGAATCACCGCCTCGGGATTTGGAACGAAGCCCTCGACCGCGTCGGCCGGCACACCGTTGCCGACACCGTTGATCCAGTCCTTGGTCACGAAGTCGGTGTAGAAGAGGGTCATCCCGACCTCGGTGCCGGCCAGCCCGCCGTCGTAGCGAGCCTGACTGTAGGTGGGCGCGCCGCCGAACAGACCACTGAGCACATAAAGCTGGTTGCGGTCCACGGGCAGGCCCAATTCAGCCAGCACAGCAGGCTCAGTGTCATCGTAGTAGAGCGCATCGTCGACCGATTGCCTGACGGCATCAGCGGACGGGAAGACCGAACCGTTCCAGTCGCCTGTGCCGAGTCGATAAGCTAGCTCCGGGCTCAGATTCGGAAGCATGGCCAGTGCATCTTCGGGGGTCTCCGGAGGCCCAGGATCCAGCGAAAAACCAGGAGGTCGCTCCGCGGCTGACTCCAGGTAGCCCCGCTGGATCACGGAGACATCCTCAAGGCTCAACCGGGCGCCGACGATGTCGGGCCATTTCCAGCCACCGGCCCAGATCTCCTCGTCCCGCATCTCCAGTAGGGAAAGGTGGCCGACCTGCGCCAGGAAATCGGTCAGCCCCGCAGTATCGCCGACCCGCATTTCGACATATCCGTTGGCCGATCGAATCTCGGACGTGGGCGCGGGATCCTCAGCGGTCAGCTCTATCGTCTGCGCCTCGGGGTGGACTTGATAGTGATGTATCTGGACCTGCGCGGGATCGGTTCCGGCGTCGGTCCGGTAATCGTCGAGGAGTAGCCCGATCGTGCGAGCCTCCCGGCGGTCGTCGCGCGGCACGAGCACATGGAGCGTGCCCTGTCCGTCGAACAAGGCTCGCCCTGGGCCGGTGGACTGCTCGGCAAGGTCGGTGAACGCCGGGTCCCGAACCGGGGCGGTGTCGTAGAACGCGTTCCGCAGCTGGGGGGTGTCCAGCTCCAGCGCGGAGGCCAACCCGGTCCGGGTCCAGTCTCGAAGTTGCTCCTGGACCTCGGCCGGGTCAAGGCCACTGAGCCGGCCGGCCGCTCCGGCGTAGGAGATGACGGTCGGAAGGTCGGCTTCCTGGGGAGCCCTGCCGCAACCGACCGACGCAAGCAGGATGCCGAGCCCAAGGGCAATGACCGCTAATCGCTTCGACAAACCGTCTTCGGAGTGTCGCCCACCGAGAGGCATGCCCCCATAGTGACTGAAAGAACACCCAATCGGGGAGGATCACCGCCATCAGGCGTACACCCTGTGGGTGATCATGTGACGCAACGGCGCCGGCTGGATGGAGACCGGGCCGCTGCTCACGGGGCCGTTAGGTCAAGGGCCTGTCGGTAGGTGCGATAGGGGCAGGCAGGACATCGCGGCCGGTGAGGTAGCGATCTACGCCGGCAGCCGCGGAGCGACCTTCGGCGATGGCCCAGACGATCAGGGACTGCCCACGCCCCATGTCACCTGCGGCGAACACGCCAGGAACGCTGGTCATGAAATCAGCGTCGCGCGCGACGTTGCCCCGCGGCTCAAATTCCACGCCCAGCCCGTCGAGCAGGGCTCCCTTTTCCGGGCCGACAAAGCCCATCGCCAGCAACACCAGATCAGCGGGCAAGTCCTGCTCGGTGCCTTCCACCGGGACGAACTTGCGGTCCTGTGCGACGACCTCAACCAGCCGCAGTACTCGAACCCGGCCCTCGCCGTCGCCGAGGAACTGTTGGGTGGAGACCGAGAACAGCCGCTCGCCGCCCTCCTCGTGGGCCGAGGAGACCCGGTAGACCATCGGATAGGTGGGCCAGGGCTGGTTCTCATGACGGTGCTCCGGCGGGACCGACATGATCTCCAGCTGGGTCACCGACGCCGCGCCTTGGCGGTGTGCGGTGCCCAGGCAGTCGGCTCCGGTGTCACCTCCGCCGATGATCACCACATGTTTGCCCTCGGCGTGGATGGGCGACCGTGAAAGATCGCCCTCCTGAACCCGGTTCGACGGGGGGAGGTACTCCATCGCCTGGTAGATGCCCGACAGCTCGCGACCGGGCACCGGCAGATCCCGCCATGCGGTGGCACCACCGGCGAGCACGACGGCATCGAAGCCGGCGCGCAGTTCGTCGACACCGAGGTCCGTGCCGACGTCGATACCGGGACGGAACTCGGTGCCCTCGGCCCGCATCTGGTCCAGCCGCCGGTTCAGCCGATGCTTCTCCATCTTGAACTCGGGGATGCCGTAGCGCAGCAGCCCACCGATCCGGTCCGCGCGTTCGTAGACCACGACCTCGTGCCCGACCCGGGTGAGCTGCTGAGCGGTGGCCAGCCCGGCCGGGCCGGAGCCGACCACGGCCACCTTCTTACCGGTGCGTACGGTCGATGGCTGCGGCCGTACCCAGCCCTCGTCCCAGGCCCGGTCGATAATCTCGATCTCGACCTGCTTGATGGTCACCGCGTCATCGTTGATGGCCAGCACGCAGGACGTCTCACAGGGTGCGGGGCACAGCGTCCCGGTGAACTCGGGGAAATTGTTGGTGGCGTGCAGCCGCTCGCTGGCGGCGGCCCAATCCTGCCGCCAGACCAGGTCGTTCCACTCCGGGATGAGGTTGCCCAGCGGACAACCCAGATGGCAGAACGGGATGCCGCAGTTCATGCAGCGCCCGGCTTGGCCCTCCAGTATGCTCCGGTCGAAATCCTCATAGACCTCGCGCCAGTCGCGTAACCGCAGGTCGACCGGACGCCGGGGCGGGTTCTGCCGCGAGGTGGTGAGGAAGCCCTTTGGATCAGCCACGGTAGCCGCCTCCCAACGAGAGGCGGCTCGTCCACTCACGACTCCTAGCCATGAGCTGCCTCCATGATCGCTGCGTTGACGTCACGACCGTCTCTTTCGGCCTCGGCTTGGGCGGCCAGGACCCGTTTGAAGTCCTTGGGCATGACCTTGCCGAATCGATCCACCGCGGTGTCCCAATCGGTCAGCAGTCCGTGTGCCACCGTCGACCCGGTCTCCTCGTGGTGCCGTGCGATCACGTCATGCAGGAAAGCACGGTCATCGTCGTCCAACAGGTCCAGGTCCACCATCTCCTGGTTGATCCGCCTGCCCTGGCGGGGATCGGTGGCCAGGTCGAGCACATAGGCGATCCCGCCGGACATCCCGGCCGCGAAATTGCGCCCGATGGGGCCGAGTACCACTACCTGGCCCCCGGTCATGTACTCGCAGCCGTGATCGCCGACGCCTTCGACGACGGCCAGCGCTCCGGAGTTGCGCACGCAGAAGCGTTCACCGACCACCCCGCGCAGGAACATCTCCCCGGAGGTGGCTCCGTAGAGGATCACGTTGCCCGCGATGATGTTCTGCTCTGGGACGAATTGCGCACCAGGATGCGGGCGGACGATGATCCGCCCACCGGACAGGCCCTTGCCGACGTAGTCGTTGGCGTCGCCGATCAGCCGAAGCGTGATCCCGCGGGGTACGAACGCCCCGAAGGACTGCCCGGCCGATCCGGTGAGCGTGATGTCGATGGTGTTGTCGGGCAATCCTTTTCCGCCCCAGCGGCGGGTCAGTTCGTAGCCGAGCATGGTGCCCACGGTCCGGTTGACGTTGCGCACCGGCAGATCCAGGTGCATCGGCTCACCGTTGGCCAGCGCACCCTCACACAGCTGGATCAAGGTGTTGTCCAAAGCCTTGTCCAGCCCGTGATCCTGGTCCACGACCTTGTGCCGAGCAGAGTCCATAGCCTCCGGAGGGACGTGCAGAATCGGCGAGAGATCCAAGCCGGCGGCCTTCCAGTGATCGATGGCCGGGCGGGTGTCCAGCAGCTCGGTGCGCCCGACCGCCTCTTCGAGGCTGCGGAACCCGAGCGCCGCCAGATACTCGCGCACTTCTTGGGCGATGAACTCGAAGAAGTTCACCACGTACTCGGCCTTGCCGCTGAACTTGGCCCGCAGCGCCGGATTCTGGGTGGCCACACCCACCGGGCAGGTGTCCAGGTGGCAGACCCGCATCATGATGCAACCGGACACCACCAGCGGAGCGGTGGCGAAGCCGAACTCCTCGGCACCGAGCAACGCCGCGATGATGACGTCGCGACCGGTCTTGAGCTGGCCGTCGGTCTGCACGACGATGCGGTCCCGCAGCTTGTTGGCGATCAACGTCTGCTGGGTCTCGGCCAGCCCCAGCTCCCAGGGCGTGCCGGCGTGCTTGATCGAGGACAGTGGTGAGGCACCAGTGCCGCCGTCATGCCCGGAAATGAGCACCACATCGGAGTGCGCCTTGGCCACCCCCGCGGCCACCGTGCCGACGCCGACCTCGGAGACCAGCTTGACGTGCACGCGCGCCTTCGGGTTGGCGTTCTTCAGGTCGTGGATCAGTTGCTTGATGTCCTCAATGGAGTAGATGTCGTGATGCGGTGGCGGCGAGATCAGCCCCACCCCGGGAGTGGAGTACCGGGTCTTGGCGATCCACGGATACACCTTGGTTCCGGGTAGCTGCCCACCCTCACCCGGCTTGGCTCCTTGCGAGATCTTGATCTGCAGGTCGTCGGCGTTGACCAGATATTCGCTGGTCACCCCGAATCGACCGGAAGCCACCTGCTTGATCGCTGAGCGGCGCAGGTCACCGTTGGGGTCGCGGGTGTAGCGGTCGGCGTCCTCACCACCCTCTCCGGTGTTGGACTTGCCCCCGAGCCGGTTCATCGCGATCGCCAGCGTCTCGTGCATCTCCTTGGAGATGGATCCATAGGAGATGGCCCCGGTCGCGAACCGTGTGACGATCGATTCCACCGGCTCGACCTCGTCGAGTGGGATGGGCTCGCGGATCCCCTCCCGGAGGACGAACATCCCGCGCAGGGTCATCAGCCGCTGTGACTGGTCGTCGACCAGCCGGGTGTACTCCTTGAAGATCTCATAGCGGCCCGCCCGGGTGGAGTGTTGCAACTTGAACACCGTCTGGGGGGAGAACACATGGGCCTCGCCCTCGCGGCGCCACTGGTAATCCCCACCCACGGCGAGCTCCCGGTGCGGGGCGCGCACCCCGTCGGGGGGAAAGGCGCGGCGGTGCCGCAGCGCGACCTCGGCCGCCAGCACGTCGAACCCGACCCCGCCCAGGCGCGAAGTAGTACCGGTGAAGCAGGGGTCGATGACCTCGGCGCCGAGGCCGATCGCCTCGAAGATCTGCGCGCCGGTATAAGAAGCCACCGTGGACACGCCCATTTTCGACATCGTCTTGCGCAGGCCCTTGCCCAGCGCCTTGATCAGATTGCGGGTGGCGTGCTTGACGTCGACGCCGTTCAGCGCGCCTCGATCGGCGAGATCCTCCACGGTGGCCATCGCCAGATAGGGGTTGACCGCCGCGGCGCCGTAGCCGACCAGCAGCGCTATGTGGTGCACTTCACGGGCGTCCCCGGCCTCCACGATCAGGCCCACCTGAGTACGGGTCTTTTCCCGTACCAGGTGGTGGTGCACCGCGCCGGTGAGCAGCAGCGACGGGATCGGCGCATGGTCGGCGTCCACGCCCCGATCGGAGAGCACGATCAGCCGAGCTCCGTCCTCGACGGCTTCAGCCACCTCGACGCAGATCTCATGGAGGCGGCTGACCAAGGCCGCGCCGCCACCGTGCACCTTGTAGACACCCCGGACCGGAACTGCTTGGTACTCGGGCCGGTCGCCGTCGTCGTTGACATGGACGATCTTGGCGAGCTCATCGTTATCCAGTACAGGGAACGGCAGCACGAGCCGGCGGCAGGAGCTGCCGTCGACGTGCAGCAGGTTGGGTTCGGCACCGAGCCGGGCCTGCAGGGAGGTCACCAGCTCCTCCCGGATCGCGTCCAGGGGCGGGTTGGTGACCTGGGCGAACAGCTGGCTGAAGTAGTCGAACAGCTGCCGGGAATGCCGGGTGAACGGAGCCAACGGAGCGTCGTTGCCCATCGACCCGATCGGCTCCGCGCCGGTGGTGGCCATCGGCGTCAGCAGCACCGCCAGCTCTTCCTGGGTGTATCCCATCGCCTGCTGCTTGCGCACCAGCGACGCGTGGGTGAGTACCTCACGCTCGCGCTCGGGCAGGTCCTCCAACCGGGTCAGGCCTTGGGCGACCCAGTCGGCGTAGGGATGCTCGGCGGCGAGCTGGCCCTTGATCTCGTCGTCGCCGACGATCCGGCCCTGGGCGGTGTCGGCGAGGAACATCCGGCCCGGCTCCAGGCGCCCCTTGCGCACCACCGTGGCGGGGTCGATATCGAGCACCCCGACCTCACTGGCCAGCACCACCAGGCCGTCCTCGGTGACCCAGTACCGCGCCGGACGCAGACCGTTGCGATCCAGCACCGCGCCGATCACGGTGCCGTCGGTGAAGGCGATCAGCGCAGGACCGTCCCAGGGCTCCATGAGGGTGGCATGGAATTCGTAGAAGGCCCTCCGGGTGGGATCCATCTCCTGATGGTTCTCCCAGGCCTCCGGAATCATCATCAACACCGCGTGCGGCATCGAGCGCCCACTCAGGTGCAGCAGCTCGAGTACTTCGTCGAAGCTTGCCGAATCGCTGACCTCGGGAGTGATGATCGGATAGATGCGATCCAGGTCACCGGGGATGAGGTCGGTGGCCAGCTTGTTTTCCCGCGCGCGCATCCAGTTCCGGTTGCCACGCAGGGTGTTGATCTCTCCATTGTGCGCCACGATCCGGTATGGGTGCGCCAACGGCCAGGACGGGAATGTGTTCGTGGAGAAACGCGAGTGCACCAGGCCCAGCGAGCTGGTGACCCGGGGGTCTGAGAGGTCCGGGTAGAAACTGACCAACTGCTCCTCGGTGAGCATCCCCTTGTAGACGATCGTTCGCCCAGACAGGCTGGGAAAGTAGATATCGGTGTCGCGTTCAGCGCGTTTACGCACGCAATACGCTCTGCGTTCGAGCTCCAGCCCGCTTTCCGAGGTGACCGAAGCCAGGAACAGCTGCCGGAAGCGGGGCATCGCCGAACGGGCCGTGGGGCCGACACCCGCGGGGTTGACGGGCAGGTCGCGCCAGCCCAGCACCCGCATGCCTTCCTCTTCCGCGATGCGCCCGATGGCTGCCTCGGTCTCATCCTGCAGCGGCAGGAACGCGGTGCCGACCGCGTAGGAACCCGGTTCGGGCAGCGCGAAGTCGACCACCTCGCGGAAAAAGCCGTCCGGCACCTGGATCAGGATCCCCGCGCCGTCTCCGGTGTCCGGTTCTCCGCCACGGGCACCCCGGTGTTCGAGGTTGCGAAGCGCAGTGAGAGCC
>JBOHHE010000333.1:0-1556 GCA_050700355.1 Pseudonocardiaceae bacterium
GCGCCGGTCCGGCTACGGGGGACCGGCGCACGGCGGCGACCACAGCGCGGGGAGCACCGCGAACACGCCGAGCAGTGAGCCCAGCGAGGAAGAGGCTGCGCTGGCTACCGTGCATGAGATCTGGCCCTTCGCCGGCCCCGGCTCCTCGACACCGAACCGGCGGCCGAGCTCCCAGACCAGACTCAACGAGAAGTACACCTTCGACACCTTTGTCATCGGCGCCTCCAACCGGTTCTCCCACGCCGCCGCGGTCGCGGTGTCCGAAGCGCCCGCGCGGGCCTACAACCCACTGTTCGTCTGGGGCGAGTCCGGGCTGGGTAAGACCCACCTGCTGCACGCCGTCGGGCACTACGCGCAGCGGCTCTTCCCTGGCATGCGGGTGCGCTACGTCTCCACCGAGGAGTTCACCAACGACTTCATCAACTCGCTGCGCGACGACCGCAAGGTGGCCTTTCAGCGCCGCTACCGCGACGTCGACGTGCTGCTGGTGGACGACATCCAATTCCTGGAAGGCAAGGAAGGCACCCAGGAGGAGTTCTTCCACACCTTCAACACCTTGCACAACGCGAACAAACAGATCGTGATCTCCTCCGACCGCCCGCCCAAGGGACTGGGCACGCTGGAGGACCGGTTGCGCACCCGCTTCGAATGGGGGCTGATCACCGACATTCAGCCGCCCGAGCTGGAGACCCGGATCGCCATCCTGCGCAAGAAGGCTGTCGGGGACCGGCTGGCCGCGCCCGATGACGTGCTGGAGTTCATCGCGGCCCGGATCGAGCGCAACATCCGCGAGCTCGAGGGGGCACTGATCCGGGTCACCGCGTTCGCCTCGCTGAACCGCCAACAGGTGGACACCCAGCTCGCCGAGATCGTGCTGCGGGACCTGATCCCGGACGCCCAGGCACACGACATCGGCGCCCCCACGATCATGGCGGTGACCGCCGAGTTCTTCGGCGTGACCATCGAAGATCTGTGCGGCCCCGGCAAGACCAAGCAGCTCGCCCAGGCCCGCCAGATTTCGATGTACCTCTGCCGAGAGCTGACCGACCTGTCCCTGCCCAAGATCGGACAGACCTTCGGTGGCCGGGACCACACCACGGTGATGCACGCGGAGCGCAAGATCCGCAAGGAAATGGCCGAGCGCCGCCGCACCTACGACCAGGTGCAGGAACTCACCTCCCGCATCAAGCAGCGCGCCCGCAACTGACGGTGGACCCGGCCAGGTCATTGCCCATTGGGTTCAGGGCTGGTGCGTTGTGCCGCAATGTGCTCGGTGGTGCTGTGTTCGGTCGCGTGGGCGCGGGCGAGGATGGCCGTCGCTACATAACCCCGAACGGACGCTGGCCAACCTGACACCAGACCCGCTCCCACCGACCGCCGCCGCCGTGGAGCCCCGCATCCGGTGCACTGTAGCCAAACCAAACCCATCCCCAGCACGACCCAGCGACACAGCAACGCCAGGATCGGGCGGGCGGTGAATCCCCAACGATCCACCCACAGCTGGGGATAACCCTGTGGACAGCTAGTCACCATTGTGGGCCCGCGCGGTCACAGCG
>JBOHHE010000334.1:0-11662 GCA_050700355.1 Pseudonocardiaceae bacterium
GCCCGTGGCCGCCATGACCTCCGGGAACGCGTCCGCAGGCAGGTACTCGAAGATCCAGTCCATCGCGTGGCCAGGACCGGCGATGAAGCCGTCCAGCGACATCGCCCTGTTCACGACCACTTTGCCGATGCCGATGCCCACATCACTCATGCGTCTTCTCCACGGATCTTGGAAGCCCGAGGCCGAATCATAGTTCGGCCGGTGGGGAGGGCGAGGGCGGAGTTGCACGTGTATCTGCGGTGGCGCAACGCGAACAACCGGCACCCGGATGTGCTGGCCGCGCAGTGTCGGGAACGGGCCCGGGTACGGCGTGAACGACACCGCCGGTGGGGTCGTCCTCAGTCCCGGGCTGAGTGACCAACCCGGTGATCGTTTGTGGTCACCGCACTAGCGATCTTCGGCGGTTAGGGAACGGCCTGGCCGGGGGAGTTCCCACTGGCCGGGCCGTCGTGAGTCTGGGGTCAGGCGAACTTGCCGTTGCGGATTCCGGTGGTGAACGCGATCCACCCGAGGGAGGTGACGATCAGCGCCGGTCCGGCGGGGTTCCTGAAGTCACGGACGGCGTGATGTCCACCGGTCAGGCTCATCGGGCGTAGTGCGCAGTGGGTGGGCGCCCAGCACTGCCGCCGCGTACTCCTCGGTCTGCAGCAGGCCCGGCATGATCTGTGGTTCGAAGTTGCTGATCCGGCACGCTTCGGCCTCGAAACGGAGGTACGCCTCGAACCACTCCGGCATGACCTGGCTGTAGCTGTGCCACCAGCCGCGTTGCTTGGTGTAGCGGGCGAGCTTGAGTCCGACCTCTGTGGGAATCATATGAGTGATCAGCCTCCATGATCAGGAGGTCAATAGGCCGTCGTTGCGCAGTGACAGCCGCATCAGTTCAGCATGGGACGACAGGCCGAGCTTGGTGAACACTTTGTGCAGGTGGCAATCTACTGTGCAGGGGCTGAGGAACAGATGGGCGGCGATAGGCCGGTTGGCGGCTCTCTCGGCGACGAATCGGACGATCTGCAGCTCTTGGGGTGTGAGCCGACCTGAGAGCGTTGTCGTTGCGCTGACCTGGCTATTGCCTCAGTGGGTTGTGTAATGGTGTTCTGGTGGGGTCGATGATTGCCGGTGGGGTGAACTCAGGCAGGCCACGTCCGTCCAGTCGGATGTGCCAGCCTTGGCGATGCACAATAATATGATGGTACTCACACAGTAAGCATAGATTAGTCAATTTGGTCTCACCACCGTCGACCCAGTGGACAATGTGGTGGGCATGGCAGTAACGCGGTGGGCGACCACATCCTGGAAATGCGCATCCCCTGTCGCGCTGGGCTAGGGCGGCACGTTGAGCGGGGGTGGCCAGGCGCTGCTCGCGTCCGACATCCAGGGGCATCGAGTCCCCGTCGAGGACCATGGGGATGATCGCGGCGCTGCACGCGAGGCGGCGGGCGTCGGCGGCGCAGAGGTATTCGCCGCTGTCGAGGCTGATCCGCCCGAGGCCATGGATCAGGTCGCTGAGCGTCAGGGTGAGGACCAGGTGTGGGCTTTGCCCACCCCGGGTGGGTAGTTCTCCCTCGTCGAGCAGGCTGGTCATGGCCTCGACCAGGGCGTCGGCGTCACGGCGAGCAGGGGAGCGGTCATCGGGAACTCCGTCAAGGGGTGCCCGGCGCTGGTTGAGCGAGCCCAGGACCTCCTTGACGCGGGCACCGCCTTCGGGGTCAAGGGTCCGGCCAGGCGCACGGTGCCGTCCGGACCAGTACGCACCCGCAGCTCTCGCTGCCGCTCGGGCTCCTCCGACGGCGCGCTGCCATCGGGATCCAGGTGCGCCAGGAGCCGTTCCGCGATCCGGCCCAGTGCTGGGGGGTCGAATCGGCGGGCCATGTGCGCCAGGGTCTGTTCGGCCTTGGCGACTTCGTCGGGGTGGGTAGCCGGGGGGATCCGCCGCATGGCCGCGGTGATCACCCGCAGGTGGCTGGGGCCGATCGCGCCTGCCGCGAGCTCCGCGGCGGTGACCGGTAACGCCGGGGGTAGTTCCTGCCCAGTCAGCGACCGGCGTGCGGTGAGCAACTCAGCGTGCTCGACCCGCACCCGGGCCTCCCCTTGGGACAGATTGAGCACTCCGGCCAGCAGTCGGGCGGTGGTTCCGAACCCGGCTGCGGCACCTGCCTTCTCCGCGTCCACCTCCGCCACCAGATCCAGCACCCGGGCATAACTGCGGCGGTACTCGGTTTCGGCAGCGCGCAGCGACTCCAGCAGCCCGTCGATCCGGGCCTGCGCACTGTCCAGCACCGCCGTGGTCACGCTCCCATCCTCACCACCGGCACCGACATTTTCGGCCCACCAGCAGCCGCTCCAGAAAGAATCTTGAAAATGCGACGAGCGGTCTTTTTGGAAGGACGAACGGTATCGGTCCAACCGATCAGAGGAATGCCGGCGATGTCGAACCCCCTTCTCGTGAACCGCCGTGCCCTGCGTATCACCGAAGCTGGGGACGTCGTGCAGATCCGGCTGGGTTGCCGCTGGAGTGGTTGCGGTTGAATACCGCCGTGGCTGTACGACTTGATGCTGATGCGCTGGTGGCGTCCGTGGGGCAGGATCTCGCCGAGCTGGGACAGAAGCATCTTCAGCAGGGGTGGGTTCGTGATCTTGAACCCGAGGACGGTGGTGCCAGCGCTGTCATCGCCGCTCCCGATCGCGGGCTCCTTGAAGTATGGGTCGGCGTGGTCGATGGAGCGTTGACCGGTGAGTGTGACTGCGCCGAGGAGGTGCCCGGTGGCTTGTGCGGACATGCGGTCGCCGTCGCGCTGGCTGCCTTGGCGAAGGGGTTCACCTTCTCGTCGATCTCGTCTCGGGCCCGAGGTGTTGATCCTGAAGAGCAACGGTTCGCCGCGATCGCCGCGGAGCTGGCCCCTCGGAAGTTGATCGCTCTGGTCGCCCGGCAGGCTGCTGCGGATCCGTTCTTCGCGGCCCTGTTACTGGCCTGCGCTGATCGGTTGCCGTCACCGGGACCGGCCGAGATCCAAGCTGCCCGGCAGGTGGTGGCGGCCGCTGCCGATGTGCCGAACGGCCACGATCGCTGGGATCTGTACGACCTTGTCAAGGCCGGTACGGCGATGGTGGCCGAACTGGAGTTGCTCGCGGTGCGACCGCCCACCGACGAGGTGCTGGTCGTGGTCGAGGAGGCGATCGCCGTGTGGGCCACGTTGGCGGTCTACCTGAACGAGGCGGGGGAGACCTACGAGACCGAACCAGAGGAGATCGGTTCCGCGCTGGCCGAGCTGCATCTGCGAGTGTCCCAGGTGTGCCGCCCGGATCCGCTCGAGTTGGCCGCGCGGCTGGCCGCACTGATAAAGGAAGCCGATACGGACACATTTCTGGACGTGCCCGAGGGATATGTCGATGTTCTCGGGGCGGAGGGAATAGCCGAGTTCTGCTCTGCTGTCTCGGGGTTCCACGCTGGGTCTACCTCAGCCTGAGAACTGGAGAAGCGATTTAGGTAAGGTCACAGTGAAAAAGAGCAGCGGTATCATCGTGTATAAGCAGGCCCGAGACGGCGTACTTCATGTCTTGATCGCTCATATGGGTGGCCCTTTCTGGGCGAAGAAGGACAACGGCGGGTGGTCGATACCGAAGGGCGAATTGGTCGGGGACGGTGAGGACCTATTGGCAGTCGCCATCCGAGAATTCGAGGAGGAGCTCGGTGGCCCTCCGCCCGAGGGAGAATACATAGAGCTTGGGGAGTTGAAGCAGCCAAGCGGTAAGAGGATCACCGTCTTCGCATTGGAGGGTGATTTTGACTCCGAGAACATTACGAGCAATACGTTCGAGATGGAATGGCCCAGAGGGTCGGGAAAGATCGAAACCTATCCCGAGATCGATCGAGCGGCATGGCTGCCGGCGGCACTTGCGCGCTCCAAGCTCGTCAAAGGCCAGGTCGGGTTTATAGACCGCTTGATTGAGAAGTTGGCTGAGCGAGGTATTGAAGTCTCCGAGGGGGCAGGGGCTCAGATGGATGGGACGCTATTTTAGACCGTTTGTGACTTGCGGAGCGGTCTCGATTGCTTGAGTGGATGTCCAGGTCGGCCGGTGAGCGGCCGACCTGGACATCGGGATCAGGTGAGGTCGAATCGATCGAGGTTCATGACCTTGTCCCACGCGGCCACGAAGTCGTGCACGAACTTCTCCTGCCCGTCGTCGCTGGCGTAGACCTCCGCGAGTGCACGCAGCTGGGAGTTCGAACCGAAGACGAGGTCGACGGCGGTGGCGGTCCACTTGACCTCGCCCGTGGCGCGATCCCGACCCTCGAGCACGTTTTCGGCCGAGGCGGATGCCGTCCACTCCAGACCCATGTCGAGCAGGTTCACGAAGAAGTCGTTGGTCAACGTCTCTGGCCGGTCGGTGAAGACGCCGTGCGGGACGCGCCCGGAGTTGGCGTTCAGTGCCCGCATGCCGCCGACCAGTACCGTCATTTCGGGAGCGGTCAGCGTCAACAGGTTGGCCCGGTCCAGCAGCAGGGTCTCCGGTGACAACTTCTCTTCGGCGCGGAGGTAGTTACGGAACCCATCGGCCCTCGGTTCGAGCACGGCGAACGACTCCGCGTCGGTCTGCTCCTGAGAGGCGTCCGTGCGCCCCGGCGTGAACGGGACCGTGATGTCGTGCCCGGCGTTTTTCGCCGCTTGCTCGACAGCCGCGCTCCCACCCAGAACGATCAGGTCGGCGAGCGAGACCTTCTTGTCGGGCTGGGAGAGGTTGAAGTCCTGCTGGATCTGCTCGAGGGTCTGCAGCACCTTGGCCAGCTCGGTCGGGGCATTGACCTCCCAGTCCCGTTGGGGTGCAAGGCGAATCCGCGCCCCGTTGGCCCCACCACGTTTGTCGGTGCCGCGGAAGGTAACCGCTGACGCCCACGCGGTGCAGACCAGCTGGGAGACGGACAGCCCCGATGCGAGGATCTTGCCCTTGAGGGCCGCGATGTCCTCGTCCCCGACCAGTTCGTGATCGACCTGGGGGACGGGGTCCTGCCACAGCTGCGGCTGGGGAACCCACGGGCCGAGGTAGCGCGAGGCGGGTCCCATGTCGCGGTGCAGCAGCTTGAACCACGCCTTGGCGAACGCGTCCGCGAGCTGGTCGGGGTGCTCGTGGAAGCGCTTCGAGATCGGCTCGTAGATCGGATCCACCTTCAGCGCAAGGTCCGTCGTCAACATCATGGGGGCGTGCCGCTTCGACGGATCATGAGCATCGGGCACGGTGTCCTGGGCCGAGGGATCCTTGGCGGTCCACTGCTTGGCACCGGCGGGGCTCGTCGTCAGCTCCCACTCGTAGGTGAACAGGTTGTCCAGGTACCCGCTGTCCCACTTCGTCGGCTCGTCGGTCCATGCGCCCTCCAGCCCGCTGGTGACCGTGTCGGCACCCTTACCGCTGCCGAAGGTGTTCCTCCATCCGAGGCCTTGCTCCTCCAGGGGGCAAGTCTCGGGCTCGGGACCGACGTACTCCGCGCTGACCGCACCATGGCACTTGCCGAAGGTGTGACCCCCGATAATGAGCGCGACCGTCTCCTCGTCGTTCATCGCCATCCGAGCGAAGGTCTCTCGGATGTCCTTGGCGGCAGCCAGCGGATCCGGGTTGCCGTTGGGCCCCTCCGGATTCACGTAGATCAGGCCCATCTGCACCGCGCCGAACGGACCGGTGAGCTCCCGGTCGCCGCTGTAGCGCTCATCTCCGAGCCACGTGTCCTCAGGCCCCCAGAAGATCTCCTCAGGTTCCCAGACGTCCTCTCGCCCGAAGCCGAAGCCGAACGTCTTGAACCCCATCGACTCCAGGGCGCAGTCGCCGGTGAAGACCAGGAGATCAGCCCAGGAGATCTTCTGGCCGTACTTCTGCTTGACCGGCCAGAGCAACCGGCGCGCCTTGTCGAGGTTCGCGTTGTCGGGCCAACTGTTGAGGGGGGCGAAGCGCTGATCACCGCTGCCGCCACCGCCCCGGCCATCGGCGATGCGGTACGTGCCCGCGGCATGCCAACTCATCCGGATGAACAGCGGCCCGTAATGGCCGTAGTCGGCCGGCCACCAGTCCTGCGACGTCGTCATCACCTCGATGATGTCCCGCTTCAGCGCGTCGAGGTCGAGGGTCTTGAACTCTGCTGCGTAGTTGAAGTCCTCCCCCATTGGGTTGGACCGGGGCGAGTGCTGGTGGAGAACCTGCAGGTCCAGCTGATTCGGCCACCAGTCCCGGTTCGTCCTGGGCCGAGTCGACTTCGGAGTCGGGGAGGGGATTACTGGGTTCTCGCTTTCACTGACGCTGTCAGTCACGTCGGCATTCTCCTGTCTCACTGATTCCTTCTGATGACTGATTGCTCTTGACGTTGGTTACTTCGGGATCCAAGGCTGTGTTGTTCTGCTGATGTCGAGCGCCGCGGGTCCGCGATCAGCCACCGGATGCCGCGGAAGTTGCCGCGACACACTCGGGACATCGGCCCCAGTAGATGACCTCCGCTTCGTCGATCTCGTAACCCGAGTCGTCGACGGCCGTCACGCAGGGGGTGTAGCCGACTGCGCAGTCCACATCGGCGATCGCCCCGCACGACCGACAGACCACGTGGTGGTGGTTGTCCCCGACCCGCGCCTCGTAGCGCGCCACGGAGCCCGACGGCTGGATGCGCCGCACCAGACCCGCGGCAGTCAGCGCGCGCAGCACGTCGTAGACGGCCTGGTGGGACACCTCACCGAGATCCTCACGCACGATCCCGATGATCGAGTCCGTGTCAGCGTGCGGATGGTCGTGCACCGCGGACAGCACCGCAACCCGAGGACGCGTCACACGCAGCGCAACCCCGCGCAACATGCGCTCGAAGTCCGAAGTCGTGGGCACGCGCCGAAGTGTGACGCAGTTTCTGGAATGAATCAAGAATCAGGCGTCGATCCTCGACCTCATGCTCTGTCGGGGAGAGCATGCAACGTGGCCGGCCTGCCCTGGCCCGGTAGCGCCCATGAGGGCGTGGAGGTGATGCCGGTCGCCCGGGGCCGGCCGACGAGACGGAACTTCTGGAAAAAAGTTTGTGTGGGGTGTCGATGTCGTCGGGGTGTGTTCGACGCATGGGTAGAGCCGGGTAGAGCCGGTTGAGATCGTCCGGCAGCGCCGCTGTGGGACCGACACTTGAAGGAGATACCGCGATGCGGTTCATGGTCATGGTCAAGGCCAATCAGGACAGTGAGGCGGGTGTGCTGCCCAGTGAGGAGCTGCTCACCGAGATGGGCAGGTACAACGAGGAGCTGGTGAAGGCGGGGGTGATGCTCGCGGGGGAGGGGTTGCATCCGAGTTCGAAGGGGGCGCGGGTCAGGTTCTGCGGAGCGGAGCGGACGGTGCTTGATGGGCCGTTCACGGAGACGAAGGAGCTGGTGGCGGGGTTCTGGTTGATTCAGGTGAGGTCGCTGGAGGAGGCGATCGAGTGGGTCAAGCGCTGTCCCAATCCGATGGACGGGGAATCTGAGATCGAGATCCGTCAGGTTTTCGAGGCTGAGGATTTTGGTGAGGTGCTTACTCCCGAACTGCGTGAGCAGGAGGAGCGGTTGCGCGCGCAGACCGCGCAGCCACAGTAGTTCTGGCAGGTCGAACGCCGGGCGTCCCACGCTATGCGGGACGCCCGGCCACAGCCACGAGTTGCTGCGCACTTTATCCTGGACCGACGCCCTGAGGATGCTGTTTGTGCAGCTAGCGCACCTTCTCCACACCTACTCGAACACCCCTGAGCTGCTGAGCGCCGCAGGATGCGTTGGTCGCGGACAAGGTCGTCGATGCGTTCTTCGAAGTGATCGGCGAATCCCTGACCTTCCTGGCCTGGAGCGCCGAGGTGTCGCTGACCATCAGCTCGGTCCGCAGTCGATCGGCGCGGAAACGGCGCCAACGGGATTTGACGCCTGCTCCCTCGGCTCTGCCGGGCCACAACAGCTTGCTGATGATGGCCGTCGCGGTGAGGAATGACTGGGACCGCCGGCCACGCCTCGGAACGCCGCTGCGGATCCCGGCTGAGAAGGAGCTCCTGTTGCGCAGCGGCTAAGGCGTAACTCGCCTGCCGCACGATCTCGGCCATGTAGAGCCGCCTGGCTCCGGAGGCCCAGCGCTGCTCCCACTCGTCGCTCACTCGAACATTGTGTCCGGTCAACGACGTAGGTGTTGGCTATCCGCACCAGGCAGGAGCCGCCCATCCTGCTTCCCGTCGTTCCCTCGGCGTAGGTCGCGATAGCGGGTGGCGGCGTGTGAGCCCGGAGTCCGTACCCATAGGGGAGCGCCGATGAGGATGCGATCGACGTCTGGGCTGAGGCCGCCGTCGCGGTCAAAGGTCCACCGGTCTTTGTCGAGCACGACGTCGCTGTAGATCTGGGCGAACCACTCGGATTCAGTCGCGTGCCCGAGCGTGAAGCCCCGCGTCCAGGGCTTGTTCTTGTGTTCGTCCCAGGTTCCGGTCACGCCCTGCTCGGTCGCGATCTTCAGGGCTTCGACCGCGAGCGACTCTCGGTCGTCCCATTGCGAGTTGTTGATCGTGCCTCGGCTCTGGATGTAAAGGGCAATCGTTCGAGCCGCGGAGGATGACCATCCCGCCGGCGGTTCGTCGGAGCCGCCGACGTAGTCGGCGGTGTTCTCCAGGCTGCCGAACAAGCACACGTCGACGCGGACGCCGGTGCTGCTGCGGGTGCTGGTGTGCATCACGACGCCCTGTCGCTTCTCGACACCACCCATGAACTGGGCGAACTCGACGTGACCGACGCCCTTGGCGAACTCCACCGGCGGCGGGGTGACGAAGTCCTGGACCGCGACGTCGCCGATCGCCGTTTCGATCCTGTGCGCTACTTCAGCGCGGTCCAGTGTGCGCGCCTCCTGAGCGAATTCGAGCGAACCGATCAACGGGATAGACGCCGTCTTGGCCTTCCAGCTCACACGCCGTTCAAGTGTGATGCCGTTTGCCGACGCGATGTCGCGGATACGGCGATCCGACCAGTAGGCGTAACTGTGGATCACACCTAGCTCGCCCATGAGCAGGCCCTTCCAGCGCCAAGTTCGTCGAAGCGGTCCCGTCGGGGCCAGCACGTTTGCAGCCTATACATCACCTTCCCCCTCACCGACGACTGCAACCCACCGGGCCGGCGACCCAGTTGGCAGCACAGGTCGACGAGCTCCGGCCGCGAGATCGACAGCACGATGTGATCGGTGACCTCCAAGATCAGGTCGGCGACGTCCACGGTCTCGCCGAACACACGCAGTCCCTCGAACTCGATGAATCCCTCGCTGTTGACGCGAGCTGGGCCCCGCGCGGCCGGTCAATTGGGCGAGCAGGCAGGCGTTGTACCCGCTGCCCGCACTGATCTCCAGGATGCGGTTGCCCGGTTGGACATCGAGTTGGTCGAACATCGCCGTGACCAGCCACGGTGCCGACACGCAGGACAAGGACCGGCTGTCCTCGAACCGGTGAGTGACCACCGCCTGCCATGGGTCGTAGGCGTCAGCAAGGTCAGCGTCCGGTACGAACTCGTGCCGCAGTGTATCGCGCAGGATCCGCTCGACCTCGCTGTGCTGCGTGTGTCCCGCCTTCCCGATCTTCTCCACCATTGTCGCACGCAGCGCATCAGGCGACGTCGTGGTTGTGTGCATCGTTTCCCTCTGTATCAATGGTTTTCGGGTGGCCAGCCGTAGTAGTCAGTGCTCGACGCGCGGCTGATTCTCCGTCGAAGGAAAGCAACCCATTGCAGTGCTCGCCCACGATGCTGCTGCTGTCAAGGTTCACGGGTGCGTAGAGGGACGTAATGTTCACGCCGGCTCCTGGTCGTTGATCAGCCATCCCACTGTGACCGCGACGGCCTCGTCCTCTCGTTCCCGCGTATCGAATCCGTGGTCTGAACCGCAGATCGTGTGGAACTCGGTGTTCGGCTTGGTAGCAGCCGCCTGCCGTGCGATCTCGTACGAGATCGTAGTGTCCTGGTCACCGTGCACCACAAGTGTGGGGACTGCGCTCGCTGTCAAGTACTTCAGCGGCGCGTAGTGGTGGAACTCCTCGAACAGGACTCTGCCGACCTCAAACTCGCCGTCCAGAATCAGGAAACCCTGTGTGGTCAACAGCTTCTGTTGTTCTACGTTGAAATTTTCCTTACCCCACGGCAGTTCCGGATTGACGAAGGTGCGTTGCAGGTCCAACACGGGGTTCCAGAGAGCGAGCCGATTGAGGCGCTCGCCGAGCCACGGAAAGGACAGTGAGGTTTGATACCGCGCCAAAGCTCGATGCGACGATCACCAACGGACCTGGGAAACGACCAACCATGTGCTCGACGGCGGTTTGCAAGTCGAGCATCTCGCCCGCGATCGTCATACCCCGCTGTGTTCCGTCGCTGTCGCCGTGGCCCCGGAACGAGAACCGCAACACGTTGAAGTCCGCTTCCGCCAGCTGCTCGGCGAGACGAACGAACATCCCGCCTTCGGTCATGTTCGCGTTGATTCCATGAGCTTGGACGACTATGCCTCGTTGCCCTTGTGCTCGGGCTGGGTGCCATGCGGCATCGAGCCGCATGCCGTCGATAGACGTCAACTCCACCTGCTGCATTCCGCTGCTCCCTCGTCACCGACCGTGATCGCTGCGCCTGACCCAGTGCGCCCGAAAAGTTCGAGCCGACTGAGCACCGGGCGGCGCCGGTGCTCGACCTCACGAGCAGGGTCTAGCACATCACGGTTGGTGACAATTCGCATCCAATCGCGGCTCTATGTGATTTACGTATGGCTGGCCGACGTGCTCGTCGTCAGGGTCACCAGCTGAGCTGGGCGCTTCCCTGGAGCTCGCCAGGCCGGGTCGTCGCTGAGGATGCTGTTTGTGCAGCTAGCGCCCCCGGCAGGACTCGAACCTGCGGCCTAGCGATTAGAAGTCGCTTGCTCTATCCAGCTGAGCTACGGGGGCTGAGCTCTCGCGAGCAGACTACCGGCGATCAGCCGCCGGATCGCATTCAGCGGCCTCAGCGGGATGTAAGGGCCGCCCGATAACCGCGCTGAGCCTGCTGAAGGCATCGGGCAGAGGCTGTTTAGGGTGATGAGGGTGCGTGTAGAGGCGCGGTCCAGGTGGGCTCTGCTGGTGACTGTCGGGGTGCTGCTGGGGATGGGGATCAGCGCTGGGCTGATCGTACTGCTCTCCGATGATGGGCTTACCGCGCTGGAACTGCCCGATCCTGGGCTGTTCACCCGGGCGGCGCTGCCCGCGGTGCGGGTGTTGTGCGAAGGCGCCGCTGTGATCACGGTGGGATCGCTGCTGCTGGCCGCGTTTCTGGTGCCGCCGCAGTCGTCCGGTTATCTCGATACCGGTGGCTATGCCGCGGTCCGCACGGCGCGCATCGCCGCGCTGGTCTGGGCGCTGAGCGCAGCGGCAATGGTGCCGCTGGTGTCGGCCGACGCGCTGGGCCGCCCGGTGACCGACGTGCTGGACCTGCCGCTACTGGCGTCGCTGGCCTCGGCCCTGTCCCAGGTCGGGGCCTGGGCGCTCACCGCGGGGATAGCCTGGGTCCTGGCGGGGTTCTGCTGGGCCGCGCTGAGCTGGGGCGCGTCGGTCTGGCTGTTCATACTCTCGCTCATCGGGCTGATGCCGGTGGCGCTGACCGGGCACTCCTCAGCGGGCGGCGCCCACGACGTGGCGACCAACAGCTTGCTGTAC
>JBOHHE010000335.1:0-13479 GCA_050700355.1 Pseudonocardiaceae bacterium
GGGCTGGCTCGTGTCGCCACTCACGGGACGGAGTGGTCAGCGCGACCGTCGGAATCGGCAGCCGCAATCTCAGCGGCCGCTGCCTCTTCGTCCGCGTACTCCTCGCGGACAGCGCGGACTTCAGCCTCAATTATCGCTGGCCCAGCCGACGGGGTTGAGAGCGATCGGTCAAATCCCAGAGAATCACGGTCCGAGTTTCCAACCTGGGCACCGCCGTCATTATACGGAGCCGGATCTACCATCCCAACCTTCTCGGTGTGTTTGAAGACTGCCGATCTTGTCTATGCATAGCGTTACGGCCCAAACTGTGACATCCGGTCACCTACCATTCGCCAAGGTTCTAGAGGAATCTCGTCATCCATTGGCGACCGGCGATGCTCGTGATCTGCCCGGCTGTCGACAGTGCGTTCGATAGGTGGGCGGCCTTGGTGGGCCGGTATTCAGTCTGATGTGTTTCACAGGCGTAGCGCCAGTTTCTGCACATGCTCTTTGTGCTGACAGTTAAGGCACCTGTACTCGGCGCTACTGCCGATCTGGACGGTTCCGTTGTCCAGGGCGTGATACCACTGGCCGATCGGCCCTGGTTCACGCTCGTCGGCCAGGCATGCAGGGCAGCGCATAATGAGGTCGAACCACTCGGTGGGCTCAGGATTCTTCACTCCGGAGTCCAGTTGGTCAGGCGAACTCGACACTTTCATCTCCCTTATAGCGGGTTAGCTGGTCGCATGGGGTCCTACTAGAATTCATCCCGGATGATCGGAGTCTGGTTGTCATGCGGCGTAACAAGATAAGCGGCGAGATCGGGATCCAGCTGTGCCAGCCGTTGCAGGCCTGCACCCACGTCTCCCCGGACATGCTTATGGCGAGGAAGTCTTCAATCATCCACTGGCCCTCGGACCGGATCGGGTGGACGACCCTTTGCAGGCACATGATCTGGAGATGCACCTCAGTTCGCACTGCGATCTCGTCCTCGGAGATCGCGTCTCGATCAGCGTGCCGGTCCAGACGAGTCGCGGTGAGAGCCCGGAAACCCTCGGTGACCTGCTCAAGCCGCTCCATCGCGTTGAGCAGCCGTTCCCAGGTGTCGTCGAGGAACTGCAGGTTGACATTCTTAGGCGCTTCAAGTTGCTGGCCTTGGGGCCCCATCCCGGGGCCAGGCCCTCCTCGCCGCTGATCACGGGCGTTGTGCGATTCGGACACTTATCTCACCTTTCTCTGTCGAGGTAACGCTTGCGATCGACCCGCACCAGAGCCGCCGACAGATGACGGGACTGCACGACGACCTTTTCGGAGTTCTCCCACAACGCGCAGGTGAGCGCCTCATTGCAAAAGCGCGCCACCTGCCCGATCGCCAGACCGTCCATTCGCGACGCAAACTCTCCGACCGCGGCGTCGGTGCCCAGGTATGGTGATAGCCGACCTTCGAGCATGACCCGCACGTCCGCCTCGGCGGGTTCGTCAACACCGACGACATCTGAGAACAAGGGATCGCCCGCCGCCCGGTCATCACGGCTGGCCACGACGACGAATGCCGGGGTGGCGATCCTTAACTGGATCAGCTCGTTGCTCACCTGAGCGAGAACCCGGCGAGCGAGGTCGGAGCCGGTCACCTCGAGCTGCTCGAAGTTGTCAATGAACACGATGCTCGGCGAGGCGTGACGGGCTCTTATGAAGGCCTGACGAATCAGCCGCTCGCTCTCACCGACCCATGGGCTCAACAGGTCCACGCTTGGTAGGTAGATCAGCGATGCGACCAAGCGCTTGGCCAACGCCGTGATAATGGTAGTCTTTCCGCTAAGCGGCGGACCGGTCAGCAGGATCCCGCCGCCCTGGTCGATTCCGAGCCTCTTCAGGTCGGAACGTTTGCTCATCGGCCAATCGATCAGCTCAATCAGGGCTCGTTTCGTGTCGTTCATGCCTATTAGGTGCTCCCAGTCGAGACCTGCTGGCGGCTGTCGCTGTTCTCGAAACGCCGATGGCTGAACGTGCCTGATGCCTTCGAAGAAGTCCACCTGGCCGACGTCGACCATCGTCACGTCGGCACCCCGCGCCGCAAGTGTCCGTCGTGCTGTGGCCATCGCCGCTTCTTGACAGAGGCTCGCCAAATCCGCGCCGACATAGCCGACGGTCAAGTCAGCGATCGCTTCGAGATCGACGTCGTGCGCGAGTGGAATCGCCCGGGTATGCACGTCAAGGATGGCACGGCGGGCATCCTGATCCGGCGGGCCGATCTCAACCTCGTGATCGAAACGCCCTGGCCGACGCAGTGCCTGGTCGACGGCAGACGGCCGGTTGGTCGCGCCGATCACGATGATCTGGCCTCGATCGGTGAGGCCATCCATCAGGGTGAGCAATTGGCTGACCAGGCGCACCTCCAGATCACCGGAGACGCTGTCCCGCGACGGTGCAATCGAGTCGAGCTCGTCGATGAACACCACGCTTGGCTGCTCGCGGGCGGCGTCCTCGAAAACTTTGCGGAGGCGCTGCTCGCTTTCGCCGTAGAACTTCGACAGGATCTCGGGTCCGTTGATCGAGAAGAAGTGCGCGCCCAGCCTACGCGCCACAGAACGCGCCAACAGCGTCTTTCCGTTACCTGGCGGTCCATGCAGGATGATTCCGCGAGCTGTTCCGATGCCGAGTCGCTCGAACAGCTCCGGATACTCGACGGGCCATACGACGAGTTCGGCGATGCGCCGAATCGGCCCTTCAAGGCCTCCGATATCCTCGAATACCGCCCCATCGCGTGGGGGTCGCGTAGTGGACCCCACCTGGCTTCCCGCGCTGTGGTTGACGATGGTGAGGTCGGTGTCGTCGGCGCATCGGACAGGTGCCTCGGCCGGCACTGTGGACACGACTTCGAACATCACTTCACGGCCGCTGAGCGGGAGCGAGAAGCGGTGTCCGATCACGACTGTCAATCCCGAGTCCGCCAGACGCTGTCGCGCGTTGCGGGCAAGTCCCGATCCGTCAGCGTCGCCGAGTCCTATGCCGACCTCGTTCAAGGTCAGCGACTCTGCGGGCACCGCCCGCGCGAGCGGATCCCAGATATGGATGTCGGCCTCGTCGCCTTCTTGTAAGCCTGCGTTGCGCAGGATGTAGTTCTGCGTGATCACACGGGACGACGTGACCTGATCTGACGCGTGCAGCCGCGCGAAACCTTGCTCACCTGTATGGGGATTGACCACCCTGACGTGCACCGGGGCAGTTGCCAACGTTCCGGAGACACCGAGCTGATCGGCCACGGCATCGGATACGACAGCGAGGTGCAGACCACGATGCCGTGGCTCCTCCATCGCCACGACTAGCCGGAGTCCTTGAGAGCTCTGAGCTGACGCAAGTAGAGCCGGTGATAGCTAACGGCCATGTCCGCACCGCTACCAGTCGCCAAGGTTCTGGAGAAAGGTCAGCATCCACTGACGTCCAGCCAGGCTCGTGATCTGACCAGCGGTCGACACCGCGCTGGCCAAGTGAGCCGAACTGACGGGCCGGAAGTCCGACTCATGTGCTTGACACGCGTAACGCCAGTTCTTGACGTAATAGACAGCGTTGCACTTCGTGCAGCGCATGCACGCGTCGTCGCCGATCTGTAGCCCACCATCGCACCGATGGTGATACCACTGCCCTGGCGCTCCGCCGTCCAGCCCGTCGGCAATGCACGCCGGGCAACGCATGACTAGATCAAAGTACTGTGCCACAACAATCCGCCGTCAGTTGCATTGTTCGCCATGCCATAAACGTCCCACAGTCAGGTAGAGCGGAACGTTGCCGGAATGTTGTCGCCCTGGTCAGGGGCCTGGTACTGGCTGTCATAGGATCGACACAGACTGCGATCTAATGCGGGCTACGCCGACTGCTCGAACAGCACTCCGACGAACAGCGCCCGGTGCAGATCCTAAGCCGCGCCAAAGGCTACGTCCTTGATCTCCAGGCCGAACGAGTGGACCTCTTCCGGGTCCGCTCGTCCAGGGGGCGCAGGCCCAGCCGGGCAGCGGCGTCGTTGTACGCCGCTGGCCCTGCGGGCCGACCAGCGCGAGGTCCGGCGCGTCACCATAGATCGGCTGGACCTCGGCCCCCGGGAACGCCGCCTCGAAGGCCGACGACAAGTGCACGATCACCGAGAACACGTCGTAGCGCACTCGCGGGTCAGACACGGGGAGCCCAAGATCACGGCCCGCGTCAGCCGCAGCGGCGACGGCCCAGTCCGTGCGGCCAGGTCGTCAGAGGTAAACATCGCCGCCATCCTGGCACTCCCGGCCCGGCCGCGGGCCGTCCGCTCGACCTGAACTGGTCGCCTCACCAAACATTTACGAGCTGGCGCTTGACCTAGACTTTATCTGGCGAGCACAGCCCGCAAGGCGTCGTCCACTCCGGCAAGGTCCTTGTTGATCTCCCCTACAATCGGCTTGATCGGCTGGGTCTTCTCACTAACCTCGTGGAGACCGACGGCGACCGGACTGAGCTTGGCGCTGACGCGCGCGAGAACGAGCACAATCCTGGTTAGGTAGGCAACGAGCACCACCACGGTGAGCAATGCACCGATGATCGTAATCATGGCGACTAGCGGCATACTAATCACTCCTCATGAGTGTCAGCGAGTACGACGAAGCCCGCATGACCTCATCGCACCGACAAGACTGCTGGCCTTGACACCTCACCTCCCGAGATGCCTCACAGGATGCGGTCAACCGCTTGCACATAGCGAGTGAGGCCAACCCCCACCCGCTTCACAGCGTCGCGAGTGGGTATCAGTTGCTTCACATCGTCGACTGCGACAACGATGCCCTGCACCTGACCGGAAACCGTGTTGACGCGCTTCCCGACGTCGAGGACGGCGCTCATCAGGCGCTGCAAGAGCACTATCACGACAGGTATGACCACGAGGATGAAGAGTGCGTTGCCGATCCACCACAGTTCCATCGTCGCCTCCTTAGCCTTACCTTCGCCCTATCAATGGGTCGAGACCATCCACAGCGGCATGCGTCGGCTGCAACGAAAGCGACTCGGCCTTCGCCGCAATTGCCGGCAGTGCGCCGGCGATCGTGTTCAGCTTCCGGTTCAGGATCGCCGCGCCAGCGCCAACCAGACACACGTCCCCCTGGATCCGCCCGATTATCCCCACGCTCACCTTTCCGAGGCTGTCGGCGATGGAGCGCAATCGGCTCGTGATCAATATAACGTACAGAGCCAACACGACCACCAAGGCCACGATCTCGACGACGGTGAGGATCACGAGTAGTTCCGTGCTCATTACCCCCCCACCCCCAGAAGTCGAGCGTGGCGACCCGCCTCGTCCACGACCTCATCCAAGGAGTCCGCGACAACGAGCGCGATCTTGATGTTGGCCGTGTTGCCGGCAACCCCCTGCGCCACGTCCCCCAGTCCCTGCACGTTGGTTTCGATGGAGCGGACGAAGGAGAGGAGCGCGCTGAGAAGCATAATCACGACAACTATCACCACCGCCCCGACAGCCAGCGCGACTTCCCATAACATGATCTCTTCGGCGGCGAGAGCTAAGGTCATCATCAGCCTCCCAATGCTTGTCGTGCGGCCCGAGCGCCACTGAGGATGCTCTGGAGCAGGGCGTTCGTGCGACCCAGTTCCACAAGTGGCTGCGTGGTCGACCGTGTCACCTCAAGCTCGCGAACCGCGGCGCGGACCTGTTCACTGATCTTGGAGGCGAGCACTAGGAGCGCGGCCACAACGACCACCACGACCACCACGAGCGCGCACCCGATGATCAAACCCGCCCACCAACCACCGACGTATGGATCCCCAAACTCATTCACTGTTACCTCCAACTTTGGGAGGGATATTTCTGGCAATCGATCAGACTCGGCTCGATCCCTGCGGCGACGTCGATCACGCCGCAGGGGCGCGGGCCGGTTAGGACGACTCGTCTGCAGGCATAACAAGATCCTTCGGGGAGGCGGGGTCTGAGGTGTCGAGAGGCAGCTCGCCCACACAATGATACATGCGCAGATACGACTTTGTAAGCAAAATTTCAACGCAGATGCGAAATTTTTCTCTTCAAATTGTCGTAGATGCGGAGATCAACACTTGCCCGCTCTTGCTGTCCCGGCGCCCCGGAGGGCGGCGTGCGATGCGGGCGCATCCTCGCTAAAGCAGGCCATAACGCTGTGCACGTCACCGACCTCGGCCTTCAGGGCGCCACCGACGACGAGGTGCTCGCCCGTGCGGCTACGGAGGGCCGGACCGTCGTCACTGCAGACACAGACTCCTGGACCTTGCTAGCGCTGACCGGTGCACCCGGACCCAATGTCGTGCTCCCCCGGCGGCTCGGACGTCCGTCTTCCGAGCAGCCGGGCAATCCTCCTTCGTCCTAATCCAATTCCGTGAAGCTGGTGTCTAGTGGTCGTAGGCGGGTGAGGTTACGTTTATCGGGGGTGTGGGTGTTCCAGTTGTGCCACATGGCGGCGGCCAGGGTGAGCAGGCGCCTGGCCCCCGACGACTTCCGCCGGACCCAGCCCCGGTGGCAGGCCGACAATCTGGCGGTGAACCTCAAGCTGGTCGACCAGGTCCGCTCGATCGCCGCCAAATACGATGCCGCTGCGTCGCAGGTAGCGCTCGCCTGGGTGTTGGCGCGTGGCGAGGACGTCGTCCCGATTCCCGGTACGAAGCGGCGCCGGTACCTGGAGGAGAACGTCGGCTCGCTGGACCTCGTGCTCGATGCCGAGGACCTGGCCATGCTGTCCGACCTCCAACCGGCAGGCGAACGCTACCCGGACATGACCTGGGGCACAGGCGATACCGCACCGCTGCGGACCTGAGTTACCGAGTCACGACGACCTTGACGAGGAGCGACGTCGTGGTATCTCGTGGCCTACCGCCCGTCATGACGTGAGGCCGACCGGCCGCCGGGAGCCGAGGGGCGTGCAGGCCAGTCCCTGCACTGCGTCCAGGTGGTTTGACCTTCCCCCCGGCGAATGGACCGCATTCACCACCGGAATCCGCAACGGCGAGTTCAGCTGAATACCCAGCTGACGAGCGCCCCCCGGCCGACCCGGGGGGGCGTTTCTCGTTAGCTATCATTCAGCTCGGCGATGGGGTGCTCGCAGTCGCCACACTGGCCGCAGTCCCACTGTTGAACCCGGGTGACCACTTGATCTCCAGGCCGAACGAGTGGACCTCTTCCGGGTCCGCCAGCTGCTGGAAGAAGCCAGGACAGCCGAAGACGACAGACAACTGCTTCTGCTCCGCGAAGCAGTGCGGCTATGGCACGGCGAACCGTTGGCCGGGCTGGCGTCGCAGTGGGCCGACCGGGTCCGGCAGAGCTGGCGTCAAGAGCACAAAGAAGCGGTCGTAGCCTGGGCGTCCGCCGAGCTGCATGCGGAGAATGCGGCGGTCGTCATCGAGCCGCTCTGGGACCTCGCCCGTGACGATCTCTACCACCAGCGTCTGGTAACCGCGCTCATGCAAGCCCTGTACGCCACCGGCAAACCACGCCAGGCCCTCGCCCTGTACCAGTCGGCATACGACCAGATCGTCAAGAACGCAGGCTTGGAGATCGGGCCCGAGATGGTGCGGGTGCAGCTCGGGATCCTGCGCGGCGACTCGAAGTACAGGCGCCGCGGCACCACGCGCGCGCCATCTCGCGAGGACAGGTGCCGGACACGCCGCTGATGGTGGGCAATCTTCCCCCGCGAGCAGACAGCTTCCAGGACCGGGCCGCAACCGAGATATTGCACCGCACCACCGGGCCAGGACAGACCACGGTGCTCACCCAAGTGGTGGCCGGTTTGGGCGGAGTGGGCAAGACGCAACTGGCGGCCGAGTTCGCCCGCCAGCTCTGGAGGGACGGAGAACTCGACCTGCTGCTATGGGTATCGGCGCTCAGCCGCGACTCGGTGGTCTCCGGTTATGTGCAGGCAGGAGCAGACCTGGCGCTCGGGCCGGAGAACGAGGGGCCGGAACGCACCGCAGCCCGGTTGCTCGCGTGGCTGGCAAACACCCGGCAGCGTTGGCTGATCATCTTGGATGACCTGGCGGGACCGGCCGACATCCGCGACCTGTGGCCCCCTGATCGGCCCAACGGGCGCACCGTCGTCACCACTCGGCGGCGCGACG
Organism: Pseudonocardiaceae bacterium; assembly: GCA_050700355.1. GTDB lineage: Bacteria > Actinomycetota > Actinomycetes > Mycobacteriales > Pseudonocardiaceae. The sequence continues at coordinate 8,086 of JBOHHE010000335.1, forward strand.
CGGATCTGCTCGCGGGCCGCAACCTGGTCGAGGTCAGCGTGTTCACCGAAACCGAGGCAACCGAGTACGTGCGCAGGAAGCTCAAGGCGCGACCGTATCTGGCCGACGACGTCCCCGGTGTCGTGACCGACCTGGGCGCGCTGCCGCTGGCGCTCGGCCATGCCGCCGCCTACATGATCGACCTGGATCTGCCGTGCAGCACCTACCGAGATCGGTTCTCCGACCGTCGACGGCGGCTGGCGGAGCTGTTCCCCGACCCGGACACCCTCTATATCGAGTACTTCGGACCGCGCCACCCGGACACCCTGGCTGTGCGCAACCAACTCGGCACGTGGCAGGGCGACGCGGGACAGACCCAGGAGGCGATCACCAGCCTTGGATCACTGATCTCCGATGTGACAGCCGCACTCGGCCGGGATCACCCGATGGCCATCGCTGCTCGGCAGAACCTCGGCTATCAGTGGGGCCAGGCAGGCTATCCGGCAAAGGCGGTAACCGAACTGACGATCGTGCTAGATGACCAGGTGCGAGTGCTCGGACCCGATGACCCGGCAGTTCTCGCCACCCGCAGCCATCTCGTGTACTGGCGGGCCAAATCCGGAGATATCACAAACGAGGTGGCCGAGCTCGAAGCTCTGGTGCAGCTCGCCACAAAGATCCTCGGTGCCGATGATCGGAAGACCTTTGAGCTACGCGGCGCCCTGGCCCCCTCTCGTGCAGACTCCATCGGCAATGCCCAGTCAGCCATCGAGATGCAAGAGATTCTCGATGACATGCGGCGGGCGCTTGGTCCGGAACACCGCGACGTATCCGTTATCACCGCGACATCGTCGCGACCCACCACGTTCTCAGCAAAGTGCTCACCGACCTGCAAGACTTCGCCGGAGCCGCCGTGGAGCTCGAAGAAGTGATCGAAGGCATGCGCCGGTTGGCCGGCCCGAAGCATCCCGACACGCTGCACCGGTGTTACGAGCTCGCCTGCGTGCACGCCATAACAATGAGGTGGACAATAGACAGCCACAGAGCGCTCAGGACGCAAGCCAATTTAAACTCACGCTGATCGCCGGAATTTTCGTTATTTTAACCGCAGTCGTAACCACAGTCCTCGGCGCCGTTTTGAGTCGTGACGACAATGGCGGCAGTTTGCTTGGGCAGGATCAGACCACAAACCCATCGACTCCCCCCAGTCTCAGTGCTCCCGCAATGGCCCTCCTCGACCGAAGTGCAATACCCTGCCGGCAGGAGTTGCCTTCACCGGTTTCGGACATGTGCTTCAGCTGCCATCCGGAACTCGGGCCGCTCACGTCAATGTTGAGCTTAGCTCTTAGCTAAGATCCTGATATCCTCCGAATACCCCGGCTTACGCCGCCGAGCCGCGCGGCACCACCCAGAGCTGGTTGAGTTCCGAGACTTTGGCGATGTGCTCGTAGTCCGCGTCGTAGTGCAGCACGACCGCGCTATGCACAATGGCGGTGGCGGCGATCACCAGGTCGTTGACGCCCGCGGCCCGGACCAGGCCGCCGTTCCACAAGGCTGCTTGCAGCGTCACCGCCAGCGCTTCGACCTCGGCGGTGATCGGGAGCCGCCGCCGAGCGTTGATCAGCTCCATGACCTGGGCGTGCTGCTCGCCGCTCACCGCGCTATGCCCAGCCTCCAAGGTGATCGGCAGGCAGGTGGCGAACAGCCCCCTGGTGGCGAACGCCCGCAGTGCGTCGGCAACCTGCGGCTGGTGTGGCAGGCGCTGAAACACACTATTGTCGACCAGGTACAGCGTGGTCATCGCCGAGCGTCGGCCAGCACATCGGGGTCGGTGAGTCCCGGCAGGCCGCCGCGCTGAATCCAGTCGATCATCTTGAGCTGGGCCTCCCGGTTGACCAGCTCCTCAAGCGCACGAGTAATCATGGCTTTCTTGGACGGCGCTCCGGTCAGCTCCATGGCCCGCTGGACGAGGTCGTCCGGCAGATCCACCAAGGTACGGGTCACTGCGACTATCTCCTTCCAGCACTATCTCCGACTTGAGACAACACCCTGACGATATCAAGAAACAATCGAATTGGATATCACCGACTGCTGGTCTACAGTGACTTGCTGGTGCTCGCCCGGGCGTACCTGCCCGACGAACCTGGACACACGGCCCCGGTCGCGCTGCTCACCGGTACCGATCACCTGACGGTGACCGCAACCCGGACTGGCGCTGACTTCGACCCGGACTCCGCGAACGCCCCGCCGGCACGTGATCGATCGGCTGGTGCGGGCAGCTCCCACTAGAGTCGGCCGCTGGCGATATCCCGAGCCCGACCAGCGAAGGTGACAATGATTTGGCGGGATCGTCTGCGCAGCCATCGTCGATGGCGACCGTTTTCAGCGGTTCATCGTCGTGGTGATCGTGCTCAACGCCATCACGCTGGGGTTGGAGACCTCCGACCGGCTGATCGCCGAGTTCGGTGGCCTGCTGCACGCGGTGGATTCGATCGCGCTGACGATCTTCGTGGTGGAGCTGACCCTTCGGCTGGTCGCGCACGGTTGGCGCTTCTTCCGCGACCCGTGGAGCGTGTTCGGCTCGTCGTTGTTCACCCTGTTCCAGGTGATGACCACCGACGACTGGGCGACCAGCGCGCGGGGGGCGATGGCGGTCCAGCCGCTGGCCTGGATCTTCTTCGTGGTCTATCTGCTGGTGTCCACGTTCGCGGTCCTGAATCTGTTCATCGCCGTGGTGGTCCGCGCGATGGAGGAACAGATCGCCAGCGAGGTGAAGAGCGACGTCGCCGAGCACCAGCGGGAGGATGCGGTGGCCGCGGCGACCATCCTGGCGGAGGTGCGCGCGCTCGAGCTGTTCGGGTCGGTCGCCGCTTCGGTGCCGGCCTACCGAGCGCTGCTCGCCGAGCACGACATCGACCCGGCGACGGTGCGGACCGTCGCGGATTTCCGGACGCTTCCGCTGCTCACCAAGGACAACTACCTGCGAAGGTATCCGCTGACCCAGTTGTGTCGCGACGGCGAATTGGCGAGCTGCGACATGATCGCGGTGTCCTCGGGCTCCACCGGAGAGCCCACCTTCTGGCATCGCTCCGTGGCCGACGAGTTCGCCGTCGCCATCCGGTTCGAGCAGGTCTTCCACGACAGTTTCGCCGCCGACCAGCGCAGCACGTTGGCCGTGGTGTGCTTCGCGCTGGGTACCTGGGTCGGTGGGATGTACACCGCGAGCTGCTGTCGCCACCTGGCGGCCAAGGGCTATCCGATCACGGTGGTCACGCCAGGCAGCAACGTCGAGGAGGTCCTGCGGGTGGTCACCGCGCTGGGCTCGCAGTTCGACCAGGTGGTGTTGCTCGGATACCCGCCGTTCCTCAAGGGTGTGGTCGACACCGGCTTGGCCCGCGGCGTGTCGTGGCCGGATTACCACGTCAAGCTGGTGCTGGCCGGAGAGGTGTTCAGCGAGGAGTGGCGCACGCTGATGGGTTCGCGCCTGGGCGTCGGCGAGTCGTGCTTCGACTCCGCTTCGCTCTACGGCACCGCCGACGCGGGCGTGCTGGCCACTGAAACGCCGTTGTCGATCTGCATTCGGCGGTTCCTGGCGACCCACCCGGCCGTCGCGCGGGAGCTGTTCGGGGAGTCACGGCTGCCCACGCTGTGCCAGTACGACCCGCGCAGCCGGCTGTTCGAGGTGCACGACGGCACGCTGCTGTTCACCGGCGACAACGGGATTCCGCTGATCCGTTACCACATTGCCGATACCGGGGGGCTCACCTCGTTCGATGCCATGCTGGCTTTCTTGGCCGATCACGGCTTCGACCCTGCCATGGAACTCGGGCCGGCTGAGCTGGATCTGGCTGGACGCGGTCGAGGCATCCGCCCGCTGCCGTTCGTCCACGTGTTTGGGCGCTCGCTGTTCACGGCGTCCTATTTCGGGGCAAACATCTATCCGGAGAACATCGCCGTCGGTCTGGAGCAGCCTTCGGTCGCGGCGTGGGTCACCGGCAAGTTCGTAATGGAATCGAGAGAGGACGCCGATCGGGACCGTTACCTGGCAATCGCGGTCGAGCTGGCCCCTGGAGTGACCGGAATCGAGCAGATGCAGCGTGACCTCGCGCAGTCCATCGCCGCCGCACTACGCAGGCTGAACAGCGAATTCGCCCATTACACCCCGCCGGAGCACCAGCTCCCACATGTCACCCTGCACCCACCAGGCGACCCCGACTATTTCCCACCCAATGTCAAGCACCGCTACTCCCGCTAACACTGCCTGGGCTCAGCCAAGGTATTCGATCACGGACTCGGAGGGTAGACCACGACCGGTGCTTCAGGATCGGCGCCGACGCCTGGAGGACACACGGTGCATGAGCGCCGGACACACCGTGCATGGGAGCCGGACACGCGGGGTTGTTAGGGGGTGCGTTCGGGAGTGGAGGCTTGGGCCCAGAAGCGTTTGGGGATGCGGCCGGCCAGTCTGGCGTGGCGGCCTGCTTGGACGGCTAGGCGCATTGCTTCGGCCATTCTCGGTGGATCGTCGGCTCGGGTCACGGCGGTGGCCAGCAGGACCGCGTCGCAGCCCAGTTCCATGGCCAGGGCGGCTTCCGACGCGGTACCGATGCCGGCGTCGAGGACCACCGGGACCTGGGCCTGCGCCACGATCATCTCGATGTTGTGTGGATTGCCGATGCCCAGACCGGTGCCGATCGGCGAACCCAGCGGCATTACCGCAGCGCATCCGGCGTCGGCCAACTTGCGGGCAAGTACCGGGTCGTCATTGGTGTAGGGCAGCACGGTGAAGCCGTCGTCGACGAGCCGCTCGGCGGCGTCCAGCAGCTCGATCGGGTCGGGCAGCAGGGTGCGGTCATCGGCGATCACCTCCAGCTTCACCCAGGAGGTCTCCAGAGCCTCGCGGGCCAGTTGCGCGGTGAGCACCGCCTCCGCTGCGCTGCGACAGCCGGCGGTGTTGGGCAGTGGCTCAATCCCGTGCCGGGCCAGTAAGTCGAGTACTCCGCTGCGCCGGCCGGTGTCGATTCGGCGGATCGCGACAGTGGTCAGCTCGGTCTGCGCGGCGAGCAGCGCCTGCTCCAGAATGGCGAGGTTGCCCGCTCCCCCGGTACCCAGAATGAGTCGGGAGCCGAACTCCCGCCCCGCGATGACCAGTGGATCGTCAGCCACTTGCGATCAACCTCCCTGTACCGCGGTCAGTACTTCGACTGTGGCACCGTCCCGCAGGACTGCCGTCGGCCACGAGTCGCGCGGCAGCACGGCATCGTCCAAGGCCACGGCGACACCGAACGACGGCGCGCCTAGCCGCTGGAGCACATCAGCCACCACGGTGCCATCCGGAAGCTCCCAGGGCTCTCCATTCACAGTTATCGTCATGGGGCACTCCGCGCCCCCCGTGAGTGGGAATGCGTGCTATAG